>JBBDSM010000082.1:0-35569 GCA_040904945.1 Gemmatimonadota bacterium
CTCTCGACGACCCCGAGCCGAAGCAGCGACGAACATGCAGATCACGACGAACGCAGCCCCACCGGCGACCAGCCGTCGGCGCAGCGCTCGAGGGAGCACCCGTCTACGCCCCCGCACAACCCCCACGCCCCGGTTGCCCATCGTCTCGCAGAGCCGCACGTTCCCACTCTTCGGCCCGATATCCATCCGTGGAGGACCATATGAGGGGAAGCACCACCATCCGCACGCCAGGCTCGGCGCGCCGACGTTCCATCCTATCGCTCGTTCTGGTGACCGCTCTGGCCGCTTGTGCGACCGAAGGCGGGCCGGGCGAGGTGGCATGCGCCGTGACCGACGATCGTGGGCAGGTGGCGCGGTGCGACGTGGGGGTCGTGGCGGTGGCGCATCCGTTGGCGGCCGAAGCCGGGGCGGAGATGCTCGCCCAGGGCGGGAACGCGGTGGACGCGGCGGTGGCGGCGGGGTTTGCGCTGGCGGTGGTCGAGCCGAGCATGAGCGGGCTCGGTGGGCGTGTGCAGATCCTGATCCGGGCGCGGGACGGGAGCCACCACGGGATCGACGGGACGACGCAGGCGCCATCCACGTACGATCCGGACACGGCGCCTCAGGCGTCCTACGGATATCCGACGGTGGGCGTGCCTGGTGTGCCTGCCGGGCTCCTGCGGGCTCTCGAGGAGTACGGGAGCCTGCCGCGCGCCACGGTCATGGCGCCGGCTATCCGTTACGCTTCGGAGGGTTTCGAGTTGCTGCCAGGTGAGGCGGAGCGTCATGCGGGGTCCGTGGACATGGTGCGCGAGTTCGAGGGGACCAGCCGATACTTTCTGAACTCGGACGGGAATCCACGCGTGGCCGGCGAGCTGTGGGTGCAGGAAGATCTGGCGGCTACGTTGCGTGCCATCGCGGAGGGTGGGGTGGACGCCTTCTATCGTGGACCCCTCGCTGAGGCCATGGTGGCCGATCTGCAGGCCAACGGCTCGGCGGTCACGCTCGAGTCCCTGGCCGAGTATCGGGCGGAGACGTCCGAGATCGTGCGGGACGACTATCGCGGCTACGACCTGGTGGGGCTCTGGATCCCTTCGTTCGGGGCGATCACGATCCATGCCCTGAACCTCCTCGAGACCCTTCCTGTCGCAGAGCTGGACGAGGCGGAGTGGACGGCAGCCGTCGCGGAGGCCATCCACGTGGCCTACCTGGAGCGCCCGAACCAGAGCACCCTCGAGGACGCGGATCGTCTGGTCTCGGACGAGTACGCCTCTGAGCGGGCTTCGGTCATGCGCTTGCCCGAGGCCATGACGGGTGGGGCTACGGCCGACGGAGGGGCCCCGAGAGGCGGCGTCGTCCGGCACGCCTTCGCCGGGGAGACCTTCGATGGTGAGGCGGTCCTACCCCCGTCCTGGCTCGAAGAGGTTGGACACACCACGCACCTCACCACGGCGGACGACGAGGGGATGGTCGTGGCCCTCACGCAGACGAACGGCCCGAGCATGGGGTCCAGGGTCGCCTCGCCGGGACTCGGATTCCTGTATGCCGCGACCCTGGGTGGCTACCTGGGCCGGATGGAGCCGGGCGAACGGGCGCGGTCCCACATTTCGCCGTTCATGGTGGAGCGCGACGGCGAGCCCTTCCTGGCGCTGGGTGCGGCGGGCGGTGGGCGCATCCCGACGGCCATCATCGCCGCCGTGAGCCGGGTGGTCGACCAGGGGATGTCTCTCCCGGATGCCGTGGCCGCCCCTCGCGTCGTGCCGGCGTTCGGTAGCCAGGCCGACGAGGGTGATCCCGATGCGCCGCGTGAGATCGACGTCGAGATCGGGACAGGGTTCGGCTTCGACGACGCAGTCATCGAGGAGTTGAGAGCGATGGGGTACGAGGTCGACGCCACCGATCGCGAGGGCGCGTTCGGCCGTATCCATGCCGCGCGCTGGCACGCGGACCTCGGGGTGTGGGAGGCCGTCGCCGATCCGGACTGGGAAGGGGCTGCAGCGGTGCCGGGAGGCGACCGGTGAGAGGCCTGATGCGGGTTCGGACCCTGTTGGTGGCATTCGCGATGGTGGCCGTCACGGCCGCCGCGCCCTTGGTGGAGCGGGTCGAGGCGCAGGAGCCGGCGGCCGCCGCCATGGGGCCGTACGACACGTTGATCCGTGGGGGACGTGTCCTCGACGGGGACGGGAACCCGTGGTTCAGGGCGGACGTGGGCATCGTGGGAGATCGCATCGTGGCGGTGGGTGACCTGACCGGGGCCACGGCAGCGAACGTGATCGACGCGACCGGGCTATACGTGGCGCCGGGCTTCATCGACACGCATTCCCACGCTGGCGGCGGCCTGGCCGGCCCGGAACTCAGCCATGCCCGACCTTTGTTGGCTCAGGGGATCACCACCGTATTCGTGAACCCCGACGGGGGCGGCTCCGTCGACATCGCCGAGCAGCGCGCGGAGCTGCTGGCAGACGGACTCGGCGTGAACGTCGCCCAGTTCGTGCCCCACGGCTCGGTACGGAGCGCCGTCCTCGGCATGGACGACCGGCTCGCCTCGGCGGACGAGCTCGACCGTATGAGGGCGTTGGTCCGTCGCGGCATGGAAGAGGGCGCATGGGGGCTCTCGAGCGGACCGTTCTATGCACCCGGCAGCTACTCCGACACCCAGGAGCTCGTCGAGCTCGGTCGCGTCGCCGCGGAGCATGGCGGGGCCTACCAGAGCCACGTGCGCGACGAGTCGACCTACACGATCGGCGTGATAGCCGCGGTCGAGGAGGTCATCACCGTGGCGCGCGAGGCCGGCATGCCCGGCGTGTGGTCCCACGCCAAGGCGCTCGGGCCGGACGTCTGGGGCTACTCGCTGGCGCTGATCCGCCGCCTCGAGGGGGCCCGCGAGGACGGCGTCGAGGTGTACCTGGACCAATACCCGTACACGGCCTCCGCGACCGGCCTCACTGCGGCTTTGTTACCGCGTTGGGCCCAGGCCGGCGGCTCGGACTCGCTGCGGGCTCGCCTCGACCGACCGGCTGACCTGGCCCGTATTCGCGTCGAGATGGTGGAGAACCTCGCGCGGCGGGGCGGCGCGGACCGGATCCAGTTCCGGCGCTTCCAGGCCGACCCCTCCATCGAAGGACGCACGCTCGCCGACGTGGCGCGGGACGGCGGCGTCGACGCCATCGAAGCCGCCATCATGCTCTTCCGGCAGGGATCTCCGAGCATCGTCTCCCACAACATGGATGAGCGCGATGTAGCCCTCATCATGGCCCACCCGATGAGCATGACGGCATCGGACGGCGATCTCGTGCCGTTGAATGAGGGTGTGCCGCACCCCCGCTCCTATGGGGCTTTCACGAGAAAGCTGGAGACGTACGCCGTCGACCAGGGAACGGTGACGCTCGAAGCCGCGATCCGCAGCATGACGTCGCTACCCGCGCGGGTATATCGCATGCCGGACCGTGGCGAGATCCGCGAGGGGGCAGTGGCCGACGTGGTCGTCTTCGACCTGGCTCGGGTCCATACGCCAGCCACGTTCACCGATCCGCATCATCTCTCGGAAGGCATGGTGCACGTATTGGTGAACGGCCGGGCGGCCATTGCCGACGAGGCCTTCACCGGCGAATTGGCCGGCGAGGTGCTCAGGAAGCGCTGACCCGCCGCGCCATCGGTCGGTTGCGGCTCAGCCGCCCGGCCGGTACACCCGCTCGGCGTGCTCTTCGATGTCCTCGGGATAGAAATGAACGGGCCGCAGCGCCCCGTCCGCGTACAGCTGCTCCTGATCGTCGAAGTGCGGCGACTCGGGGTCTCCGCTTTCTCCGCCGGCCGTCACGGCCAGCGCCTCGACGCGGTCTCCGAACTCCACGACGGCGACGAAGCTGTTCCCGCTCGTTCCGTAGCGGCGCACCGTACCCGGATAGCTCCGGGCCCCGAAGGACGCGAGCGATCCCCAGCGCGACGACGTGAAGCCCACGGGAATGCTGGGCCCGTCGTCGTCGAAGGGCTGGACGATGTCGCCCGTCAGCCTCTGGAACCGGTTGATCTCCCCCCAGGGCGTGCGCCAGGAGCCGAAGTCCTCCTCCAGCGTCTCCATTGCCGTCTGGAGCGCTCCGAGGCGCTGCTCGGCGGAGGCGCGCGTCTCGGCGTATTCGGTGCTGCCCATGCCGGCGGCCTCGGCGTCTGCTCCGACACGGTCGAGCAGCTCTTCCGCCCAGTAGACCGCCAGCGCCGTGGGCACGGACTCGACGCCCCAGCGGAAGTCCCATCCACGCAGCTCGTCGATGGGTTCGGCGAGGGCCTCGACGAGCGGGTTCGACGTCGGGAGCCCGTCGTAGGAGCTGACGAGCGGCGGCACGAGGGCCGCGAAAGCGGTGAGGTACGAGTCGTAGGCGGCGTCGCGCAGCCCTTCCAGCGTGAAGTCGGTCCGGCCCGGCAGCACCCGGAGCGCGTTCAGTCCGCGGGCGTTCTCCCCGTACCGGTCGACGTACGGGGCGTAGTCGTCGCGGTTCGGGCTGTTGGGCCCGGCCGCCGAGTACGGCCAGTTGTTCGTGTTCTGGATCCACCCGTTCGGCGGATTGATGACGTTCGGGCTCTCCTCGAAATCGAGGAGCGGACCCCAATCCGCTGCGGGATCGGACCCGTCGACGGGCTCGGACCAATCGAAGGCCGTATCCCGCGTCGGGATGAAGTTGCTGTGGAAGTACGCGATGTTGCCCTCGGCGTCCGCGAACACGGTGTTGTTCGAGGAGTTCGAGTAGAGCGACATGACCTCCACATACTCATCGAGGTCGGCGGATTTGGTGCGGAGATACGACTGCTGCAGAGCGTCCTGCGGCTTCTCCATGAGTCCCACGGAGATCCAGCGGCCGTCCTCCTCACGGACGATGGGTCCGTGGTGAGTGCGGTATACCGTGAAGGTGCGTTCGGCCATGTCTCCGTCGGTCCGGTAGCGGACGGTGACCTCCCGCTGCTCGACCGGTCGGCGCTCGTCGCCGTATACGTACAGGAGCGAATCGCCGTCCGGCACGACGCGCTCCATGAACTCGTCGATGTTGTCCACACCGCTCGAGGTGTGCATCCAACCCGCCGTCTCGTTGAAGCCCTGGTAGACGAAGAACTGTCCCCAGGTGACCGCGCCGTACGTGTTCAGTCCCTCGTCGCTCGCCATGTGCAGCTCGGAGCGGAAGTAGAACGACGTGTGCGGGTTGATGAG
The DNA here is from genome assembly GCA_040904945.1 of Gemmatimonadota bacterium. Classification (GTDB taxonomy): domain Bacteria; phylum Gemmatimonadota; class Gemmatimonadetes; order Longimicrobiales; family Gaopeijiaceae; genus JAWLHJ01. Next base: position 5,177 of record JBBDSM010000082.1, read on the forward strand.
CAGGAGCGCATTGCCGTCGACGGTGTTCGATGGGGCGATGGCGAAGCCATTGGATCCGGAAGGCTCGATGGTGGGATCGTCCTCGCGGGACGGCGTCCATGATGCCTCACCGGCGTCCCCGCGGGCGGGGGAGCCCGCCATGGCCATTGCTTCGGCGGGTGCTGCCGCCACCAACGACGGCTGGACCAGCTCGGCGGGGATTTCAGCAGCGGCCGTCTCCGAGGCGGTCAGGCGCTCCACCGGGTCGGTCGCGTAGAATTCGGCCAGGTCGGAGAGGCTCACACGCTCGATGTCGCCACCGATGCTTCCCTCGCTGAACGTGAGCGCCATCCATGGCTCGAAACGGGTCAGGACCCGCGGCGTCACCTCGGGATGTGTGTGCAGGTAGTAGTTGAGGCCGTCGGCCCAGGCGTCCATCAGCTCGCGCAGCCACTCCGGGCTCGTCCGGTAGAGCTCCTGCATCTCGGCGGGATCGATGAACAGCCGCATGCGGAGGTCGCGCCAGATCTCGTCCTCGCCCTCCGCCTCGGCGAGACGGCCCATGGAGTTGAGGAAGTTCACCTCGATCCGGTTGAAGTCGTCCTCGGCCTGGGCGTAGATCATGCCGAATACGGCGTCGGCGTCCGTCCGTCCTCGAACGTGGGCAATGCCCCATTCGTCACGCGTGATCGTCACGTTGTCGGCGCGGGCCTCCCAGCGGGCCTCGTCGAGACCGGGGGAGGTGCACGCGGCGAGTGCGATGGCGAGAATGATGGCGAGTTGCTTCATGAGGGACACATCCCGTCATGGTGGATGAATTCACGACGGGGGCATCTTAAGGCTACGCCCCCGGCGCGGGCTACCCTGCGACCGCGGACGGACGCCACGCCTCGGTCCCGGACTGTCGAAGCAGAGGCACCTTCTGTAAGGTTGTCGACACCGTTTCTGGCCCCATAGGACAGAGTACGTATGAATCGATGGAAGCTCGCGCCGGCCGCCCTCGGGTTGTTCCTGGCCGTCGCATGCGGCGGCGGGAGCTCGTTGCCGGTGCCGGAGCCTCGCCCCGAGGCCGACGCGCTCGCCGAGGACGTCGACCGGCTGCTCGACCTCCTGAACGTGGAAGGCGTGCTGGCCGCCCGGGACCGGGCGTTCACGCGGCAGGTGGCCATCATGATCGGCGACCCTTCCGACCCTGAGCTCGAACGACTCGTCGATGCGGTGCTGACGTCGTTCGCGTACGAATCACTCCGTGCCGACGTGGCGGAGTACATGGTGTCCGAGGGCAACGTCGAGGTCGTGGCGCGCGCGCTTCAGTGGATGGAAGGGGGCGCCACGGCCGCCGTGCGGCGTATCGGCGAGGAGTACCAGCCGGACCAAACGGTGCAGGAGTACGCGAACGAGATGACGGACGATCCGCCGTCCGAGGCGAGGGTCCAGCTCATCGGCGCCTGGGCCGAAGCCCGCGGCGAGGGGCCGTTCTTCGTGCTCATGCAGGAGGCGATCCGCGAAGCCGCGTACCGCGTGCACGACGCGTTCCGCCCCGGGGGCCCGGACTTCGAACCTCTCTCGGGCGATGAGCTCGAGGTCGCCCAGATCAACAGCCACGGAGCCGCCGTCATACGTCTTCTCCATGGATACGCGCCCGCTCCCGATCAGTTGATCCGCAGGGCCACCGCCGAGTTCGCATCGGAGGAGGGCCAGTGGCTGTCCGAGACGTACGCGCTGGCCGTGGCCCAGGCGATTCGCGCCGGCGGCGAGCGCGCGGTCGAGCACCTCGAGGGCGCCGGGGACGCGTGAGCGCTGATCGTGTGGCGGCGGTCCAGGGAAACCTCGACCGCTTCCTGGCCACCGCTCCCGAGCCCGAGCGGCGGCTGGCTCCGGACCAACCTCTCCGGGAGGGCGTGACGCTGACCGCCCGACGGGCGCTCGCGCTCTACGAGGACCAGCTCCTGAGCCGCATGGCCGACGTCGAGGCGCGGCGGCTCAAGGCCTCCGGTCGCAGCTTCTACACGATCTCGTCGGCCGGACACGAGCAGAACGCGGTCCTCGGGAGTCTGCTCCGCACGACCGATCCGTGCTTCCTGCACTACCGCTCCGGCGGGCTCATGATGGCCCGCGGGAGGAAGCTGCCGGAGGTCGACATGGCGTTCGACACCATGCTGTCCGTGTGCGCGAGCGAGGACGACCCCGTTGGGGAGGGCCGGCACAAGGTGTGGGGAAGCCGTGCGCTCTGGGTACCGCCCCAGACCAGCACCATCGCCTCGCACGTCCCGAAGGCCGTCGGCGCGGCGTTCACCGTGGGGCGGGCGCGGCGGCTGGGGGTGGACCCCGGCATACCCGAGGACTCGATCGTGTGCTGCACCTTCGGAGACGCATCGGCGAACCACGCGACCGCGCTCACCGGCTTCCAGGCTGCGCGGTACGGGAGCCGGCGGGGCAATCCGTTGCCGATCCTCTTCGTGTGTGAAGACAACGGGCTCGGGATCAGCACCGACACGCCCCGCCGCTGGATCCGGGAGAGCTTCGAGGGACGTTCCCATATGCGGTATCTGGAGGCGGACGGGGAGGTCGACGACGTGTGGAGCACCGTCGAGGAGGCGATCGACGTCTGCCGCGAGACGCGCACCCCGACGTTCCTCAGGCTGGTCACCGTGCGTCTGTGGGGGCACGCGGGGAGCGACATCGAGTCGGCCTACCGGTCGAGAGAGGCCATCGAGGCGACCGAAGCGCTCGATCCGCTCCTGCGGAACGCTCGTCGCCTCATCGAGCTGGGGGCGGCGACCCCCGGGGAGCTACGGGCCCGTGTCGCCGCTGCGGCGACAAGGATGCGCGCGGCCGCGGAAGAGGCGGCCGGACGGGGGCATCTCGACAGCGCGGAGCGGGTGATGGCTCCCCTGGCCCCCTATGACGAAGCACGCGTCCGCCGCTCCGCCGAGGCACGGGTGCCCGACGCCCGACGGCGGCCTTTCTGGGACGACGAGCTTCCGGAGGAGCTGACTGCACCGGTGAAGCGGACCATGGCCGCGCACATCTCCTCCGCGCTCGCCGACGAGATGCTCAAGCGACCCGAGGTGCTGGTCTTCGGGGAGGACGTGGGCCGGAAGGGCGGGGTGTACTACGTCACGGCCGGGCTGCAGAAGCGATTCGGGCAGACCCGCGTGTTCGACACCCACTTGGACGAGACCTCCATCCTGGGTCTGGCGCAGGGCGCCGGTCTCTTCGGGCTCCTGCCCGTGCCCGAGATCCAGTATCTGGCCTACGTCCACAACGCCCTCGATCAGCTCAGGGGCGAGGCCGCATCGCTCCAGTTCTTCAGCAACGGGCAGTTCCAGAACCCCATGGTCGTGCGGATCGCGGGGCTGGCGTACCAGCGCGGCTTCGGTGGTCACTTCCACAACGACAATTCGATCGGCGCGCTTCGGGACATCCCGGGACTGATCCTGGCGGTCCCGAGCCGGGGCGACGACGCCGTGCGGATGCTCCGCGGGTGCCTGGCGACCGCACGCGAGTGCGGGCGGGTCGTCGCGTTCCTCGAGCCCATCGCCCTCTATCACCAGCGCGATCTGCTGGAGGAAGGAGACGAGGCGTGGCTCTTCGACTATCCCCGGCCGGGCGAGGCGCTCTTGCCGGGCGAGGTGGAGACCTACGGAGAGGGGCCGCTACTCATCGTCTCGTACGCCAACGGGCTCCACATGAGCCTGCGCGCTCGGGCGACGCTCGAGCGAGAGCACGGCATCGACGCTCGCGTGATGGATCTCAGGTGGCTGAACCCGCTCCCGTTCGAGGCAGTCCGGCGTGCGGCGGCGTCGGCCCGATCGGTGCTCGTGGTCGACGAATGTCGGCGAACCGGAGGAGGGATCGCGGAAGCCGTGATCGCCGACCTGGCGGAGAGCGGATACGGCGGCGTGCTGCGGTCGGTGCGAGCGCCGGACTCGTTCGTGCCGCTGGGGCCCGCGGCGGATGCGGTGCTGATCCAGCCGACGCAGATCGTCGAGGCCGCGCGAAAGGTCATGGAAGGCGTGGTCGCTTGAGCGGGGCCGGGGGCTTCCGGATGTTGCTCGTCACCCTCGCGGTGCTGGGCGGCGCGTGGGGCGCGCCCGCCTCGGGGCAGTCACCGACCCCTCCCTCGGCTGGGGGCGAGCCGGGGTCGGAGCTACGCGTCTGGCTCATCACCATCGGACCGGGCGACGCCATCTGGGAGCGATTCGGGCACAACGCGATCCGTCTCGTCGATACGAGCACCGGCTACGACGCATCGTACAACTGGGGCATCTTCGACTTCCAGCAGGAGGACTTCATTCCGAGGTTCCTGCGGGGCGAGATGCTCTACATGATGGCGCCCTTCGCGAGCGAGCCCATGATCGACATGTACCGATCGGCGGGACGGGAGGTGATCGCCCAGGAGCTGGCTTTGACGCCCTCGCAAAAGCTCGAGCTGCGTGACTTCGCGGAGCGGAACGCCATGCCCGGCAACCGCGAGTATTTCTACGACTACTTCCTGGACAACTGTTCGACGCGGGTTCGCGACCTGCTGGACCAGGTGCTCGGCGGGGCCATCTTCTCGCGCTTCGGCTCGGCGCCGACCGGGACGTCGTACCGTGACCACACGCGCCGCCTGACCCAGCCCGACCGGCCCCTGTACACCGGCATGGACATCCTGCTGGGCAGCCCCGGCGATCAGCCGATCACCGTTTGGGCCGAGATGTTCCTGCCCATGACCCTCCGTGACGCCATCCGTGACCTCCGGGTCGATGACGGCGAGGGCGGCATGCGACCGCTCGTGATGTCCGAAGAGCTCCTGGCCGAGGCGCGCGTCGCCGATGAGCCCGAACAGGCGCCGACCTGGTGGCACTGGTACCTGCTCGTCGGGCTCCTCGGCGGAGGGGCGTTCGCCTTCCTGGGGCGTCGGGCCGCAGGTGGCTCGGCGCGCGCCCGCTGGGCGTTCGCCGGATTCGGCGGACTGTGGGGCGCCGTCGCGGGCGTTGCTGGCCTCATCCTGGTGGGCGTCCTCTTCACGGACCACCAGTTCATGACCTGGAACGAGAACCTCTTCCTGCTCTCGCCGCTGTCCCTCGCCCTGGCTGCACTCGTGCCCCTGGCCGCGGTGCGTCCGTCGGCGAGGACTTGGGCCGTGCGTGCGGCGGGAGCCGTGGTCGCGCTTGCGGTGATCGGCGTGGTGGTCGGCCTGATGCCGTTCGCAACCCAGGAGAACGCGTTCGAGATCGCGCTCTTCCTGCCGCTGCACGTCGGGCTCTGGCTAGGGGTCAGCGCGCCGGGTGCTTCAGCGACCGGTTGAGGGCGCGGGCTGCTGCGCTCTTCGGACGAGCCAGAGGACGTCGACGGCGAACGAGTACGTCAGGAGGGCCAGCGCGACACCGCAGACTCCGGCCGCAGCAGGAGGGGGGACGACCGGCGCGAGCGCCACGAGAAGCGCAGCCACCTGGACGACGCAGATCACCTTGCGTCGAAAGCTCGGGGGCAGATCCCGGTCCAGGGGTGCCCAGAGCCATCCGGCCAGGACGAACACGTAGCGGATGAGTCCGATCGAGACGACCCAGAAGCCGAGCGGCGTGCTGGTCCACACCAACCCGGCGAGCACGAGGATGAGGAACGCGTCGAGCTCCATGTCGAAGCGGGCGCCGAGCGGTGTCTCCGACGACGTGCGCCGTGCCACCGCGCCGTCCACACCGTCCATCACCAGCGCCACCAGGGCAAGCGCGACCGCGAGCCAGGCGAGGGACCCTCGCGCGCTTCCCGGGGTCACCAGGAGAGCAGCGACCGGTAGCACGAGCGTGGCGCGCAACAACGTGACGCGATTCGCCCACCCGAGGCCGGGGGGCGGAAGGCGGCGGGGAGCGCCCGCCAAGAGCGCGACGCTCAGCCCAGCGTATCCGAGGAGCACGGTCCACACGTACGTATCCGGTAGGTCGAACCACCAGGCGTTGGCCATGGCGAGGGCGATCGCGGGGACGACCGCGACCACGAGATCGAAGACCGGAGAGGGACCGGCGGGACGCATGTGAGCGGATGGAGACGGCGTAGACACGGCCTGCCATGATGACACGAGGACGATGACGGAAACGATCCATACCCGGCAATTCTGGATACGGTCGCCCGGACAGGGCGTCGTGGAGGACCGGGCCATCGCGCCGCCGGGTCCTGGGGAGGTTCTCGTGGAGGCCTCCTGGTCCGGCATCAGCCGCGGCACCGAGGCCCTCGTCTTCAACGGAGCCGTGCCCGAGTCCCAGTACCACGCGATGCGCGCGCCCTTCCAGGAAGGCTCGTTCCCCGGCCCCGTGAAGTACGGGTACAGCAGCGTGGGGAAGGTGGCGCGTGCGCCCGACGCCCCCGCGCTCGAGGGACGGTCGGTCTTCTGCCTCTTCCCGCACCAGGACCGCTACGTCGTGCCTGTAGGCGCGGTCACGCGGCTGCCCGAAGGCGTACCGGAGGGACGCGCGGTGCTCGGCGCGAACATGGAGACGGCGCTCAACGTGGTGTGGGACGCGGCGGTGGGGCCCGGCGACCGCGTCCTGGTCGTCGGAGGCGGCGTGGTCGGCCTGCTCGTCGCGTGGATCTCCAGGGGGATCCCCGGCAGCGAGGTCCTCCTCGTCGACGTCGACCCCTCCCGTGCCGACGTCGTTGCCGCGCTCGGCCTCTCGTTCGCCACCTCCGTTCCGGCGGAGTTCGACGCCGATGTCGTCGTCCATGCCAGCGGTTCGCCGGAAGGGGCGGCCTCGGCTCTGGGCGGCGCCGGTGTCGAGGCGCGGGTTGTCGAGGCGAGCTGGTTCGGTGACCGAACCGTGGGCCTGCCCCTCGGTGAGGCGTTCCACGCCCGCAGGATCACGCTTCGGAGCAGCCAGGTGGGGCGGATTCCGCCCGATCGCGCGCCGCGCTGGACCCACCGCCGCCGCCTCGAAAAGGCGCTCGAGCTCCTGCGCGTCGAGGCGCTCGACCGGCTCGTGACGGGCGAGAGCCCGTTCGACGAGCTTCCCGAGATCCTGAGCCGGCTCAGTGCCGACCCTGCGGGCGCGCTCTGCCACCGCATCCGATATGGCCCGGGCTGAACGTCCGGGACTTTTCCCGCTCCCATCCGAGGAAGACCAGTGTATAGCCTGACAGTCCGAGACCATTTCATGATCGCCCACAGCTTCGCGGGCGAGATCTTCGGCCCGGCCCAGCGTCTCCACGGCGCAACCTACGTGGTGGACGCGTCCTTTCGTCGCGGCGATCTCGACGCCGACGGTCTGGTGGTGGATATCGGGAGGGCGCGTGAGGTGCTGCGCGAGATCCTGAGCGAGCTGGACTACCGCAATCTCGACGAGGTCGAGGCGTTCGAGGGCGAGAACACCACGACGGAGTTCCTGGCGCGGGTCGTCTTCGACCGGGTCGCGGACGCCCTGCGCGACGGCGCGATGGGTGCGGGCGGGCGCGGGGTCGAGACCGTCGAGATCACGCTCAAGGAGTCGCACGTCGCCTGGGCGAGCTACGCGGGCGCGGTGTGACCGAGCGGCGCATCCACTTCGTGGTCCCCGGCGCTCTCGATCAGCGCACCGGTGGGTATCTCTACGACGCCCACATGGTGGCCGAGATGAGGGCCGCCGGCAGGGACGTCGTCGTCCATGAGCTCGATGGGGCCTTTCCGGTGGGGGACGACGTGGCGCGGAGCAGCATGAGCGCGGCGCTGGGGCGGGTCGGCGACGACGAGTTGGTGGTGGTGGACGGCCTCGCGGGGGGTGGGCTCCCGGAGGAGTTGGACCGTCACGCTCGCCGTGTCCGGTTGGTCGGACTCGTGCACCACCCGCTCGCCGACGAGACAGGTATTCCGGAGGCGGAGGCGACCCGTCTCGCGGCGTCCGAACGGGCTGCGCTCGCCGTGTGCCGTGGGGTCGTGGTCACCAGCCGCTTCACCGCCCAGCGACTCGGCGCCTACGGTGTGGCGGCGCGGCGCATCGGCGTGGCGGTTCCGGGGACGCGTCCCGCTCCGCCCGCGTCGGGCCCCGGAGCAGGAGCTCCACCGCAGCTCCTGTGCGTTGGCTCCCTGACTCCGAGGAAGGGGCACGTGGTCCTGGTCGAGGCGCTGGCCGCGGTCGCGGAGCTCGAGTGGACATGCGCGTTCGCGGGCAGCGAGACGCTCGACCCGGCCCATGCCCTCGAGGTGCGCCGCGCGGTCACGGAGCACGGGTTGGAGGGCAGGGTGTCGTTCCTCGGCGAGCTCGACGAGGCTTCACTCGACCGGGCCTACGCCGGCGCGAGCCTCTTCGTCCTGGCGTCGTACTACGAGGGGTACGGCATGGCCCTCACCGAAGCGATCGTACGCGGTCTGCCTGTGCTCAGCACCACCGGCGGCGCGATCCCGTACACCGTGCCGGCGGAGGCCGGCGTGCTGGTCGAGCCGGGCCAGGTGGGCGCGCTCGCTCGCGCGCTTCGGAGCCTGCTGGTCGATCCGGACGGCGCGCTCGCCAAGCTTCGGGATGGGGCCCTCCGCGTGGCCGCGAACCTCCCCGACTGGCCGGCCGCGGGGGTGACGTTCCTCTCCGCTGTGGAGAAGGCCGGACAGGGTGTCCCCCCGGGGCGGTCGGGGGCGGTGGCCTCGTGAGCGCCGGGCCCGACCGTGAAGACGCCTTTTCGGCCGACTGGCTCGCGCTACGGGAGCCCGTCGATCACCGGACCCGTTCCGAAGCGTTGCTCGCACCGCTGACGGCCGAATGGAGGAGTCGGGGGTGGCGACGCGTGCTCGATCTGGGATCGGGGACCGGATCCAACGCCCGCTACTTGGCGCCGCGCCTTCCGGGTCCCCAACGGTGGGTGCTCGTCGACCACGACCCGGACCTGCTCGAGCGGGCGACGGTCCCGCCGGCCGTGGACGAGGTGCGTCGCATCGTGGGCGATCTCGCCGCGGAGGGGATCGGGGCGGTCCATGATTCCGACCTGGTGACGGGTTCCGCTCTCCTGGACCTCGTGTCGGAGGACTGGCTGGGGCAACTCGTCGACGCCTGCGTATCCGCGGGAGCGGGTGCCCTGTTCACCACGATCTACGACGGTACGGTCTCCTGGAGCGACGAGCGCCCGGACGACGCGCGCGTGATGGACCTGGTGAACGCCCATCAGGCCCGGGACAAAGGCCTCGGAGAAGCGCTCGGCCCGCGCGCTGCTCGCGTGGGTCGCGACCGCTTCCAGGCGGCGGGATACCGGACCTGGCTCACGCCGAGCCCCTGGACGCTCGACGCAGAAACCGTGGAGTTGGCCCGGCTGCTCATAGAGGGTTGGGTCGAAGCCGCCGTCGAGCAGAGTCCCGCCGAGAAGGATCTGTTGGAGGCGTGGGGTCGGCGGCGGAGCGCCGACGTGGACGAGGGAGTCGCCCGGGTCGTCGTGGGACATCTGGACCTGCTCGCGCTCCCTTCGTCGGAGGACGGAGGTTCGTGAGCCGACAAGCGCGGCGGTGGGTCAGGGGACTGGGTGGGCCGCTCATCCTCTTGGGTGTCGCCCTGACCGTCGACACCGGGGCGGTGTGGGATCGGCTCGCGGCTCTCGAGGCTGGGTGGGTGCTCGCCGCGCTGGTGGTCGGTGTCGGGCAGACGCTCCTGTCCGCCTGGCGCTGGAGGTACACCGCGGGGCGCCTGGGGCTGACCCTCCCGTTCGGGTTGGCGCTCCGTGAGTACTACCGTGCGCTCTTCCTGAATCAGGTGCTCCCCGGTGGCGTGCTGGGCGACGCCGACCGGGCGTGGCGCCATTCCGGAAGGGCTCCCGAGGCGCGTGGCCCGGCGGTCCGAGCGGTGATCCTCGAGCGTCTGTCGGGCCAGGTCGTCATGGCCGTCGTGGCGTCGATCTCCTTCGCCTTCATCGCGCTGCGCGTCCCATCGGGGGCGCTCGGATGGTGGGTCGCGGCCCTGGCCGTGACCGCCGTCGTGAGCGCTGCGGTGGCGGTGGCCATGCGCGCGCCGTCCGGATCCGCGCCCACCTCGGTGACGGCAGCCCTTCGACGTGATGCGCGGGTCGCGCTCTTCTCGGGTGAGGCCGTCTACGTCCAGCTCGCGACCTCGACCGTCATCATCGCGTCGTACGTCGCGGCCTACCTGCTCGCGGCGCGGGCGGTGGGCGTCGACACGCCGCTCGTCGCTCTGGCGCCGCTGGTCGCACCCGTCCTGCTGTCGATGTTGCTTCCCCTGTCCGTCGGGGGGTGGGGCGTGCGTGAGTCCGCGGCGGCCACGATCTGGAGCGTCGCGGGGCTCGGCGCCTCGGACGGCGTGGCGATCTCCGTCGCGTACGGCTTGATCGTGCTCGTCGGCACGGTGCCGGGAGGCTACGCGGTCCTGTTCGGCGGATCGACGACTCGGTCCGCTGCGTCAGATGACTCCGACGGGCCCTCGGAGCCCGCGTGGAGATCCAGGTCGAAGAGGATGTCGGCGCCCAGCGCGAAGTGACGGCAGGCGGGGCGGAGTGCGGCTTCGAGCTCGTCGATGACCGGCAGGCTCAGCCCCTGGCGCCCGGACCCGATGATCATGGGCGCTACCGTGACGTGCAGCCGGTCGAGGGCGTCGGCCTCCAGGAAGCGGGAGACGGTCACGCCGCCCCCCTCCACGAGGATCCGCCGGTAGCCCCGTGAGCGAAGCAGTGCCAGCAGGGCTCGGGGCGGCACGTGGCTTCCGCTCTCGGACTCGGGCGGGGCGATCACCTCCACATGGTCCGGCAGCTCCGTCCCCGGATTCCCTTCGCGGACCCAAAGCGTCGGCGCATCGGCGTTCGTGAAGAGCGGCCCTACCGGCGGGACCCGCCCGTTCGGATCGAGCACGACCCTGGCCGGATTCGACCCTTCGACGCGGCGCACCGTCAGTTGCGGGGTGTCGGAGACGGCGGTTCCCGCGCCGACGACCACGGCGTCGGCGAGGGCGCGAAGGCGGTGCAGCCGAACGATGTCGTCCGGGCCGGTCACGTAGTGGGACCGTCCCGACTCCGTGGCCACCCGCCCGTCGAGACTCTGCCCGATCTGGGCCACTACGTAGTCCGGCCGTGCAGCCAGCGGGAGGTACAGATCGAGGACGACCCGCGCTTCCGTGGCAGGGGGAGGCTGGCTGCTCCACCCACCTTCGTCGTCGAGGACGAGGCGGTTGCCGGAGGCGTCCTGAACATGCGTGGGCCGCTCGGCACCCTCCGACACGTGGTCGGCCAGCGCGCGCACCAGCGACCAGGCTGCGGCCGGATCGAGCTGAGCGTTCACGACCGGTCCGTCAGGCTGTCCAGCGGGAAACGGGCGGCGTCGGCCAGGATGCGCGCGAGGTAAGCGCCGTATCCTTCGACGAGGCGGGCGCCCATCTCCTCCGTGGCCAGTTCTGCGTTCCCCGTCACTCCGTCGGGGTTGAGATCCTTCGCGGTCCATGCGAACGCGGCGGGTCCCTCGGGGAGGAGGACGTCGAGGCCCTCCTCGAGCTTCGTGCCGAGCGACGGGAAATCCCGGACGGCGTCCGCCCGTACCAGGTCCGGATGGAGATGGAGCATCATGGCCGTCTCGACCGCGCCGCCGTGGAGCCCGTGACGCCATTCGGCTTCGGGGAGCTCGACACTTTCGGGTCGGGGAAAGCGGAACACGTGGGCCTTCACCACGAGGAGCCCGTGGTCCGTCCGCGCCCGGAGCGCCGCCCCATCGACGACGTGCTTGTTGCCCCCGTGCGCGTTGACGATCACCAGCCTGCAGATCCCTTCGGCCGCCACCGCGGCGGCCAGCGAGCCGAGGACGCGCCCGAGGGTCTCGGCGTCCAGCGACAGGGTGCCCCCCAGCCCCACGTGCTCCTCACTCGAGCCGAGGGCGAGACGTGGCAGGACGACGATCGGCACCCGTGGCGCGGCGGACTCCATGGCCCGTCTCAGAACGCCCAGGGCGATCAGCAGGTCGGTGGACACCGGGAGGTGTGGCCCATGCTGCTCGATCGCTCCGAGGGGGAGAACCGCGACCGGGTCGTGACCGGCGGCGGCCGCGAGTGCGGGACGGGTGGCGTTTTCCCAGAACAGCGGGAAGACGGGGGCGGGCGTTCGGGTCATGAGACGGGTTCCTCGGTCAATCGGGCGTACAGGTCGCCGAACGGGAGTTCGTCCGCGCCTCTTCGGAGCCACGCGTGCGCCGCACCGGCATCGAGCCATCCGTCGAAGACGAAGCTGCGGTTCTCGCCGGCCACGGCATTGTACTCGTACCGTCCCAACGTCTCCAGCCGCGCCACACACGCCTCGGCCACCTCGAGCCCTCCCCGGACGAACTCCACCGAGAGCGCCGGCACGGCGCGACTGAGCCCTTCGAGCGCCTCGGCTTCGTAGCCCTCGATGTCGAGCTTGCAGAAGTCGGGAAGACCGAAGCGGTCCACGAGCGCGTCCAGCGTGGTCATGGGGACCTCGACCTCGTCCTCCCAGCGCACGCCCTCGAATCCGGAATTCCGCTCGGGCATCTGGTCGCGCCAGAGCCGCGAAAGCGTCGACACGGTGGGGTTGCGCCGACTCACCGCCAGGCGGGCCGTCCCCTCCGAGGGGCCCACGGCCTCCTCCACGATCTCCACGCCCGACCGACGGCCCACGAGGCGCCGGAGCCACACGGCGACCCGCGGCTGCGGCTCGAGCGCGATTACGCGCGCCCCCAGAGACGAGAACGCGGCGGTCCGGTCTCCGAGGTGGGCGCCAATATCGAACACCAGCGAACCCGGGCGGACGAACGTCGAGTACATGTGGCGTAGCGCCGGCTGTCTTCCAGGACGCCAGTAGACAGCGAGAGAGCGTAGGAGCCCGAGGAGCTCACCCACCTGGTCCGGCCCCCGCCAACTCCTTCGGCGTGCTGAACGTCGGCACGAACCAGGGCCTGAACTGGTCCATGCCAGGGGGATCGGCTTCCGGATCCGGAAACGCGCCCGGCACGAAGCCCCACTCGAGGAACGGCGCCACGAGGGCCGGGTCGCCGCTGATGACGTGCACCGGGACCGTGCGGGGCGCCCCGTCGCCGGTCACCAACGGGGCCGGCTGGTGGTCCCCTAGAATGATGAGCAGCATGTCGGACCCCACGTAGCGCTCGGCGTACGACGTCGCCGCGTGCACGGCGTAGTCGACGGAGAGCGCGAAGTGCTCGCGTACGCGCTCGGCGTCTCGCCAGAGATCCTCCGGGCGCTCGCCGGCGTCGCGCCAGGGCTCGAACACGGCGCCGTCCCCGATGCCTTCCCAGTCCTCGAGTACGGGGAGGATGGGCGTCCAGGGCGCGTGGCTGCTGATGAGGCCCAGCTCCGCGAAGAGCGGCCGCTCATCGTCGCGCCTCCGGATCGTGTGCTCGAGGAAGGACCACGTGAACTGGTCCGGCATCGTGACCCAGTTCAGCGGCGGGCCGGCGTAGCCGATGCCGGCGAAGTCGTAGATCTCGTCGTAGCCGAAGAGCTCGCCCTCCGGCCACGCCAACGTAATGGCCGGCATCAGTGCGGCCGTGCGGTATCCCGCGGCCCGGAAGTCGTCGATGAGCGTCTCGCGGCGGCTCGCGAGCAAGAGGTCGTAGCGCATCTGGTTGTGGAGCCAGAGCCCGCTCAGCACGGAGCCGTGACCGAGCCAGGACTGACCGCCCTGGCTCGGTGCCACCATGCTTCCGCTCGCGAGCGTCAGCCCGGCCTCGGCCATGCGCAGCTCCATCTCCTCGAGCCGCGGACGCAGGACGGACGCGTACCTCGGATCATCGAGCACGACGCTCCCGTACGACTCGACGAACGCAAGGACGACGTCGCTCCCGCCGAGTCGGGCGAAGAGCCCCGGGATGTCGGCGTAGCTGTCGGTCGTCGTCGAGAGCTCGGCTTCGAAGACCTCTCGCTCCTCGTTGAGCGCCGACAGGAAGCGCGCCTGCTCCTCCGCGAGTCGGACTGCCGGAAACCCCAGCCCTCCGGGTCCACCCGCGGCACGTGCTCCGAAGAGCACGAGTCCGGTGGTCAGCAACGCCATCACGGCGTTCCGTCGGCTCCAGAGAAGGGGACGGACCCTGCGCGGTGGCGCCAACAGATGACCGACGACGGCGACCGTGGCGAGAACGGCGCACACGGCGAGCACCCCGGCCAGGGCCGCCACGAACGGTCCGAGCGTTCCGGTCAGGAGGTTGAGGACGGCGCTCAGGAGCTGGACGTCGAGGTAGAGGTTGAGCGGGCGCGACAGGCTCATGCGCGTCGAGGCGTCGCCGAGGCCGATCAGCCCGGTGGCGACGACCAGCGCGGCGACGAGCAAAGCCGCCACGAGACTCCACCAGACCCGGGGGAGCGCGGCGAACAGGAGCGTGACGAGCCAGGCCTCGACGGCGATCCAGTGGAAGGGAACCATGCCCGGTGCGCCCCACTGCGGGGCGAGCAGCACGGCATTGACAACCAGAAACGCCAGGACGAGGCTCAGGAGTCTTCCGGACGCGGTCGACGGCCAAGAGGCCAGCGCCTTCGCGACGGAGGCCGGTCTCCCGACGGTCGCCGAATCGGAGCTCATGGTCGTTCGTGCCGGTCCACGGAGTTCGAGGTCATCATGTCCTTTCGTCTGCCCACCGCGCTGCTCGCGCTCGTCTCGGGAATCCTGGTCGCGCTGTGGATATCGCGGGCTCCGACGCTACCGCCCGAAGTGGGCGGGGCCAACCCCGACACCACGATCCATACCCCTCCCGGAGCCTCGGTGACTCCGGGCCCGTCCGCGACGACCACGGACGCCGTCGATCCTTCGTCCTGGGACGTCGCTCCAGGAAGCATCGCCGAGGATCTCACCGGGATCGCCCGTGCGCTCGCCCGATCGGAGTACCGTCCGCCGAACGCGGCCGTTCCGCCGGCGCTGCTCGGACTGGACTTCGACGGCTACCGACAGATCCGCTTCCGGCCCGAGCGAGCGATCTGGCGGGGCGCCTCGGACTACGAGCTGCAGCTCTTTCATCTCGGCACCTCCCTGTACGACCGGCCGGTGAGCGTGCATCTCGTGGAGGCCGACTCCGTCCGGCGCGTCGAATACGACCCGGCCCTGTTCGCCTTCGAAGGTGCCGCGGCGTCGCTGGCGAACCTCGGCCCTGACGACGTGCCAGGCTTCGCCGGATTCCGGGTCCACTACCCGCTCAACGATGGCGACACCCAGGACGAGGTCGCGGCGTTTCTCGGCGCTTCCTACTTCAGGGTGCTCGGCGCCGGCCAGGAATACGGCCTTTCAGCCCGTGGCCTCGCTGTGGACCCGGCGGTCGAGGGTCCGGAGGAGTTCCCGGATTTTCGCGCCTTCTGGATCGAGCGGCCCGACGCCGTAGGGGCTCCGCTCGTGATTCACGCCCTCCTCGACGCTCCCTCCGTCTCCGGTGCGTTTCGATTCGAGCTCGGCCCCGGCGACCCGACCGAGGTGCTCGTCGACGCACGCCTGTTCGCTCGGCGCGACATCGAGAAACTCGGGGTGGCGCCCCTGAGCAGCATGTTCCTGCACGCTCCCGGACACGGCCCGGCGCACGACGACTTCCGGCCGCGCGTCCATGATTCGGACGGCCTCCAGATGCTGACCGGGAAGGGGGAGTGGATCTGGCGCCCTCTCGGTAACGGCCCTGGTCTCCACGTCACATCGCTCAGGGACGAGGCTCCGGCGGGCTTCGGATTGCTCCAGCGCGCGCGCGATTTCGAGGCCTACCTCGACCTCGAGGCCCGGTATCACCGGCGCCCGGGGTACTGGGTCGAGGTGCTCGGCGGAGACTGGGGCGCCGGCGGCGTCGAGTTGCTCGAGATCCCCTCCACGTCGGAGTTCAACGACAACGTCGCGGCGTACTGGGTCTCCGACCGACCGTTTCGCGCGGGCGACGAGCGGCGCTACCGCTATCGCCTGGTGACGGTGGGGGGCGTGTCGCCGGACATGGAGGTGGCACGGGTCGTGCGTACCCTGGTGTCCTGGGATGCGCTTCCTGGTGAAGCGGATCCGCCGCCCCGGAGTCGACGCCGTTTCATGGTCGACTTCCAGGGCGGGCGGCTTTCCGATCCGGAGGTCGCAGACGACCTTCGGGTGGATCTTTCGGTGTCACACGGAGGTGTCGAGGGGGTCATGATCGTGCCCCTCCCGGGTAACAGCGGGAGCAGGGTGACGTTCGCCCTCGATCCCGAAGGAGATGCACCGGCCGACATGCGCCTCATCCTTCTCGCGGGCGGTGAGCCCGTGAGCGAGACGTGGAGCTACGTGTGGTACCCAGCAAGAATCGACTGACTTGATCGCCACGGCTCAACTACCCATCCGAAGTTCCCCCCCCGCCGCGCGGCTCGATACGCCGTGGCTCGGGCTGCGGCGTGCCCTGTTCTTCGCTCTCGTCGTCGGCACCACGGTATACGGCGTGTCGATGATGGCCGCGTTGGTGTCGGGTGGCGGTACGACCCGGCTCGAGTTGCTGATCCTCGTACTGTTCACGCCGACCTTCGCGTGGATCTCGGTCGCGTTCTGGAACGCCGTCGTCGGGTTCACGCTCGAGGTTCTGGGGCGCGATCCCCTGACCCTCGAGCGCGTCGTCGATGAGGTGGATGCGGTGCGGGCGGTGCCGCTCCGTTCGCGAACGGCGCTCGTCGTGCCGGCCCGGAACGAAGACGCGGACGCGGTGGTCAGGCGGATCGAGGCGATGCTGGGGTCGCTCGAGGGAGCCGGTCATGCCAGCGCCTTCGATGTGCACCTACTGAGCGACACGAACGATCGCGAGCGGGTTCCGGCGGAGGAGGGGGCCTGGGCCGGTCTGCTCGCTCGATACTCGGGCTCGGCGGGTCTCCATTACCGACGCCGATCGACCAACGAGGGGCGGAAGGCCGGAAATATCGCGGAGTTCCTGCGCCGTGCGGGCAGCGGCTACGAGTACATGGTCGTGCTGGACGCGGACTCGGTCATGTCGGCCGACACCCTCGTCCGACTGGTCCGCACGATGGACGCGAATCCGCAGGCCGGCCTCGTGCAGACGGTGCCGCTCCCTGGTCGGCAGACCACACGCTTCGGGCGCTTCGTCGAGTTCGCGGCCAGTTTGTACGGCCCCATGCTCGCGGCGGGACAGAGCTTCTGGCAGGGCGACGCCGCGAACTACTGGGGACACAACGCCATCGTGCGCATCGAACCCTTTGTGAGGCACTGTCGGCTGCCGGTTCTGTCGGGCGCCCCGCCTCTCGGCGGAGAGATCCTGTCGCACGACTTCGTGGAGGCCGCGTTGTTGCGCCGGGCCGGCTGGGGCGTGTATCTGCTGTCGGGAGCCGGGGGGAGTTGGGAGGACGTTCCCGGCAACCTGATCGACTACGCGCGCCGGGACCGTCGTTGGGCTCAGGGCAGCCTGCAGCATCTGAAGCTCCTCGCGCTGGGCGGACTGCATCCCGTCAGCCGTCTGCACTTCCTGCTGGGCGCCATGGGATACGTATCCTCGCTGCTCTGGCTCCTGCTGCTGCTGGCGAGCACCGCCTACGTGGCCGGCGTCGCGCCCCTCGCGGATCCTGTATTGAGCGGCGTCGCCGGGGTGGGATCGTGGACGCTTCTCCAGCCGCTGCCGTCGCTGCTGGCGGTGACGGCGGCGATCCTCTTCCTGCCCAAGGGCCTCGGATTGTTGCTGGCGCTCCCACGGCGGGAGCGGTACGGCGGCGCGGCTCGTTTGATCGGCCGCGGCCTCGGCGAGGCGTTGTTCGCGATCGTGGTGGCGCCTGTCATGATGATGTATCACGCGAAGTTCGTGCTCGAAGTCGCGGTCGGACATTCGGTTGCATGGACAGCACAGTCGCGTGACAGCCTTGCGGTGCCTTGGGGTCACGCCGCGCGGGCGGCCGGCTGGATCAGCGCCGGGGGGCTTCTCTGGGCTGCGGCAACGTGGTCGCTCAGTCCCCTGTTCTTCGCGTGGATGGCCCCGATTTTCGTCGGGCTGCTAGCCGCGATTCCTCTCGTCCGATGGACCTCTCGTCCGTCCGGCGGTGTTTTCGATTCCGGTCCGATGGAAGACCGGATCCTACTTTCTCCGGTATCCGGGACCGCCGTAGAGCGGGGAGGTTCGGTGAACGATATGTACGAAGCAGAGCGAGGGCTCTTCGAGTTGAGACGGCGCCGGGCGCTGTTCGTCACGCATGTGGGGAACGGTGACGGGACGCCCGACGGCAACGCGCTGGTGGCGTCTGCCGAAGGACTCGGCGAAGAGACGTTGGCGTCCCTGCGCCGCCTGGCAGACGGGCCGCTCCACCTGGTCGTCACGCCGCACCGGGCGCGCGCCCTGGGCATCCAGCTCGCCCCTGGTCCGTTGGCGTTGCGGCTTCCCGCCGACGCCGGCCCCGGTGACGTACTCCACCTGTGCAGCGAGCGCGGATCGACGACGCCGCGCGGTATGACGGTCCGACCGGCCACGGTGGCCGAGGCGCAAGGGCTCGCCCTGGCCCGCCTCGCCCAGCTCCTGCCGGCTGTCGTGACGGGAAGTGTCTCGTCGACCCCGAGCGCGGAACTCAGCGAGACGCTGGCCGCTCGGCGGATCCTGCACGTCGATTCGAAGCGCATACGCGCTGCACTCGAAGCGCCGAGAATCTCCGTCTCGCAGGTCAGCGAGGCTCCGGTTCCGCTGCAGGATGCCGAAGACGCCCGGTTCGTCCTCTTCCGCGAGGACAACGCACTGCTGGAGCACGTGGCCATCATGATCGGTCGGCGCGAGGCCTGGCCGGACCCGGTGCCGGTGCGGCTCCACTCGGCATGCCTCACGGGTGACCTCTTCGGCAGCCTGAAGTGTGATTGCGGCGATCAGCTCCGCGGGAGCCTTCGACACTTCCAGGAGCAGGGGGGCGGCGTGCTCCTCTATCTCCAGCAGGAAGGCCGGGGCATCGGGCTCGGAAACAAGCTCCGAGCCTACGCGCTCCAGGACGGAGGGCTCGACACGGTCGACGCGGACTGCACGCTCGGCTTCGGACCGGACGAGCGCACCTACGACGCCGCCCTCGACATGCTCCACCAACTCGACATCGAGCGCGTACAGCTGCTCACCAACAACCCGGACAAGCTCCGCGCCGTCGAGCGGGGCGGAATCCAGGTGCTGGACCGCATGCCCCTGCATGGGACGCTGAACCGGTACAACCTCCCGTACGTGAAGGCCAAGGTGCAGCGCGCCGGGCATTGGCTGGGCGACATGCTCTCCGGCGTGTCGGGAAACGGAAGTAGTTGAACTGAGGCGCTTCATCGCGGTAGCGGGTCTGACGATGGCCGCCTGCTCCGGTCCGCCGGAGGTGCAGCGCGATCCCGCGCCCCTCCTGCAGACCTCGGCGTTGACGTACACGTTCGAGCGTCACGATTTCGGTTACTCGACGACGATTCCCTACACATACCGGAACGAGACCGACGCCGACCTGATCCTGGATCACTGCGACGGCGACGTCCGCCCGCTCCTGCAGATCCGACGCGGCGATCGCTGGGTCGACCAGTGGCACCCGTTCATGGATGGCTGCTCGAGCCCACCGCTCAGCATCGCCCCCGGCGAGGAGTATGCCGACACGCTGCGGGTGATCGGCGCCCCGCCCGGATCGAACGTGACGCCGGCCTTCGTGTTCGAAGACGTCGAAGGCGTGTATCGTTTGTATTGGTTCCAGGCCCGCCTTTCCGACTCCGACTCGGTCGTTCCAGGGGAGGAGTCCGGCGCCGCCGAGCTCCCGTGGCGCGTCTCGAATGCATTCGTGCTCCAACTCCCTTGAAGACATCGGCATGCCTCCCAGCAGATTCGTTTCTTCGGACCGCCTTCTACGGATGGTCGTCTTCCTGACGTCCGCCGTCGTCCTTCTGGTCGGCCTCGACATCGGCCTCCGTGCGCTCGGCTCGAGCCAGGCAGCGCGGCTCGTGCTCGTCGCTGGGTGGCTCGTTCTGCTCCCGTTGATCGGATGGCGCGTCTGGAAGGGCTCCGCCGGCGGGCCGTGAGGCTCTGCAAGGCATTGACCCTTCGGGCTCGGGCGAGCAGGTTCCCAAGACCCGGTGGACGGCTCCCGTCCACCCGCCCTCAGCCGACGCGAGGCGCGGCCCCAAAGGTCCCGGGCGCCGCGCTTTTTCAACCCTGAGCCATGTCGAGCGAACAGATCCGCATCACGCTTCCGAACGGAGACATCCTCGAGCTGCCCAAGGGGTCGACGGCTGGTGAGGTCGCGGCCGCCATCGGGCCTGGTCTCGCCCGTGCCGCCCTGGCCGCCGTCGTGGACGGGACCACGATCGGCCTCATGGAGCCCATCGAGCACGACGCGAAGATCCGAATCCTGACGGAGAAGGACCCGGACGTGCTTCCGGTTCTGAGGCACTCCGCGGCGCACGTACTCGCTACCGCCGTGCGGGAGCTTCGGCCGGGCGCGGGCATCGGCTTCGGTCCCGCGATCGACGAGGGCTTCTACTACGACTTCGACGTGGACGAGCCGTTCACCCCCGACGACCTCGAGGCGTTCGAGAAGCAGATGGCCGACGTGGTCGCTGCGGATCAGCCCTTCGAGCGACGGCAGGTGGACAAGGCCGAAGCACGTCGACTGTTCGCGGACGATCCGCTCAAGCTCGAGCGGCTCGAGGAGTTCGACGACGACGAAGTGATCACGGTCTACGAGAACGGGCCGTTCCTCGACCTCTGCAAGGGCCCGCACGTGCCAAGCACCGGCCGACTCAAGCACTTCAAGCTCCTCTCCGGCGCCGGCGCGTACTGGCGTGGTGACGAGAACCGTCAGATGCTCCAGCGCATCTACGGGACCGCCTTCCCGAAGAAGGAGGATCTCGAGCAGCACCTCACGCGCATCGAAGAAGCGAGGAAGCGCGATCATCGCCGAGTGGGGAAGGACCTGGACCTTTTCCTCTTCCACCCGTGGGCACCGGGCGCGCCCTTCTGGACGGACCGCGGAACTCGGGTGTTCCGGACGCTGAGCGACTGGATGTCCGAGGTGTTGAGCGAGAACGGCTACGAGCAGGTGAAGACGCCGCTCCTCTACAACAAGGCGCTCTGGGAGAAGTCGGGGCACTGGGGCAAGTACCGCGAGAACATGTTCATGGTGATGGACAAGGAGTCGGGGGAGCACGACTTCTCGCTCAAGCCGATGAACTGCCCGTCCCACTACCTCCTCTACGCGTCCCGCCATCGTTCGTACCGGGAGCTCCCGGTGCGGTTCGCGACGCAAGACGTCCTCCACCGGAATGAGATCACCGGCGCGCTCAGCGGGCTCACGCGGGTGCGGCAGTTCCAGCAGGACGATGCCCACATCTTCCTCAAGGAAGACCAGATCAAGGACGAGGTCCGTCGGCTCGTCGAGCTCATCGACTACTTCTACCGGACCCTCGGCCTCGAGTACACGACGAAGTTCGCCACCCGTCCGGAGCAGCGGATTGGTGAGGACGCCATGTGGGACCGCGCGGAGGGCGCGCTCCGTGACGCCCTCGAGGCGCTCGACCGTCCGTACGAGCTGAAGGAGGGAGACGGCGCATTCTACGGTCCGAAGATCGACTTCGACGTGGTCGACGCGATCGGGCGTGAGTGGCAGCTCGGCACGATCCAACTCGACTACGCGAACCCCGAGCGGTTCGATCTCACCTACGTGGGCGAGGACAATAGCGAGCACCGCCCGGTGATCATCCACCGAGCAATCTTCGGATCGTTCGAGCGCTTCATCGCCATCCTCATCGAGCACTACGCCGGCGCGCTCCCCACCTGGCTGTCGCCCGAGCAGGTGCGGGTGCTGCCGGTGTCGGAGCAGTGGACCGAGAGCGCGCGCGAGCTCGTGCAGGATCTGCGTGCGGCGGGCGTGCGCGCCGAGCTCGCGGACCGCGAGACGCTCCCGTACCGCATCCGGGAAGCCGAGAAGATGAAGATTCCCTACATGGGCGTGGTGGGTGAGCGCGAGGCCGAGGCCGGCACCGTAGCCGTGCGCAAGCGCGGAACCGGGAAGAAGCAGGAGGTGATGCCGCGGGCGGCCTTCGTGGAACGGGTGGCCGAGGAGACGCGCGAGAAGGAGCTCGACAGCGCGCTCGACGAAGCGCTCGATTGACCCGGATCGCCGTTGACCCCGCGGGATCATTGCCTCATCTTTTCCGCACGACAATCAGGAAGTGGACCGGAGACGACGCCGGTCCCACCCTCGGGCTCCAAGAGAGCCGACTCGAGGGTCGCTTCGTCAGGGGGGAGCCGCGGGCTCGACCCCCGACCGCGTTCGCGACCCGGGTCTCTCTGTGAGCTCGGGTCTTTTTCGTTCGTGATCGGTCGTCGCTGGGGCGTCCGACACAGGCCACCTTCGGAGGTATAGAGGAAATCAACGACAAGCGAGTCCGCGTGAACGAGCAGATCCGGATCAGCCCCATCCGGCTGATCCAGGACGATGGCGAGCAGATCGGCATCGTCTCCCTCGACGAGGCCCGCGAGCGGGCGGCCGAGCGAGGCATGGACCTGGTCGAAGTCGCGGCAGAGGCCCGCCCGCCCGTGGTCAAGATGATGGACTACGGGAAGTTCAAGTACGAAGCCCAACGGGCTGCCCGAGACGCGCGGAAGAAACAGCACACGATCCAGGTCAAGGAAGTGAAGTTCCGGCCCGGGATCGAGGACCATGACTACGAGTTCAAGGTCCGCCACGCTCGTCGGTTCCTCGAGGAAGGAGACAAGGTCAAGCTGACCATGATGTTTCGCGGTCGGCAGGTGACCCATCCGGAGTTGGGGCTCGAAGTCCTGGCCCGGGTGATGGAGGACATTCAGGATCTCGGCAAAGCGGAATCGCAGCCGAGCATGGAGGGCCGCGTCATGTCGATGATGGTCGGCCCGCTCAAGATGAAGTAATCACCGGGTCCTGAGGGCTCGGCCCACAGGAAGAACGGAGAATCAGATGCCCAAGATGAAGACCCACCGCGGTGCGGCGAAGCGCGTCAAGAAGACGGGCTCCGGGAAGTTCAAGCGCATGCGGGCGAACAAGAGCCACATCCTCACGAAGAAGACGCGGAAGCGGAAGCGTCGTCTTCGTAAGCCCGATATGGTGTCGAAGTCCGACGCCAAGAAGCTGAAGAAAATTCTCCCCTACGGCGCGTAAGGAGGCCGAGAGATGCCAAGAGCAACCTCCGCAGCCGCGCGGAACAAGCGGAAGAAGAAGATCTTCAAGGCGGCCAAAGGATACTTCGGTGGCCGGAAGAACCTGTATCGCACCGCGAAGGACGCGGTCGAGAAGGGGTGGCAGCACGCGTACCGGGACCGCAAGAAGAAGAAGCGGAACTTCCGGCGCCTCTGGATCGCCCGTATCAACGCCGCGGCCCGTGAGCACGACCTCTCCTACTCGCGCTTCATCAACGGTCTGAAGGAGGCCGGGATCGAGCTCGACAGGAAGGCGCTCGCCGACCTGGCCGTTCGCAACCCCGAGGCGTTCGGTACGCTCGTGGGTCACGCGAAGGACAGCCTGGCCGCCAAGAGCAGCTGACCCGGGACGACCGGGCCGCGGATGCGTGGGCATCCCGGAATCGCGCAGGATCGATGGAGGGTCTCGTGGCTACGGCCGCGAGACCCTTCGTCCGTTCCGGAACTAGCCGATTGCATCCGGACCCGTGCTTGATAGCTTACGGACCGCCCCGCGAAAGGGGATGCCACCGACCGCCTCAGAGACCATGACCCAGCCAGACCTGATCGACGCCCTGCGCGCCCTCGAGCGCGAAGCCCTGGACCGCATTGCGGGCGCGAACGACTCGGATGGCCTCGAGCAGGTCCGCGTCGCCTATCTCGGTCGCAAGGAGGGGCGGGTCTCCGAGATCCTCCGCGGACTGGGCTCGATGCCGCCGGAGAAGCGGCCCCAGGTCGGTCAGGAGGCGAATCGCGTCAAAGACGTGCTCGCCGAGGCGCTCGAGCGGCGTGAGGCCGAGGTGGTCGTCGCCGAAGGGGGCGGCCTGGGCGACCTGTCGCTCCCGGCGCGCGAGCCGTGGCGCGGCGGCTTGCATCCGATCACGCAGGCCGTGGACGAGATCTGGCGGATCTTCCGGGGGCTCGGCTTCACGCGAGCGAGGGGCCCCGAGGCGGACAGCGAGTGGTACAACTTCGAGGCGCTGAATACGCCCCTCGACCACCCGGCCGCCGACGAGCAGGACACGCTCTACCTCGTCGACTCGGTGCTCCTCCGGAGCCACACGTCTCCGGTACAGATGCGCACCATGGAGCGGTACGAGCCTCCGATCCGGATCCTGGCCCCGGGGTGGGTCTACCGCCGCGACACCTACGACGCGACCCACACGCCGGCCTTCATGCAGATCGAGGGCCTGGTCATCGACGAGGGCGTCTCGTTCGTGGACTTCAAGGCGACGCTCGCCGAGTTCGCGCGGCGCTATTGGGGCCCCGATACGCAGGTGCGCTTCCGTCCGTCGTTCTTCCCGTTCACCGAGCCGAGCGCGGAGGTCGACGTCAAGCGCGTCATCACCCGCCCCGACGGCAGCCAGGAAGAGACCGACTGGCTCGAGATCATGGGGGCCGGCATGGTCGATCCGGCCGTGATCGAGAACGCCGGGCACGACCCGGAGCGCTACACCGGGTGGGCCTTCGGCATGGGGCCGGGCCGGATCGCCATGCTCAAGCACGGGGTCAAGGATCTCCGCACGTTCTTCGAGAACGACGTCCGTTTCCTCTCCCAGTTCGCGTCATGAAGGCTTCATACCGTTGGTTGCTCGATCTCGTCCCCGGCCTCTCCATGGATCCCGAGGCGCTCACGGAGCACCTGGCGCTACGCGGGGCGCCCGTGGAGGACATCGTCTCGCCCGGAGCGTCGCTCGGTGACGTGGTGATCGGGAAGGTTCTGGAAGCGGGTCCGCACCCGAACGCGGACCGGCTGTCGCTGTGCACGGTGGACGGCGGCGCCGGCTCCGTGCAGGTGGTGTGCGGCGCGCCGAACGTGAAGACCGGCGCATGGTATCCGTTCGCGCCCGTCGGGGCGGTGCTACCCGGGGACTTCAAGATCAAGAAGGCCAAGATCCGGGGTGAGGTGTCGGAGGGCATGCTCTGTTCCGCCAAGGAGTTGCGACTGGGAGCCGATCATGCCGGCATCATGGAGCTGAGCGGCGACTTCGAGCCGGGGGAGGCGTTCGTGCCCGCCCTCGGCCTCGACGACGTGACGCTCGACGTGGAGATCACCGCTAATCGCGGAGATCTGCTCTCGCACGTCGGTCTGGCCCGCGAGCTCGCTTCTGCGGGGGAGGGACGCGTCGAGCTGCCGGACCTGCCGTGTGTCGAAGCGCGGACGCTCGCGTACCTCGAGGACCCCAAGGTGGCCGAGTCGGGTGGGGTCTCCGTCGCAGTGGACGATCCGGACCTCTGCTCGCGCTATCTGGGGGCGGTCATCCGGGGCGTGAACGTCGGCCCGTCGCCGGAGTGGCTGCAGCGGCGCCTGCGCGGCGCGGGGGCACGGCCCATCAACAACGTGGTCGACGCCACGAACTACGTGATGCTCGAGTTGGGCCAGCCGCTGCACGCCTTCGACCTCGGGAAGCTTCGAGGAGACCGGATCGTGGTCCGCCGGGCGGGGAAGGACGAGAAGTCGTTCGTCACGCTCGACGACGAGAAACGGACCATCACGTCCGACATGCTCATGATCTGCGACGCCGAGCGACCCGTAGCGATTGCCGGGGTCATGGGCGGCCTCCATTCGGAGGTGGACGAAGCGACGACCGACGTGCTGCTGGAGTGCGCGTGGTTCGACCCAAAGTCGGTGCGAGCTACCCGCCGTGCCCTGATCATGTCCACCGACGCGTCGTACCGCTACGAGCGGGGCGTCGACCCCGAGGGGCTGGAGCTGGCGCTCGAGCGCTGTGCCCACCTCATCACCGCCATCGCCGGCGGCAAAATCGCGGAGCCGGTGCTGGACTGTGCCGCGCGTGAGCACGAGCCGGCCGTGGTTCCGCTCCGGCTCGCCCGAATCGAGCACGTCCTCGGCGTTCCCTTCACGGCAGCGCAGGTCCGGGAGCTCCTCGAGCCGCTCGGGTTCGTGCTGGCCGACGAGGACGAAGAGACCCTGCGCTGGCGGATTCCGGGCTTCCGGGCGCTCGACGTCACCCGCGAGGTCGACCTCATCGAGGAGGTTGCCCGCACCCATGGGTACGACGCGTTCCCGGCCGATCTCGGGCCGTATCGCCCGGGAACCGTCCCGGACCATCCCATGTTCGAGCTCGAGGAGCGCCTACGCGACGCCCTCGCGTCGCGCGGTCTGTTCGAGACACAGACCCCTGCTTTCGTGCCGGCGGGGGAGGGGGATGTCGAGGTGTCGAACCCCCTCGCCACGACCGAGCCGTTCATGCGGAGCGCGCTCCTTCCGTCGCTCCTGCGGCGCGTCTCGTACAACCTGGCGCGGGGCAACCGTGACGTGCGCCTCTTCGAGCTCGGGACCTCGTTCCGCAAGGCCGGACCCGGCGAGCCGCCCATCGAGGAGGCACACCTGGCGATGGCCCTCACCGGGCGGCGCCGTCCGGTCCACTGGTCGTACGAGGCCGAGTCGCTCGACGCATTCGACCTCAAGGCACTCGTCCAGGAGGCCGCTCGCCACGCCTATGGCGCCGCCGCTTCCCTCGACGTCGACGACGAGGGCGGAGCGCCGTACGATCCGTTGTCGGGCTTCGTCGTGCGCCATGCCGACGGGCGCGTCATCGGCAGGAGTGGTCGGGTTCGGGAGGACGCCGTCGACGTGCCTGCGTGGGCCGGCGACATCTGGGGATTCGAGCTGACGCTTCCGGCCGAGCCCGAGCCCAAGCCGGCTCGGACGCACGTCCCACTCGCCCAGTTCCCCGCCGTCGAGCGCGACCTCGCCCTGCTGGTGCCACACGGGGTGCCCGCCGGCGAGGTGCTCGAGGCCGCTGGCGCGGCGGCAGGCTCGTACCTCGAGGAAGCTTCGATCTTCGATCTTTACGAAGGCGCCGGCGTCCCCGAGGGGAAGCGGTCGATCGCGTTCCGTTTCCGGTTCCGCGATCCCGGCCGGACGCTGACGGACGAACAGGTCGACAAGGCCGTCGAGACCATCCTGAAGACGCTCACGGGAGCGTTCGATGTCCAGTTCCGGGGGTAGTTCGGCCCGCCCCGAGCTCGCCGCCCTCCAGGAGCTGGAGCGCGCGGTGGCCCAGGCCGCCGATCGCTTGCACGAGCTGTCGCGCCGTGTCGAAGAAGCCGAGGCGCGGAGCCGCCAGCTCCAGGAGCTGGTGGGACGCTTCACGGGCAATCCCGACGAGGCCGGGGAGCTCCTCACGAGGCTCGGTCAGCTCGACGAAGAGAACGTCGACCTGAAGGCCCGCCTCGAGGAGGGTCGGGCCGGA
The DNA here is from genome assembly GCA_040904945.1 of Gemmatimonadota bacterium. Lineage (GTDB taxonomy): Bacteria > Gemmatimonadota > Gemmatimonadetes > Longimicrobiales > Gaopeijiaceae > JAWLHJ01. Next base: position 32,390 of record JBBDSM010000082.1, read on the forward strand.
GTCGACCGCATCCTCGCCCGCATCCGCTTCATGGAGAACCAGCGATGAACGTCGAAAAGCGATCGGTCACCGTCCGCATCGCGGGGGAGGAGCACACGATCCGCGCGACGGCCGAGCCCGGCTACACACGTCGCTGCGCCAGCCACGTCGACGCGCGCATCCACGAGATCCGGCGCCAGGCCGGCCTCATCGAGGGGCACAAGGCGGCGATCCTGGCGGCCCTCTCCATCGCGGACGAATGCTTTCAGGCGCAGGACGAGCTCGAGCGGCTGCGGACGGAGCTGGCCGAGCGGACGCGCCGCATGACCGAGCGCCTCGAACAGGAGCTCGCGGGAGAGCCCTCCGGTTCCTGACGGGCTCCGACACGGGCGCCCGGCGCTCAGACGGACCCGTCGCCCTGTACCGTACGATGCGCCGTATCGGCGCTTCGAACCCGGTCGGCCGCTTGCGCGCCGGATCGACCGGAACCTATTGTCGAACCGTTACCTGGGACGATGAGCTCCTCCTCCGGGAAGGGTCCGGCGTCCCCGAGTCGCTCACCTTCGACGCGCTTCGCGCCGTCGATTTCGGAGTCGATATATGATCACCCCGCCCGTGATGGTGGCGGCGGCGGTGGGGATCCTTCTGGGCCTTGTCGTGGGATTCGTGATCGCGAGGAGTCGCGAGCGGAGCCTGCGTGCGCTGGAGAAGCGCAACGCCCAGGACGAAGCCTCCCGCATCCTTTCTCAAGCCGGTGAAGACGCAACCAAAGCCCGCAAGGACGGAGAGCTCGATGGCAGGGAGACGAGCATCCGGCTGCGAGAGGCCTGGGAGCAGGAAGAGACCCGCCGCCGCGACGATATGGACCGGGCCGAGCGCCGCATTGACGAGCGTACCCAGGGGCTCGACCGCCATCTGGAGCGGCTCAACGCCAGGGAGACCCAGCTCGACGAGCGGGCCGAGGCGCTGGAGGGTCGAGAGAAGGCCCTGGCCGAGCGCGTGACGGTCGTCGAAGGCCGTGAGCGCGACGCCGAATCGAAGCTCCAGCACGTGGCCGGGCTCACCGAGGCCGAGGCCCGCAAGGAGCTCCTCGACGATCTGACCGAGGCCGCCAAGGCCGAGGCCGCCAACACGATCCGGGAGATCAAGGAGCGCGCTCAGCGTGAAGCCGAGCGCGAGGGCCGCAAGATCGTCGCCCTGGCCATCCAGCGGATGGCCGCCGACCTCACCGCCGAGACGACCGTATCCGTCGTCCAACTCCCGTCCGACGAGATGAAGGGACGGATCATCGGCCGGGAAGGCCGCAACATCCGGGCCTTCGAGCAAGCCACGGGCGTGGACGTCATCATCGACGACACCCCCGAAGCCGTCGTTCTCTCCGCCTTCGACCCCGTGAGGCGCGAGATCGCCCGCATCGCGCTCGACCGGCTCGTCGAGGACGGGCGCATCCACCCGGGCCGCATCGAGGAGATGGTCGAGAAGGCGCAGAAGGAGGTCGAGAGCGGGATGGTCGAGGCCGCCGAAGAGGTCCTGTACGAGCTCGGCGTCCACAACATCCACCCGGAGATCGTCAAAACGCTCGGCCGGCTGCGCTTCCGGACATCCTACGGGCAGAACCAGCTGCAGCACGCCCGCGAGGTGGCCCTCCTGGCCGCGAACATGGCCGCGGAGATGGGGCTCGACGTGCAGGGCACCAAGCGCGCCGCGATCCTGCACGACGTCGGGAAGGGGATGACCCACGAGCACGAGGGCACCCACGTTGAACTCGGCTACCGGCTGTGCAAGAAGCACGGCGAGACCGAGCTGGTGCTCAACGCCATCAAGGCCCATCACGACGAGGAGCCGCACTTCTTCGCCGAGACGTTCCTCGTGACCGCCGCAGACGCGATCAGCGGATCCCGACCCGGCGCCCGCCGCGAGATGTTCGAGGGATACGTGAAGCGGCTCGAGAAGCTCGAGGAGCTGGCCATGGAGGAGCCCGGAGTGGAGCGGTGCTTCGCCATCCAGGCCGGCAGGGAGCTCCGGGTCATGGTCGAGCCCGGCCAGGTGAGCGACGGACAGATCGCGCAGATCTCCGAGGCGGTCGCTCGGCGGATCGAGAGCGAGCTCCAGTACCCCGGCCAGATCAAGGTCGTGGTGGTCCGGGAGACGAGGGCGGTCGACTTCGCGCGCTAGCGTTGCGACATTGCGCTGCGTGCGCCTCCGAAGGAGGCGTGGACCCCCCAGGCGAGGCAGGCGAATGAGCGCTCAGATCATTTCCGGCACGGAGATCGCGAAGGAGATCCGCGGTGAACTGAAGGAACGCGTGTCCGCGCTGGTCGCGGAGCACGGCGTAACGCCCGGACTGGCCACGGTGCTCGTGGGCGAGGACCCCGCGTCGCAGATGTACGTCGGCATGAAGAACCGCGTCGCCGGGGAGATGGGGATCCATTCCCAGCAGCACACGCTGCCCGCCGACACATCGCAGGAAGAGCTGCTCGGCCTGGTGACCGGCCTGAATGCCGATCCGCAGATCCACGGAATCCTCGTCCAGCTCCCGCTGCCCGAGCACATCGACGAAGGTGCGGTCATCGAGACCATCGACCCCGCCAAGGACGTCGACGGCTTCCACCCGATGAGCGTCGGGCGGCTCGCGACCGACTCGGGCTCGTTCTTCCCGCCGTGCACGCCCGCCGGCGTCGTCGAAATGCTGCTCCGCAGTGGGCACGACCCGTCGGGAAAGCACGTGGTCATCGTGGGTCGCTCCAACATCGTCGGACGTCCCCTGGCGTCGCTGCTGCTGCGGAAGGCTCGGGGTGGCAACGCGACCGTGACGGTGTGTCACTCCCGGACCGCCGACCTGGCCGCCGAGACGCGCCGCGCGGACATCCTCGTCGTGGCCATGGGTCGCCCCGAGATGATCACCGGCGACATGGTGCGCCCCGGCGCCGTCGTCATCGACGTGGGCACCAACCGCGTGGACGATCCCGGGTCGGAGCGAGGCTACCGGGTGTGCGGCGACGTCGTCTTCGACGAGGTAAAGGAGGTCGCGGGCGCGATCTCGCCGGTGCCCGGCGGCGTCGGTCCCATGACCATCACCATGCTCCTGTCCAATACCGTCGAGTCGGCGACGCGGGCGGCGAACCCGGCTAAGCCCAGGGGCTGAGAAGGGTGCCCGACGACCACAGCCTGGATCTCTTCGACGACGGCGGCGACGACGGC
>JBBDSM010000083.1:0-14329 GCA_040904945.1 Gemmatimonadota bacterium
CCGAAGGGCACGAGGGGGTTGCGGCATCGTACCGCGTCAGAGTTCCTCCCCGATGTTAGTACATCGCATTCGTCGCTCTTCCTTATACGATATCCGCAAGACCCTCGTGCGCGGCCCACCAGACTTCTACCACGGGCTGCTAAGGCGTGTAGCGGTAATATACGCCCGGCAGAGGGACGAGCCGCTTGTTCAGCTCACGCTCGTCGTCGGGGTCGGGACGGCGCACGGTGAGTGCCCGGTTCACCGCGACCTCGACACCGACCGCGTGCCTACCCTTCACGTTCCAGTCCAGACCCAGCGGCACACGCGCGATGAGCCCGAGGCCGTTGCGCGGGTCGTTCGACGCGATGATGGCCCAGAGCCCGAGCCCGACGTAGGGTTTCCCGGCCCGCTCGCCGAAGTAGTGCTTCCCGGCCACCGCCACCCCGAGGTCGCGGAAGCCGAAGGTGCCCAGCGTGACCTCGATGCTCTGCGCGTCCCGGAAGGCCTCGAAGGTCAGTCCGACGGTACTGATCCCTCCGAGGCTCACGCCGGCCCGCCATCCCGAGCCGGCGTTGGATCCCTGCGCGGAGACCGACGAAGCCGCGAGGAGGACGACGACGCCGAGGACCGCCGCGGTCTTCAACCGCCCCACCGGACGTCCAGACCGATCCGGAAGGTCCGACCGGGACCCGGCTCGTAGAATCGGCTCCCGAAGGCGTTGACGGCCACGGAGCTGGTGTACCGGGTGTCGAACAGGTTGGAGATCGCGACGTACGGCGAAATGCGGGCGGCGCCGCCGCCGACGCTCTCGAGACCGAGGCGAAGGTCGGTGAGGAAGTACGCGTCCGTCTCCGCGGTGCCGGCGTCGTTCACCGGGATCTCGTTCTGATAGAAGCCTCTCGCCTCGGCGAACGCAGGCCCGCCGCTCCAGGAGACCAGGGCGTCGATCCGCTGGGGGGCCAGGCCGGGCACACGGTTTCCGGAGAAGTCGTCGGAGTCGGTGACGTAGCTGTCGAAGCGCGCATCGACCCGCGTGTAGGCGACCCGGACATCGGTGCCGGCGAGCGGGCGGCCCTCGAGGGTCACCTCCCACCCCGAGTGGTGTGACGCTCCTGCGTTCCGGAAGTACTGGCGTCCCGGGTCGGTCGGCACCTCGAAGGGGATGAGCTCGCCTTCCAGGTCGGTACGGAAGAGTGTCGCCTCCATCAGCCACGAGGCGGTGCGAGCCCTGACGCCACCCTCGTACGTCGTGCCATCCTGGGGGTCCAGCTCCGGATTGAAGCCGCCGGCCCCCGTCGGACGGTTGACCAGCTCCGTCGTGGTCGGCGATTCGAACGAGCGCGCCACCGAACCGAACAACTCCACGGCGGCCCCCGCACCGACGACCACGCCGAACGACGGGCTGACCGCGCTCATGGTGCGGGAGCCCGAGTCGTCCGGGTCCCCGCCCACGAGATAGCGGTCGTCGGCGCTGAACCGGATCCGGTCGTAGCGCAGTCCGGCGAGGAACGAGATCCGCGCGTCGAGGTCGAGCCGGGCCTGGGTGAACAGGCCCGTGCCACGTACTGTCTCGAGCTGGGACAGGGTCAGGTCGCCCTTGTCCCCACCGTCGTTCGACCAGTTCAGGCGGTCGTCGCGCTGGAGTTCGAGCTCGCCCCCGCCGCCCAGGGTCAGGGTGCTCGCACCCAGGCGGATGGGGCGGTTGAAGATCGCGCGCGCACCTCCCGCGCTCCGGTCGACCCCAATGATCGTGCCGGGGATCGGGTTCTCGAGATCACGGCGGATGCCCCACACGGCGAGCTCGGTCATGTCGCCTCCGGAGCCACGCGACCAGGTCGCGCCCAGCTGACCCTGGGTGAGCTCTTTTCCGGTCCCGCTCCTGACGTTGAAGCCCCACGCGGACCTCGTTCCCAGGCCCAGCGAGTCGACCGGGAGCGAGCCCGGGTTGTCGGCGTCGAGGCGCGCGCCGTTCACCACGAAGCTCAACATGCCCGAAGCCAGGGGAAGGTCGAAGACGCCGTTCACGACGGATCGTTCCGCCGCCCCGTAGGTCGACCCGTCCGAGGCGACGGGGTTCTGCCGGAAGCCGTCGTACTCCAGGTGGTTGAATCCGACCCGGTAGGCGCCGCTGCCCACCGGGCTGGTGGTGGATCCCTGCACGGTCACCAGCCCGTGGCTCCCCGCCGTGGCTCCGAAGCGGGTCTCCCGGCCGCGGGCGCCAGGCTCGAGCGTCCGAAAGTGGAGAACGCCGCCGGCCGCGTTCCCGTAGAGCGTCGCGTTCGGACCTCGCAGCACTTCGACCCGGCCGAGGCTCGAGAGATCGAGGTGGTCGATGGTGGACTGACCATCGGGGAGGGTTGCGGGGATCCCGTCGACGAGCACTCGAACGCCCCTGATGCCGAACTGGGCGCGCGCGCCGAAGCCGCGGACGGACACGCGTTCGCCGACGGCGAAGTTGAATCGGTTCTGGATCTGGACGCCCGGAACCGCGCGGAGCGCGTCGTCGAGGAAGGCACTCCCCGACCCGCGGGTCAACTCCGCACCGTCCACGACGCTGATCGAGTGGGGCCGCCCGGTCCCGATCGAGCCGCCGAGCACGCGCACCATGACCGGCTCGATCTCGACGACGGAGTCAGGGCGCTCCTGCCATGCGGCCGCCTCTTCCGCGCCGAAGGCTCCGGCGAGCAGAGCGAGGGTCGCGAGGGCGGCGGCTCGCCACCTGTCCGAAGACCTCTGGAAGGGGGTGCTGTCGCGTCGTGCGGGTGCGCTGTGCATCGAGTGGTCCCTCATCGTTCTGAATGCGTGGGGCGGAGCTCCGATGAAGATATCGCGCTCGCCGCCTCTCGTCTGCCCGGCGCGGGGTGACTACTTCCTTGATGTCGCGCTACTTTGGCGCATGGATCGCATGGATCGCATGGATCGCATGGAACGAAGGACCCCTCCCGCGGAGCGTCTGCGCGCTCGCCGCGCGGCCGTGCTCGAGGCGCTCGGGTCGGGCGTCATGGTGCTGCCGGCCGCCGCCGTGCAGTTCTCTTCGAGGGACACCGACCTGACCTACCGGCCGGACAGCGAGCTCTTCTACCTCACCGGGGTGGAAGAGCCCGATGCCGTGGCGGTCCTGTCGGGTGGGGATCCCGGGGCGTGGACACTGTTCGTCGCGGAGCGCGATCCGGATCGCGAGCTGTGGGGCGGCCCTCGGGACGGCCCGGAGGAAGCTCTGGAGCGGTTCGGCCCGGACGCCTGCCACCCGTTGGGTGAGCTCGAGCGGCGTCTGCCCGACCTGCTCGCTCCCGCGGACCGTGTGTACATGCGTCTCGGGCGGGGGGACCTGACCGAGCGACTGGTGCTGAGTGCGCTCGAGCACGCCCGGGCGCGGGGTCCACGGACGGGCACGGGCCCGCGCAGCATCGTCGACCCGGGCGAGATCCTGGACGATCTCCGGCTCCGCAAGGACACGAGCGAGATCGACCGCATCCGTGCGGCGGCAAGGCTGACCGTCGAAGGACACCGAGCGGCCGCCGGCGCGATCCGGCCGGGCAGGGGGGAGTGGTGGATCCGGGCCGAGCTCGAGGCCGCCTTCGGCCGGGGCGGTGGCGTACCCGCGTTCGGCACCATCGTCGGCTCGGGCGCGAACGCGTGCGTGCTCCACTACCGGGCGAGCGACGCGACCATCGCCGACGGAGCCCTCGTTCTCGTGGACGCGGGCGCGGAACTCGGGCTCTACAATGGTGACGTCACGCGCACGTACCCCGCGTCCGGGCGGTTCATCGACGCACAGCGTCGGGTGTACGAGGTTGTGGAGGCCGCGCGTGCGGCCGCGGTGGCTGCGGTTCGGCCCGGCGTCTCGATTGCCGCCGTGCATGAGGCGGCGGTCATCGTTCTGACGGAGGGGCTCGTCGACCTGGGCGTGCTTTCCGGAGGCGTGGACGAGTCGGTGGCCCGGGACGCGCACAAGCCATACTACCCGCATCAGACGTCCCATTGGCTCGGCCTCGACGTCCACGATCCCGGGGACTATGTCCGGGCGGGGACACCCCGCGCGCTCGAGCCGGGTATGGTTATTACGGTCGAGCCCGGCCTCTATTTCCGACCCGGCGGGAACGAGCGGGCGGAACCTTATGCCGGTATCGGCGTCCGCATTGAAGACGACGTGCTGGTCACCGAGGCTGGACACGAGAATCTCACGCTGGCGCTTCCGACGGCGCCGGAACACATAGAAGAGCTGATGGACGATCTCCGATGACTGTTTCCACCCCCGGAACCGGCACGCTCCTGCTCGAGGAGCTCACTCGCCCCGGACCTTTCGTTTCTGTCGAGCTCCGCCCGCCGAAGGCCGAGCTCGACGCAGGGGTGGGCATGGGGGAGTGGATCGATCTGCACCACGCCCTCGGACGGCTTGCCCGCGCCGGACGCTTCGTCTTCCTGACGGACAACGCGGTCGGCGCCGAGGAGGAGGAGAGCCTGGCACACGTGGGGGCCAACGTCGGCGAGACCGTCGACCTCCGTCACATCGTTCCGATCCTGACCTGCAAGCACTCGCTCGACTACTGCAAGATGTTCGCGTCACGAGCCGCTTCGGACGGCTTCGAGACGCTCACGGTGCTCGGGGGCGACAAGGACGTCGGGCAGCCCAGATGCGTGCCACACGGCCGGGACCTTCGTCAGATCATCCGTCAACGCATCCCGTCCCTCGCATTGGGCGGGTGGGTGAATCCCCACCGGGATCCCGAGCGTCAGCTTGACTTCCTGGCGACGCCGGAGGCGCACAACGATTACGCCCTGGCCCAGATCGTCTCGCACCACTCCTTGGACGCGGTGGAGCGCTTCCTCGAAGCGGCGGACCGCAGGGGCATCGAGATCCCCGTCGTCTTCGGCGTCTTCTACTACCGGAGCGCGAACGCCCGCACGCTGTCGATCCTGTCGGACTTCTTCCCGGTTCCCGGCGAGGAGATCACCAGGGAGTTCGATGACGGCGCCGGGCCCGAAGAAGTGTTGGCGCGTACCATCCGCGGCCTACGATCGGTGGGTGCCGACAAGATCTACGTCAGCAACCTGCCCACCCGGGGGATCGACCGCGCATTGGCCGAGGTGCTGGCCCAGGTTTGAGGGGGATGGCTCACTCGACCTGGATGCCCTCCAGATCATGGCTCGACTCGGGGAAACGCATGTCCAGCCCTTCCAGGGTGTCTACCAGGACCCGGGCCACCACCAGATTCCGGTACCATTTCGAGTTGGCGGGCACGACGTACCACGGCGCCCACGGGGTGCTGGTCCGGGTGAGGGCCACCTCGAAGGCCTGCTGGTAGTCGTCCCAGAGCTTCCGCTCCTCCAGGTCCGCCGGACTGAACTTCCAATGCTTGTCCGGGTCGTCCAGTCGGGCCTGGAGCCGTTCGGCCTGTTCGTCTTTCGAGATGTGGAGAAAGAACTTGAGGATGGTGGTTCCCTCATCGGCCAGCATCCGTTCGAACTCCCGGATGTGGTTGTACCGCCGCTCCCAGACCTCGGGCGGCACCAGGTTCCGGACCCGGACCACCAGGACATCCTCGTAGTGGCTTCGGTTGAAGATCCGGATCTCGCCTCGGGCGGGGGTTTCCTTGTGGATGCGCCAGAGGTAGTCGTGGGCCAGTTCCTGGGACGAAGGGGCCTTGAAGCCGGCCACCTTGACCCCCTGGGGGTTCACGGTCCGGAAGACGTGGCGGATGACGCCGTCCTTCCCCCCGGTGTCCATGGCCTGGAGCACCACCAGGATGCGGTGGCGCCCCTCCGCGTAGAGGAGTTCCTGGAGGGAGCGGAGGCGCACGGTGAGCTGCTCCAGATACTCGTTGCCCAACTCCTTCTTCCCATCGAAGGAGAGGCGCTCCCCGGGATCGACGTCCGACAGGCGAACCGTCGAGCCGGGTTCTATGCGGTAGCGGTGCATGCATCTCTCCAGAGGGGGAATCGAGGGCGTCCAAAGCCACAACCCCCGGGAGAAGGGGAGGGTCCGAGGTCGGGAGGACCTTACGCGTTACGGGCCCCGAGCGATCCCGAGGAAGGGATGGCCGACCAAACTCTGGTGGTCGGTCAGCCGATGTTGGGGCGCTTCGCAAGCTTGCAGCTCCGAGCGGATCAGGATCCGCCGATCGCGAACTGCACGACTTGCCCGACCAGCGCAGCCGCGGCGACGAACGCTCCGACGACCGGGACGAAAAAGGGAATGTCAGGAACGTCGTCTGGCTGACTGCGGCGCTTCATGCGAACCAGCGACAGGTTCACGCCTACGAACACGATCAAGATCGCGAAGCTCGTCGCTTCGGCGAGTGGCTTCAGTGGCACCAGCAACGCCAGAGTCAGCACCGTGCCAGCGATGAGAAGCGTTGCCGGAATCGGCGTATCGGTTGTGCCGTTTACGCGAGCGAAAACGCCGGGCGCACCGCGGTCGTCACGTGCGACGTCGAGAAGGAGTCGCGAGGCGGCTATGATCTGCGTGAGCGCACCGTTGACGATGACGAAAAGGCTCGCGATCGCGATTGGCAACCCTGGCCATCCGGACAACTCCACCGCTGTCACGAGTGGCGCCGGTGCCTCCGCGATGGCCGAAAGCTGGCCGGTGCCCACCAGGGCGAGCGCGATCAGAATGTAAAAGACGAACACGATCCCGAGCGAGATCATCATCGCGAGGGGCAGTGTACGCTTCACGTCGCGCACTTCCTCGGCCGTCTGCGCCATGTCGCCGAAGCCGATGAACGAGTAGACCGCGAGGATCGCACCCGCGAAGAGCCCGCCGAGGCCGCCCCCGCCGGGCGCGGAAGCTGCGTCCCCGGACCCATCTCCGGTCGCCGGCGCAGCCGCAGTCCCCCCCGCCTGGCCGCCCGAACCGGAGCCCGATGCCGCTTCGAGCCCGGCAAGCAGTTCCCCTGGCGCCTCGATCAGGGCGCTGCGCAGGGCGAACAGCACAGCAAGGAGCGTGACGATGCCGATGATCGTGGTCACGGTCATCAGCCAAGCGCTTTGCTTCATGCCGGCAATGGAGACCCCGCCCAGCACCAGGACGAGGGCCACGGTTGCCATCCAGTGGGGAACCGACGCGAAGCTGTTGAGATAGGCCACGAAGCCCGTGACGATGGTGGCGGCCGAGACCGTATTTGCAGCCATCAGCACCCAGCCCACGCCGGAGCCGAGCCAACGCGTATCGAACGCGCGCTCGAGGTAGTCGATGGGTCCGCCCACCGTGGGAATGCGCGCGCCCATCTCCGCGAAGGAGAGAGCCGATGTGACGGCCACGGAGCCGGCGAGGATGTAGGCCAGAGGCGTGAGCTGGCCGGCCTCGCCTACCACTTCCCCCACCACTACGAAAATCCCGGCGCCCAGAATCGTGCCGGAGCCATAGAATACGAGCTGCCACAGCCCCACGGACCGATCGAGTCGGGATTCCTGTTGCACGGTCTGATCCATCATCCGTTCCGCCGACCGGTTCGCCGCGAAGGTGGCGGCGGCTGGCGCCAGCGAACACCTGGTGCAGCGAACGGTGGAGGCATTCGGTCATTGCGGGTTTGGTGCCGCGGACATCCCGCAGGGATTCCAGGCGCTGGTGTTCTGGGTGCGAAGTGGACGGAAGCCCCCTGCGTAGGCGAGAAGGCGCGCGTCGTGGGGTGGCGGCCGGACCTCGACCGGAGCCGTCACCCCACGAGGCAGGCAGGCGCCAGGAACTGAGCTTCTAGTCCTGCGGAATCCGAAGCACCTGACCCGGATAGATGAGGTTCGGGTCCTTGAGCATGGGCTTGTTGGCCTCGAAGATCTCCGGGTACCGCTTGGCGGAGCCCAGCTGTTCCTTGGCGATGGCACCCAGGGTGTCACCCTTCTTCACCGTGTAGAAGACGGCTTCATCTGCGGCTTCGACCACGTCCATCCGGTCGTCCACGGACGCGACCCCGGCGCAATTCCCAATCGCCAGGATGGCCTTTTCTTTCACTCCCTGGTTGGGTGCCGTCCCCGAGATCGTCGCCACACCGTCGTCGTACTTCACCTTGGGCTTGTCGATGCCTAGGTCCAGTCCCATGAGGACACGCAAGAGACGGTTCCCCTCCCGCAGCTCGTGCAACTCCTCGTCCTGCGCGTCCTCTGCCGCGGCCTTGGACGGTGACTCGCCGAGGCCGACTTTGGCACCGGCTTCCTTAACGAAGTCGAAGATCCCCATCGAATACCCTTCCTTCTCGGGTTGACGTTCTCTCAATATAGCCCAGCTCCAGCTGCTCGGGCCGGGCCCACGCGGCCATCGTTCAGGCCGTGGCCCGGAGCCCGCCCTCCCGCAACACGTTGAGCGCCACGTCGACCCTGCGGTCGGGCGCGTGCACGTGGAAGCCGCTCACGAAGGGGCGTACGGCCTCGACCGTCTCCAACGCGATGCGGATTCCCTCCTCCAGCGCGGCGTCCTTACCGGACGCCTGCGCTTCCCGCATGCGCTCGACGACGCTCGAGGGCACGCGCACGCCGGGCATCTCGTTGGCCAGGAACTCGGCGGTGCGGAGGTCGACGAGCGGCCAGATGCCGGCCACGACGGGGATGGTCCGTCCGGCCGCCTCCAGGAAGCGCTCGAGAGCCTCGGGGTCGAACACCGGCTGCGAGACGGCGTAGTCCGCGCCGGCCTCCACCTTGTAGCGGAACCGCTCGAGCTCCCTCGCCTGGTCCACGGCGCCCTGGTTGATGGCGACGCCCTGGACGAATTCGGTCGGGTCTCCGATGGGATTGCCGCCGGGATCCATGCCGCGGTTCAATCCGTGGATCACGTTGGTGAGCCCGATGGCGTCGATGTCGAAGACGGCCGTCGCGTCCGGGTACGGGCCCATGGTCGGGAGCTCTCCGCTCACCACCAACAGGTTGTGCAGCCCGGACGCCGCCGCGCCGAGCAGGTCCGAAATCATGCCGAGCATGTTCTTGTCCCGGCACGTGTAGTGCAGGATGGTCTCGATGCCGACCTCGCGCTCGATGATGGTGGTGGCCGACAGCGCGCTCATGCGGCTCGCCCTAGGGCTCTCGAGCACCGCCACCGCGTCCACGCCGGCCACCTTCAGCTTGCGGGCCGGGCGCACCAGATCCTCGGTCGCCCAGCCTTCGGGCGGGAGGATCTCGACGGACACGACGGGCTCGCCGCGCGCCAGCTTCCGCCCCCAGGCGGAGCGGGCCTCCAACGGAACGATAGCCTTTTCGTTGGAGGCTCTCTCGGTCCGTGGCGCGTCGGGCACCCGGACGGTCGCATGCCGGGGCTGGGTGGACGCCACCGCGGCCCGCATCTTCCGCACGTGGTCGGGCGTGGTGCCGCAGCACCCGCCCACGAAGCGCACGCCTGCGTCGATCATCCGGAGGGCGTACTGCGCCATGTACTCCGGGCTGGCGAGGTACATCTTCCGGTCGCCGACTGTGCGGGGGAGCCCGGCGTTCGGTTGGGCTATGAGGGGCAGGGAGGTCGCCTGCGCCATGGTCTCGATCGCGTCCAGCATGACCGCAGGCCCGACGGAGCAGTTCAGCCCGACCACGTCCGCGCCGAGGTCGGTCAGCGCCCTCGCCACCTGCGCCGCGTCGGCGCCGTAGGAGGTGCGTCCGTCCTGCCCGACGGTCATCTGGGCCACCACCGGAAGGTCCGACCGCTCGCGGACGGCCCGGAGCGCGTACTCGATCTCGGTCAGGTCCGAGAAGGTCTCGAGCACGAAGCCGTGCACACCGCCTTCGACCAGGCCGTCGACCTGCCGGCCGAAGAGCTCCTTCGTCTCCTCCTTCGACGTGGGCCCGAACGGCTCGATCCGGACACCCAGCGGCCCGATCGCGCCTGTGACCCATGCCCCTTCACCGGCCGCCTCGATCGCGAGTCGGGCTGCCGCCCGGTTGATCTCTTCGGTCCGATCTGCGAGTCCGTACGCCGACAGCTTCACGGGATTCGCGCCGAAGGTGTTGGTCTCGAGCACCTCCGCGCCGGCGGCTACGTACTCTTCGTGGATGCGGCGGATGGTCTCCGGGCGATCCAGGCTCAGCTGGTCGTAGCAGATGTTCACGAACACGCCGCGACTGTAGAGCAGCGTGCCCATCGCCCCGTCGAAGACGTGGACGCGCCCGTCGTCGATCAGCTCCCTCAATCGTCGTCTCCGGGCTCGTACCCAAGGCTCGGCGCCAGCCACTGCTCGGCCTCTTCGAGGCTCCACCCCTTCCGGGCGGCGTAGTCCTCGACCTGGTCACGGCCCATGCGTCCCACGCCGAAGTAGCGCGACGAGGGGTGGGAGAAGTACCACCCGCTCACGGATGCCGCGGGATACATCGCGCAACTCTCGGTGAGCTCGATGCCGATGGTGTCGGTCACGTCGAGCAGCTCGAAGAGGGTCCGTTTCTCGGTGTGGTCGGGGCAGGCCGGATAGCCGGGGGCGGGACGGATGCCGATGTACTCCTCATGGATGAGATCGTCGTTGTCGAGCGCTTCGTCCGTCGCGTACCCCCAGATCTCCCGCCGTACGATGGCGTGCATCCGCTCCGCGAGCGCCTCCGCGAGCCGGTCCGCGATCGATTTCACCAGGATGGACGCGTAGTCGTCGTTGGCGAGCGCGAACTCGTCGGCGAACTCCTTGGCGCCGATCCCGGTCGTGACGGCGAAGCCGCCGACCCAGTCCTCCCGACCGCTGTCCTCGGGAGCCACGAAGTCGGACAGGCAGTAGTTCTCTCGCCCCTTCTTCGCGAACTGCTGCCGGATGCTGTGCAGCGTCGTGCGTACGTCGCCCCGCGTGTCGTCCGTGTAGACGCGGATGTCGTCGTCGATCGACGCTGCCGGGAAGAGCCCGATGACGGCGCGAGCCTCGAGTCGGCCTTCCTTCTCCACGCGGTCGAGCATCTTGCGGGCGTCCTCGAAGAGCGAGCGCGCTTGCTCACCCACCGTCTCGTCGTCCAGGATGTCGGGGTATTTCCCCGGGACCTCCCACGCCTGAAAGAACGGCGTCCAGTCGATGTAGGGCCGGATCTCCGAGATCGGTATGTCCCGGAACTGTTGCACACCGGGCTTGCGCGGACGCGGCGGCGTGTACGTGCTCCAGTCGATCTCGTGCTTGCGGCGCCGAGCCTCGTCGATGGAGAGGAGCTCGGTCCGCTCGCGGCGACTGGCGCGGCGCTCACGCTCGGACTCGAACTCGGCCTCGATCTCCTTGAGGAAGGCGTTTTTGCGCTTGGGGTCGAGAAGCTTGCCCACGACGCCGACGGCGCGGGATGCGTCGAGCACGTGGATGGTCGGCCCGGCCTGGTAATGCTGGACGATCTTGATGGCGGTGTGGGCCTTCGAGGTCGTCGCGCCGCCGATCAGCAGCGGAATGGTGAATCCGGTCCGTTGCATCTCCTTGGCCAGATGGACCATCTGGTCGAGCGACGGCGTGATCAGACCGGAGAGCCCGATGATGTCGACCTCCTCCTCCTTGGCCGCCTCGAGAATCCGATCGGCCGGCACCATGACGCCCAGGTCGACGGTGTCGTAGCCGTTACACTGCAGCACCACCCCGACGATATTCTTGCCGATATCATGCACGTCGCCCTTCACGGTGGCGAGCAGGACCTTCCCCTTCTTCTCTCCCTCCTTCTTCTCGGCCTCCAGGTAGGGGAAGAGGTAGGCCACCGCCTTCTTCATGACCCGCGCGCTCTTCACCACCTGCGGCAGGAACATCTTGCCGTCGCCGAACAGGTCGCCGACGACGTTCATGCCGGCCATGAGCGGCCCTTCGATCACGTCGAGCGCGCCGGGCAGCTGTTGGCGCGCCTCCTCCGTGTCCTCCACCACGTACTGGTCGATCCCCTTGACCAACGCGTGGGACAGCCGCTCCTGGACCGGCTTTTCGCGCCAGGCGAGGTCTTCCTCGCTCCGGCGCTCTTCGGTTCCACTGCGATTCTCGGCGATCTTCGTGAGGGCCTCGGTGGCCTC
Source organism: Gemmatimonadota bacterium (assembly GCA_040904945.1). Lineage (GTDB taxonomy): Bacteria > Gemmatimonadota > Gemmatimonadetes > Longimicrobiales > Gaopeijiaceae > JAWLHJ01. The sequence goes on from JBBDSM010000083.1 coordinate 11,903, forward strand.
GGGATCGCGTGCGAACAGCACGTCCTCGATGGGCTTCAGGAGATCCTCGGGAATCTCGTCGTAGATCGGCAGCGCGCCCGCGTTCACGATGGCCATGTCGAGACCGGCCTTGATCGCGTGGTACAGGAAGGCCGTGTGCATGGCCTCGCGAACCTCCGGGCTTCCCCGGAAGGAGAACGAGACGTTGCTGACGCCCCCGCTGGTGAGCACGTGCGGGCACGCTTCCTTGATCTGGCGGATGGCCTCGATGAACCACATCGCGTAGTCATCGTGCTCTTCCATGCCCGTGGCGACCGCGAAGACGTTCGCGTCGAAGATGATGTCCTCGGGCGGGAAGCCCTCCTCCTCGACCAGAATCTTGTACGCGCGCTTGCAGACGGACACCCGCCGTTCGACGGTGTCGGCCTGACCCTCCTCGTCGAAGGCCATGACCACGGCCGCCGCGCCGTACCTGCGCACGAGCCGGGCCTGCTTCCTGAACGACTCCTCCCCGTCCTTCATGGAGATGGAGTTGACCACGCCCTTACCCTGGAGCGTGCGGAGCCCTTCCTCGATGATCTCCCAGTTCGACGAGTCCACCATGACCGGAATCCTGGAGATGTCCGGCTCGGACGCGAGCAGGTTGAGGAAGTGCCGCATCGCCTGCTTCGAGTCGAGCAGCCCCTCATCCATGTTCACGTCGATGATCTGGGCGCCGCCCTCCACCTGCTCGCGGGCGACCTCCAGCGCGGTCTCGTAGTCGTCGTCCTTGATGAGGCGCGCGAAGCGTCGCGAGCCCGTCACGTTCGTGCGCTCGCCGACGTTCACGAAGAGCGACTCGGGTCCGATCTCGAGTGGCTCCAGGCCGGCCAGGCGGGTCCGGACGGGCTTCTTCTCGACCTTGCGGGGCTTCACGTCCTTGACCGCATCGGCAATGGCGCGGATATGATCCGGTGTCGTACCGCAGCAGCCGCCCACGATGTTCAGGAAGCCGGCCTCCGCGAACTCGCGCGTCAGCTTCGCCATGTGCTCGGGCGTGTCGTCGTACTCGCCGAACTCGTTCGGGAGGCCGGCGTTGGGGTACAAGCTGACCGGGACCTCGGCCACGTCGGAGAGTGCTTCGACGTGGGCGCGGAGCTGGTCGATGCCGAGCGCGCAGTTCAGTCCGACGGCGAGGAGTCCACGCTCACGGCCGGGACCAGCCTGGACGCCATGCGCTACGGAGTTGTAGAACGCTTCGGCGGTCTGGCCGGAGAGCGTGCGTCCGCTCCGGTCCGTGATCGTGCCGGAGACGATGACCGGTACGTCCTTCTCCACGGCTTCGAGGACGTTCGAGATCGCGAAGAGCGCGGCCTTGGCATTGAGCGTATCGAACGCGGTCTCCACGAGCAGTGCGTCGACGCCCCCCTTCAGGAGCCCGCGGGTCTGCTCCTCGTAGGTCGCCACGAGCTCTTCGAAGGTCACGCCACGCGCGGCGGGGTCGCCCACGTCCGGCGAAATCGAAGCCGTCTTGTTCGTCGGACCGAGCGCGCCGAGCACCCAGCGCGGGCGGTCGGGCGTGGCCTTCATGGCGGCGTCCGCGGCACGGCGGGCCAGCGTCGCGGCGGCCTCGTTCAGCTCTTCGGCGATCTCCGACAGGTCGTAGTCGGCGAGGGAAATCCGGTTCGCATTGAACGTGTTGGTCTCGATCAGGTCCGCGCCGGCATCGAGGTATTCCCGGTGGATCTCCTCGATCACGTCCGGACGGGTGAGGCAGAGTAGGTCGTTGGCGCCATTCAGGTCGGCGTCGACGTCGCGGAAGCGCTCTCCACGGAAGTCCTCCGCTTCCAGGCCGTGCCGCTGGATCATCGTGCCCATGGCCCCGTCCAGGACTAGAATCCGACGCTCCAGATGCTGCTTCAGGGTATCGATATCTATGTACTCGCTCTTCTGAGACTGAAACGGAAAAACCCCACCGCGACAGGTCCGCGAAGGGGCACGGATTTTTAGCTCGTTTGCCCGGCGCTCCTCGAGGAAGTGCCAGGCGGGCCGCAATATGCCTCAAATCGCCCCGGTATCCTTTTCTTCACCCTGAAGCTAGAGGGGAAGGGGGAGGAATCCAAGGGCGTCGGGCATTCCCGGTGCGGCAGGCTCGATCGTGCATGGAGTCGTCCCGGGGCGACGGCGATCATCCGCCATCGCCCACCTCATCACACGGGAGGTCCCTCATGACCGCGAAAACGTTCTACGGCATCGCGCTCCTCGTCACCCTGTTCTCGTTCTTCCTGGTGCCCGGCACGGCCGTACAGGCGTCGTCTTGCTCCGAGATCGGTGGGTCGGCCTGCACGATGAAGTGCTTCGGCTTCTCGATCTGGAAAAAGTGCCAATACACGAGCTATTGGGGTCTCATCTGACCCCCACGCTGGGCGGGATGGGCGTCGACGCGACCGGCCCCATCCCGCCGCAGGC
>JBBDSM010000083.1:14429-35553 GCA_040904945.1 Gemmatimonadota bacterium
TCTACCTGCCCAGCCAATAGGAAAACTTCACCATCAGAACGTTGGTCGGATGCGTGTCGAAGAGACCGCCGAGGTCGCGCGCCAGGTCGAACGCGCCTGCGTCCGGTGAATCGTTTCTCCCCTGCGACCAGACCACGTACAGCGTGGAGCCTGGCCGAAACTCCCATCGGAGGACGGCGTTCGAACGGAACTGCCGCACGTTGAAGGCGGGGTCGCCGAAGGACTCCTCGACCGCATCTCCGTCGAGGTCCGTGAGGTACTCGCCGTCTTCGGCCCGCACCGTGAGGCCCGTGAAACGATCGTCGTAGCGGGCGGCGGTCGGGTCGGCGACCTGCTTGAACCGGTCGTAGCTTCCGGCGCTCACGAACGGCTGCGCGTAGAGTTGCAACGAAAGGGTGGGGGTGAACGCGTAGTCCGCGCGGAGGGTGGCGCCCACGGTGGTCTGGTCGATGCGGCCGAACAGATAGTGCTGCCGCTCCGTCTCGACCTTCGTGACCCACTGACGGTCATCGATGCGTTGGTTGAAGAACGCCCCGACGTTGAAGGTGGCGCGGCCGGAGGGACGGATGCGCACGTTCGGAGACAGGTTCAGCTGCCACGAGTCGCTCTCCGGTCGCACGTTTCCGAAGGTGCTCACGTTGACCTGGACCGCCTTCCTGGAGTCGGTGCCGAGGCCGCCCCAGAAGTTCGTCTGCGCTTCCCGACGGAAGAGCGGCCCGCCGCGCAGCGTTCCGGCGTCGAGCGCTTCGAGGTCGTGGTTCACCCCACCCCAGGCGTTCCAGAAGTTGTGGAGCTGGAAGTTCGTGTTGACGTTGCCGCCCGTGCCGATCCGGTCGCCTCCGTAGCTCCAGCTGTGAAACGCGTTCACGTTAAGGTTCACGCGGCGGAACGGCCCCACGGGCGTCGATCGGTGGTAGCCGAGCCAGCCCCAGTGCGTGGCTTGGTCGGCTTGGTTCAGGAAACCGAGATCGTTCACCTCGAAGCCGGGTGTGCGGGTCTGCACCCCCGTCCCGGCCCGCCAGAAGCCGCCGGCGATCTTGCTGACGCCCACGTTCGCCGATGCCCCCGCCAGTGAGGTGCGGCTCGGGTCGTAGGCGAGGTGCTCGGCGTCGGGCCGCTGATAGTAGCGCGCTGCCGAACGCTGCGTCCGGTCGATGGCGTCGGGTGAGCCGCTCACGCGGCTGCCGATGACGTAGCCCGACAGCTGCCAGGCGTCGGAGCCGAAGCGGTGCCTGAAGTCGAGCCCGCCGGCATAGGCCTCCCCGCGGAGCTCGAGCGCCTCGGCCACGCGCTCGTCCCGCCGGACGCCGGTGCCGATCAGCCCGAGCGCGGAGCGTCCGTCGCGGAAGTCCTTCGAGATCCGGAGAACCCCATAGTTCGAGAGCGGCTCGACGGCCTCGTGGTAGCGGGGGCCGGCGGCCGGCGCCACGATCGCCCTCTCCTCGGCGGTCACGGCGTGGAGCGCCCCGATGGACCAGCCGTTCGCGGTCTTCCCCGACAGCTTCCACGCCCCGTAGATCGAGGTGCGGTCGTCCGCGTCGGAGTAGGCGTCGTCGGCGATGTCGACGTCTCCCTGCGGTGGCCGCCCGATCCGGCGGGAGTAGAACAGCGACTCCACCGCGCCGTCTCCGTCGCCCAGCGCGAGGGAGAAGTTGAAGATGCTCGAGCCCTCGACGAAGAACGGGCGCCGCTCGGGAAGGAAGGTCTCCAAAGCCGAGAGGTTCACCTGCGCGGGATCCGCCTCGACCTGACCGAAGTCCGGGTTGATCGTGACATCGAGGGTGAGGTCGGACGTGACACCGTACTTGAGGTCGGCGCCGACCGCGCCGATGGGGTCGGTCGATCGGTAGAAGGGGTCATCGACGTCCCCGGGACCGCGTTCGGCGCCCGCAAGCGTGTAGGGCAGCACTTCCATGCGCCCGGGCGTATGAATGTCCCTCAGGCCGCGGAGCTCGCCGAAGTGGGAGACGATCGCCCCGTCGGAGCGGTTGCTGGGAGCCCAGACGGCCATCTCCTGGTGTCGCGCGATGCGGCGCATGAAGTTGATGCCCCACGTCTGGCGTGCGCCGTCGCGGAAGCGGAGCTGCGAATAGGGAATCCGGAACTCCGCGGACCAGCCGTCCGCATCGATCGACGTCTCGACGTTCCACACGGCGTCCCACCCGGAGTCCTCGCTCGTGTCGTCGAAGTGATAGACGTCGTGCTTCACGCCGACGGGATTCACGGCGAACTGGAAGGCGGTGCGGCGATCGAAGTAGGAGTCGATGACCACGCCCAGGATGTCCGAGTGGGATCCCTGGTCGCGACGCGTAAGCTGGCCGACGATTTCCTCGGGCTGCGACTCGTACGCCTTGAGGAAGACGAACAAGGCGCGGTTTCCGTAGAGCACTCTCGCCTCCGTGCGCTCCGACGCCGGAGCACCTTCGACGGGCTCGAACTGGACGAAGTCCGAGGCCACCTGGGCTCTACTCCAAGCCGCCTCGTGCGCACGCCCGTCGATTTCCATCAGATCGTCGTCGACCCGCGCGGCGTTCAGCACCGGAAGGGCCGATGCGGCCGATCCACCGCCGCGGGCGTCCCCCATGCCGTCCGGTGATCCGTCCTGGAAGGCCACCGCCCCCTTCGGCACGGAAACCAGAAGCACGACCAACCACCACCCCACCACCCCGACCCGTTTCGACATCGTCTTCCGACTCCTGGAGATCCCTGGTGTGGTGTGCCCGCGATGCGTCGGCACCCCACTGCTTTTCGACGGTCCGCCCACCGGCCGCTCGTGCGACCTCCCTCTTCGACGGAGTTCCGGCCCGAATGGTTGCGCCGGTACGACCGCCCCTACGTAATTCGAAGGGTCCTGTTTCGCGTCCGACGCCGGAGTCCGACAACCCATGCCCGATTGGCCCCCCCCTCCCTCGGTCGGCGCTTCCTTCTTCAAGGCGCACGGCCTGGGCAACGACTATCTCGTGTTCGAGGAGGGCGACGCCTGGCGCGCAACGCCCGAGGCGATCATGCGGGTATGCCACCCGCACCGCGGCGTGGGATCGGACGGCATCGTGGTGCTTCTCGGAGATCGCTCCGAGGACCGTTTCCGGGCGCGGATGTTCAACCCGGACGGCTCGGAGTTCGAGCGGAGCGGCAACGGTCTGCGCGTCCTGGCCGCGTATCTGTCACGGATCACCGAAGGACGGAGCCGATTCCGGGTGGAGGTCGGCGGCGGGGAGGTCGAGCTCGTCGTCCACGGCCGCTCGGGGGGTGAGTCGGACGTCTCGGTCGAGATGGGGCGGGCGGAGGTCGGTCCGGCCGCCATCGCTCTCCATCCCGAGGCCCTCGATGCCGAGGGGCGGATCGACGGGCCGGACGGCCTCCGAATGCCCGTGGTTCCCGTGTCCGTCGGGAATCCGCACCTGGTGGTCGCCTCCGAGACGCTGACCGAGGGTGAGCTCGAGCGCGTGGGGTCACATCTCGTCGCGCACCCGTCCCTGGCTCACGGCTCCAACGTGCAACTCGCCCGCGTGGAGGGGCCGGGACGGATCAGCGCGCTCGTCTGGGAGCGCGGCGTCGGTCCGACCAGCGCCTCGGGGACGAGCGCCTGCGCCGTGGCCGTGGCGGCGGTGTCGAGCGGGTGGCTCGCACCCTCCGGCATCCGGGTCGAAATGCCCGGCGGGACGCTCGAGGTCACGGTCACCGGCGACCTGGACGTCGTCCTGCGCGGACCCGTGGAGGACGTGTTCAGTGGCACGCTGCTCGGGGACTGACTCGGCCGCACGCGCTCCGAGGCGTCCCGGGGGTGGGCGTCAGCCCGCGTCGTCCTCGCTCCACGGAGGCCACATCCTCCGGAAGATCCCTTTGCGCGCGACGAAGGCGTCGTTCAAGGCAGCGCCGACGTGCACCGCGATCAGCGCCGTGAGCGCGTACGCTGAGATCTGATGCGTGACCAGAGCGTATGCGGCCAACTCGGGTGCTTCGGAGAGGAGAGGCGGAATGCCCAGCGCGTCGAGAAGCTCGATGGGGAAGCCGTCGCCGACGGTGCGCACGTACCCGCTGACCGTCATCACTACGAGGAGGGCGTACAAGGCGGCATGCGTGACACCCATGAGCCGCGCTTGCACCGGCGGCACAGAGTCCGGGAGCTCCGGGGAGGGGTGGGTGAGGCGCCAGGCCAGACGGGCGAGCACCACCACGAGGAGCACGCTGCCGAGGCCCTTGTGGAGGACGTACAGCGGGTCCGCGTACGCCGCCAGGGGCTCGCTCGTCATCAGGATTCCGGCCGCGAGCATCACCGCGACCGTAAGCGACGTCCCCCAGTGGAACGCCCGCGCGACCCATCCGTACCTCATGGCTCAGCTCCTCCCCAAGGGGACTCGCGGGGCGAAAGGAAGCGAGACCGGAGCGTCCGTGCGACGTGGAGTCAACTCAATCATGGAGCCGTCGGATGCAGGCGAATGAGGCGAATGGCGGACCATCGCATCGTAGGCCCGGCCCGGATCGGGAGCAACGCCGCGTGACCGCCGGGACGGGGCAGGAGGGGATGCTCGTCTGTCCTCTTTGCGGCACCGGGGGGACGGCCGCCTTCGCGCGGGTCGGCGACGATCGCTACCACCGCTGCGACCGCTGTGCGCTCGTCTTCGTCGACCCGTCGGGGCGCCTCGACGCCGAGCGCGAGCGAGAACGGTACGAGACCCACGAGAACGACCCCGGCGACCCGCGCTACAGGGCCTTCCTCGATCGTCTCGCCGTTCCGTTGGTGGAGCGCCTCGATCCAGGGGCGAGGGGGCTGGACTACGGCTCCGGCCCGGGCCCGACCCTGTCGGTCATGCTCGGGGAACGCGGCTTCCCCACCGACATCTACGACCCCTTTTTCGCGCCGGACACGAAGGTGCTCGACGGAGCGTACGACTTCGTGACCTGCACGGAGACGGCCGAGCACTTCTTCGAGCCCGGGCGGGAGTTCGCGCGCTTCGATGCACTTCTCCGGCCGGGGGGATGGCTCGGCCTGATGACCGGGCTGCTCACGGAAGACATCGACTTCGAGACGTGGTGGTACGTGCGTGACCCGACGCACGTGGCGTTCTATGCCCCCGCGACCCTCCGCTGGATCGCGGATCGCTTCGCCTGGCACCTCGAGACGCCGGCCGAGAACGTGGCGCTCTTCCGAAAGCCTGCCACGGGCTTCCGGGACGGGGCGGAAGCCGGAACGCGTCGCGGGAGCCGTGGGTAGAGCCTCCGGTCACCGCCACCGTTCGACCCGACCCGTTCGACCACGCAGGAGTGCCATCGTCATGTGGACTTCCCCGAGGGCCCTCGTGCTCACGCTCCTTCTGGTGGCGCCCGGAGTCGGCGCCACTCCGGCACTCGCACAGGACGCGAGTTTCGGCGATCGGTCGCGACTGGCGGCAGCGACGCCGCTCGGCGTCCAGGCGGTCGTCGAGTGGGACGACCTCATCACGGAGACGGCCGGGGGAGCGACCGAGGATCAGTTCCACGACGCGGTCATCCAGACGTTCGAGAACAAGCTCGCAGAGCTCGGCGTGTCCCTCGACCCGGCGGCGGAGCGGTTCCTCTTGTGCCGGGTCGAGACGCTCTACGACAGTGGGCTCATCGCATTCGCGGCGCGCGTGGAGCTTCACGAGCCATTCGGAGACGGGAGCTCGACGGCGATCACCTGGCACCAGACCTGGATCGGGACGACGCCGGTCCGGGGAATGCACATGCTGTTCACCATCGGGGAGCAGTGTGCGGAAGACTTCGTCGAGGCGCGCGGCGACGCGTGACCCTTGGCCCGGCGGGGCGTGCGCGCGTAGCTTGTGAGGGCATCCCATCCGACCTACGCAGGCCCGTGACCCCCGACTCCACCTCATCTGCTCGAGCGGACGCCGCTCCCGGCCCTCCCGCGCTGACGCGCGACAGGCGGGCGAGGCGCTTCACCATCCTGGTCGCCGACGACGACGAGCTGGCTCGCACCCTACACGCGGAATTCGTGCGAGGATTCGGGTACGAGGTCGAGGTCGCCGCCGACGGAATCGAGGCGTTGGCCAAGGTGGCGCTCGGGGTCGATCTGGTGCTGACCGACGCCCACATGCCGAACCTCGACGGCTTCGATGTGGCCAAGAAGATTCGCGAGAGCCGCGGGGCCCAGGACCTTCCCATCGTCATGGTGACGAGCCTCGAGGCCAGGGAGGACCGGCTCCGCGCGTATGAAGCGGGCATCAACGACTTCATCAACAAGCCCGTCGACCACGTCGAGCTCCAACTCCGTCTCCGGTGGCTCCTCGAGCTGAAGGCCGCCCAGGACGAGCTCCTCGCCAGCCAGGCGACCCTCGAGGCCACCGTCGAGCGGCGCACCCATGAGCTCCGGCGCGCACTGGAGGATGTCACTGCGGCGCAGCGCCGGGTCCAGGAAGGGCATCTCGACACGATCTACCGCCTGACGCTGGCCGCGGAGTACAAGGATCACGACACCGCCGGCCACATCGAACGCATCGGGCGTTACTCGGAGGTCATGGCGCGCGCCATGCACCTGGCGCCCAACTTCATCGACACGATCCGGCATGCCGCGCCCATGCACGACGTCGGCAAGCTCGGCATTCCGGACCACATCCTGCTGAAACCGGGCCCGCTCACGCCCGAGGAGCGGGAAGTCATGAACACGCACACCACCATCGGTGAGCAGATCCTCGCGGGATCTTCGTCCCCGGTCATCCAGATGGGACAGCGTGTCGCCATGGCGCACCACGAGACCTGGGACGGTACCGGATATCCGAACGGGATCGCCGGCGACGAGATCCCCATCGAGGCCCGCATCTGCGCGGTCGTGGACTTCTTCGACGCCCTTACCTTCGACCGCCCCTACCGGGCTGCGGTCCCGAACGCCGAGGTGCTGGCGATGATGCGGGAGGAGAGCGGGACGCGGTTCGACGCCGATATCCTGGACCTCTTCCTCTCGATCCAGGACGAGATCGAAGACATCCAGGCCGACGCCTCCGGACGGTAGAAGAAGATGATCGGGAGTCGCGGCCCTACGCGGAGCCTGCGGGTCACCCGATACCGTGATGGCGCCCGTGGACGCGACCGCGACACGCTCGTGGTCGAAGAGCCACTCGAGATCCGCCTCTCCTGGGTGGAGCCCGGACATGATCGACGCCGGACGGAACCGCTGGCTGTTACGATGCGCACGCCGGGAGAGGACTTCGAGCTCGTGGCCGGCTTTCTCCACGGCGAAGGGGTCGTGACGCGCCCCGACGACATCCTCGAGATGACTTACTGTCGGAGCGGTGAGGGCGAGCAGGAGTACAACACCGTCGAAGCTCGACTCCGCCCCGGCGTCGCCTTCGACATGGACGCCCTGCGCCGGAACTTCTACGCGACCTCGAGCTGCGGCGTGTGCGGGAAAGCGTCCCTCGACGCGGTGGATGCCATGGGGTGCAGCACGCTCCCTCCGGGCCCCGTCTTCGAAGCGAGCCTGGTGCCCACGCTCCCCGATCGGCTGAGGCTACGACAGGACGCATTCGACCGGACTGGCGGTCTGCACGCGGCCGGCCTCTTCGACGCGACCGGCGCCTGCCTCGGAGTGCGTGAAGACGTGGGCCGACACAACGCGGTGGACAAGGTGCTCGGAGAAGCGTTTCTGGCGCGCAAGCTGCCGGCATCCCAGGCGCTGCTCGTCGTCAGCGGTCGGGCTTCCTTCGAGCTCGTGCAGAAGGCGGTCATGGCCGGTGTACCGGCGCTCGTCGCGGTCGGCGCCCCCTCGACGCTGGCCGTGGATCTCGCGAAGCGCTTCGGCCAGACGCTCGTCGGCTTCGCGCGGGAGGGGGGGTTCAACGTGTATACCGGAGAAGAGCGGGTCGCGTGACGAAGACCGCGGGATGTGAAGGACCGATCCTGGGGGCCGTGCTCGCCGGCGGCCGAAGCTCACGCTTCGGGAGCGACAAGGGCCTCGCGCTCCTCGGCGGTGCACGGCTGCTCGATCGCGCCGTCGATACCCTGCGCGCCGTATGCGACGGCGTCGTAGTGGTCTCGTCCCGGCCCGGGCATGAGGTCGAGGGGGCCGTTCGGATTCCCGATCTCCGTCAGGACCATGGACCGCTCGGGGGCATCGAGGCGGCCTTGCGCCACGCCCGGGACGTCGGTGCCTCGGCCGTCTTCGTGCTCGCGTGCGACCTTCCCACGGTGGACGCCTCGGTGGTCCGATCGGTCGTCGAAGGGCTGGGCGACGCGTCGGCCGCAGCCCCGCGGCGGGACGGGCCACCCGGCTTCGAGCCGCTCTGCGCCGTCTACCGTGCGTCCTGCGGCGACGTGGCCGCCGGTTTGCTGGACGGCGGCGTGCGAGGAGCCCACGCGCTCTTCGAGAGGGTGGGAGGAAGGACCATCGTGATGGAGGAGGCATCGGCGCTGGTGAACGTGAACACGCCGGCCGACCTCGCCCGGGCCGACGCGCCGGACGGGGAGCCTCCCGTGGAGGAAGCGCCCGGACGCCCCACCGTCGTCTGCGTGATCGGAAAGAAGAAATCCGGCAAGACCACGACCGTGGTCGGTCTGGTCCGCGAACTCGTGGCGCGTGGTAACGAGGTGGTCACCGTGAAGCATGGTCACGGCTTCGAGCTCGACCATGAGGGCACCGATTCCTGGAGGCATCGGCACGAAGGCGGCGCGGCCCGTGTGGTGATGGCGGGTCCGGATCGGTTTGCCGTGATGGGGGAGTGGGGTCCGGCCGACGGCGGCGTCGAGCCGGCTCTCGAAACCCTGGTGCGTCGCTTCGGCGGAGATGCGGACATCGTCGTCGCCGAAGGGTTCAAGTCGGCCGCGTATCCTTGCATCGAGGTGTTTCGCGCAGCGGCGCACGAGCAACCGCTGTTCGGCGACCCGGCGGTCGGACCTCCCGGACGCTATCTCGCCGTGCTCACCGATGATCCGACCTTCGCGGCGGATTGCCCGGTACTGGACGTGGACGACCCCGATCGCTTCCGCAGCCTCGCCGACCTGATCCAATCGTTGGCGCCGCGCTTGCCCGGTCCGTCCTGATCCGGTCATGTTAGGCCTCATGTAACGCAGTCGATCACCCTCGCTCCACGGCCACATGCGCATCTCCAAGCTCCTGCTTTCTCTAGCGCCCTCGATGGTTCTGGTGGCCTGCTCCTCGGGATCGCCGCCGGCGACAGGGACGGGCACCACGGCTCCGCCATCCGTCGACGCACGTTCAGCGGACGCGCCCGCCTCGTCGACCGCGGTCCCCGCCCAGCAAGCACAGCGGGGCGAGAACGCGTTCCTCGCGTCGTGCACGGCGTGCCACTCGTCAGGCGAGTTCAACGACACGGCGTTCCAGACGCGTTGGCGCAACCGCACGGCCCGCGACCTGTTCGAGCTCATGGCCGCGACGATGCCCGAGGACGCGCCGAACAGCCTGCCGCGGGAGCGTTACGTGGAGATCGTCGCGTATCTGCTCACGCTCAACGGCTTCCCTACCTCCGGTACGGGGAGCGGCTGGGACGTCGGGGCGCTCGGCGATGTCGGTCTCGGCACGCTCGGTTCGCGCTGATCGGGGCATCCCCCTCGGATGCCCGAGCCCCGGAACGGTCCGGCGGCCCGGGTCCTCGAATTGGTGAGACTGGACGTGTGGTGTCGTGACCGATGGTAACGCGACGCGGGTCGGACGGTCGTGACGACGTAGACGATGTGGAGCTGCGCGCCCGGGGCCTCTGGGCGCTCTGGCTCGTGGCGGCTGCGCTGATCGCGCTGGCGGTTCTCCCTGCCTACATGGGCAACCGGGTGGTCGACGCGCAGAACCATATCAACGACGTCCTCCAGCCCGCGAGCAACCTCGGGTCCCGGCTCTCCCTGCTGAACTCGAGGCAGATGGCCAGGTTCGAGGGCTTCGTTCTCTCCGGGGATCCTTCGTTCCGCCGCTCCTACGTAGGGGCGATCTCCGAAAGCGACACCGTGTTCGCTCGGCTACGCGATCTGTCGGCCGACCTGAGCCTGGAGGTCGATCCCGACAACCCCCAGACGCCGGGCGTCCGGGAGCGGCTGGCGCAGGTGTCGGCCGCGACCACGCGCTGGCACGTCGACAACCAGGCGGTCCTCCTTCAGGATGATCCCGCTCTCCGCATCGCGGCGCTCGAGCGGAGCCGGGCCGACTACGCCGAGATCCAGCGCCGCACGGAGTTGCTCGAGGCCGCGATCCAGCGCGAGATGCTCGCCGGTCGCAGTCGCATGCAAGCGGCCCGGACGCTCCAGGGCCGGCTCAGCGTTGCGCTCGCCGCCCTCGCCCTCGGGGCGACACTCCTGGTCGGACGAGTGGGCCTGAGGCTCAAGGGGCTCACACGCGAGGCGCAGGGGCGTCGCCGGGACGCGGTGCGTGCGCGCCGTGACATCGACGCCCTCCTGGAAGCCACCGGAGACGGGGTACTCGGCATCGATCTGGAGGGACACTGCCTGTCCCTGAACCGCGCGGGCGTCGATCTCCTTGGATATCCGGAGCGGGACATTGTCGGAAAGGACTTCCACGATACCCTGCATCATTCCCGACCCGACGGATCTCCCCGCGAGCGGTCCGCGTCACGGGTGCTCGCCGGACTCACGGCCGGGGAGGCCAAAGATTCTCACGGGGTGGATGTTCTCTGGCGTCGCGACGGCTCGGCTCTTCCCGTCAAATGGGCTCAGCGGCCGCTCATCGACGGAACCGAGCTCCGCGGATCCGTACTGACGTTCACGGACATGACCGAAGTCCAGAAGAAGGAACGTGCACTCCGGGAGGCGATCCGCCAGCGGGAGGACGTGGTCTCGGTCGTCTCCCACGATCTGCGGAATCCGCTCGGCGTGGTCTTCGGCGCGACCGACATCCTGCTGGAGCTCCCTCTCGACGACGAGGGACGGAAGCGTCAGGCGGAGATCATCGGGCGCGCCGCCCATCGTATGAGCCGCCTCATCGAGGACCTCCTCGATGTGGCCAGAATCCAGGATGGCCTCCTGGTCGTGCGGAGGGCGCTCGAGCACGTGCCGGACGTACTCTTGGAGGCGATGGACCTCTTCCACGAGCAGGCAGAGGCCAAGGGCGTACGGCTGGTCCTGGACGTCCCGGACACCGGACCCCACGCGCGGCTGGACCGGGACCGTCTGCTGCAGGCGCTCGCGAATCTCCTCGACAACGCGGTGCGCCTGACGCCGGAGGGCGGCGTCGTGACGCTCTCTGCCGAGGGCCTCGAAGGGCGCGTGGCGATCCGGGTTTCCGACACGGGCCCGGGCATCCCACTGGAGGCGATCGACCACGTGTTCGACCGCTATTGGCAGAAGGAGGATTCCGCTCGGGGCTCCGTGGGACTCGGGCTCACCATCGTCAAAGGGGTGGTGGACGCGCACGGTGGAGAGGTCCAGGTGGCGTCGGAGGTGGGGAAGGGGACGACCTTCACGCTGCTCTTCCCTTCCACGGCCCGGGAGGGTGTGAAGGAAGCCCAGCCATGATGCGCTACCCGCTGTCACCGACCCACTTCATCGAGCGGGCGGCGGCGCTGTTCGGCGAGCGGGAGGTCGTCACGGCTGGTGCGGCAGCGATCGAGCGCCGGAGCTGGTCGCGCATCGGCCTCGACGCCCGGTCGGTCTCGACCGCGCTGCGCGAGCTGGGCGTGGAGGAGGGGGACCGGGTCGCCACGCTCGCCTGGAACGGGTACCGCCATCTGCAACTCTACTTCGCGGTGCCGGCCATGGGCGCCGTCCTGCACACGGTGAACGTCCGTCTCGCACCTGCACAGGTCGCGGAGATCGTCCGCCATGGGGGAGCCCGGCTGCTGCTCGCCGACCCGGACGAAGCGCGGGCCGCCGACCGTTCGTCCCTGGAGGCGGCGGGCGTCGAACGGTTCGTGTGCCTGTCCGGCCGGGACGACGCGCCCGCCGGTTGGGATTCGTTCGACGAGCTCGTGGCGGCCGCGTCCCCGGCCATCTGGGCCCCGGTCGACGAGGACGCCGACGCGGCCCTTTGCTACACCTCGGGCACCACCGGCGAGCCGAAGGGTGTGGCCTACACGCACCGAGCGATCGCCCTGCACACGCTGGCGATCTGTCTCCCGGACGGCTTCGGGATCTCCGAGCGCGACGTCGTTCTGCCCGCGGTCCCGATGTTCCACGCCAATGCCTGGGGGCTACCGCACGCCGCGGCGATGACCGGAGCCGGGCTGGTGCTGCCGGGCGCTCGTCCGGACGCGGCGCGCCTGGCGGACCTGTTGGCGGAGGAAGGGGTGACCTTCGCGGCCGGCGTACCCACGGTGTGGATGGCCTTGCTGGCCGAGCTCCGAGCGAGACCGCGTGCGCTCCATCCGGAGCTGAGGATCCATGCCGGGGGCGCTCCGTCCCCACCGGCGCTCATCGAGGCGTACCGACGCGAGCTCGGGGTGGAGATCGTGACCGGGTGGGGCATGACCGAACTGACCCCGGTCGGCATGGTGACGCATCCGAGGGCATCGATGGCCAACCGGTCCGACGCGGACCTGCTGCCCGTTCGCACGAGCCAGGGAACGCCGCTGCCGTTCGTCGAGGCCCGCCTGGTCGGGGAGGACGGGGCCGACGTGCCGCATGACGGGCAGACTCCGGGAGAGCTCGAGGTGAGGGGGCCCTGGGTCACGGCCGGGTACTACCGGCGCGAGTCGGCGGACTCGTTCCACGACGGGTGGCTGCGGACCGGCGACGTCGCGACCCGTGATGGGGACGGCTACTTCCGGCTGGTGGACCGCACCAAGGATCTCATCCGGAGCGGTGGCGAATGGATCTCCAGCGTCCGGCTCGAGCACGCCCTCATGGACCGGCCGGGGGTGCGAGAGGCGTGCGTCGTCGCCGTTCCGGACGCCCGGTGGCAGGAGCGGCCCTGGGCCTATGTCGTGGTGGTGGAGGAGGCGGCGCGCGACCCCGACGCGCTGCTCGCGCCGCTGACCGATCTCTTTCCGCGCTGGTGGCTACCCGACCGCGTCGTGTTCGTCGACGAGATTCCCCGTACGGCCACCGGGAAGTTCGACAAGAAGGTGCTCCGGGAGCGTGCGCGATCCTCGGCGGGAGCCGTCACCGGCTGCTGAGTCCGGCGCGCCAGGCGAGCATGCGGTCCACGCGGTTCGTCGTGATGCGGGTCACCCCGACCTCCAGGAGCCGATCGGCGTCCCGCGGCTCGTCGACGGTCCATGCGGCCATCGGGATTCGTAGCGCGCGGGCCCGGGCCGCGCCGTCGCGATCCCGCACGGGAACCGACTTCTCGAAGTCCAGCAACGCGAGTGGATCTCCTCCCGCCCGGTCGATCCCCGCCTCGAACTGACGTGGGTTCTTCACGATGTACCCCACCGCGGCGTCCGGCTCGTGTGTACGGACCCGGTCCAGGAGGGACCAGTCCATCGCGATGAAGACCGTACGCGCGAGCAACCCGTGGCGGACGACCTCGCCGACGATGCGGTCTACCTCACCGGACGCCGAGACGCCCTTCAGTTCGGGATAGAGTCGGCCATGCCATCGGGAGGCGAGCTCGAGCGCTCGTTCGAGTGGCGGAACCGGCTCGCCCCGGAACGCGTCGGAGAACCAGGAGCCGGCGTCGACCTCCGCCAACTCGGCCGCCTTCCACGCGCGGATGTCGCCCTCTGCGTCGGTGGTGCGCCCGAGCGTGTCGTCGTGGAAGAGCACCGGCTCACCGTCGGCGGTCACCTGCAGGTCGAACTCGAGCGCGTCGGCCCCGGCGTCGATCGCCGCACTCAGGGCCGCCAGCGTGTTTTCGGGCGCCGCCGCGCTGAAGCCGCGATGGGCGATGATCTCGGCGGGACCGTCGAACGCGAACCGGTCCATCGTCACCGGCCTTGAACCCCGAGCTATCCGAGCTCCGTAGTGGGCGGGGAGGTCGGCTCGTCGGACGTCGTGGGCTGCTGTCTGGACTCGAGGAGCTTGCGGTCGAATTCGCTCCCTTCGCTGAGCTGGCGGAGCCTGCCCTCGAGAGCCTCGATCTGGTGCTCCTGGAAGTCGATGCGACGCTCGAGCACGCGGACGGTGTCGCCGAGGCCCTGATGGTCGAAGAAGCGGGCGAACGCCTCCGCCGTGGGCTTCAGGGCGAAGCGGGCGGTGACGCCGATGACGGGGATCAGGACGATCGAGGTCCCGAGGATGACCGCGACGAGACCGGTAACATCAATGGGGAGGACTTGCATGGTCATGGACGGGGCTGGGGTGATTCGTCAGCGGTCATGGTGCGCCAAGCGCGCCGCCGGCGCAACGACCTCGACTACGGATTCCAACCCGGGGAGCGTTCGAATTGTCTCACCCGGGTGAGCGATCGCAGACCATGGACGACGACCATCGCGGGAGGCCCGTGGGCGGGACAGCGGCGGCGGAGAGGGAAGAGGATGACGTGCGGCTCGCGGTGGCCGGAGACACGGACGCGTTCGAGCGGCTCTACCGTGCCCATGTGGGGCGCGTGTACGCCCTCGCCGTCCGTCTCGTGGACCGGGAGTGGGCGGACGACCTGACGCAGGAAGTCTTCATCCGGGCGTGGAGCAAGTTGGCGACGTTCCGGGGGCAGGCCCGCTTCGGGACCTGGCTGCACCGGTTGGCGGTGAACCTGATCCTGACCCGGCGAGGCACGCTCCGGAATCGTCAGAGCCGCGAGCTGGGAGGAGACGACGTCGTCGGACTGGCCGCCTCGCCGCGCGCGGCCAGCCCGGGGATCCGCCTCGACCTGGAGTCGGCCGTGCGGACGTTGCCGAAGCGGGCGCGGGAGGTGTTCGTGCTGTATGACGTCGAAGGCTATAGCCACGAGGAGATCGCGAATCTCATGGACGTGACCGTCGGGACCTCGAAGTCCCAGTTGCACAGGGCGCGAATGCTGATGCGGGAGTATCTGGAGCGATGACCGAACGAAGCCTGCACGAGTGGACTATCGAGCGGCTCTCCGCCCACGTCGACGGAGGGCTGACCGGTTCCGAGTTGGATGCCGTGGAGGACCATCTCGAGACGTGCGCGGCGTGCCGGGAGGTCAGAGAGGACCTCGAGCAGGTGGCGGGTGCCGCCCGGACGCTGAGACCGATCGAGCCCGCGACCGATCTCTGGCCGGGGATCCGGAGTCGGATTGCGGCCGAGGGGGGTGGCTCGGCGAGTGGCTCGAGAGGCGGAGCCGGCAGGTCGATCCCGCTGCTCGCCGCGGCCGCGGTCGTGCTGATCGCGATCTCCGCTTCGTTGGCCTGGTGGGGACGGGGCGCCGTGGGTGAAGCGCCCGTGATGGCGGGGAGCGACGCGATGACCTCGCCCACGTCGGTTCGCGCCGCCACCGCTGGCCCGGACGGGCCGGTCTCCGAAGCGCTCGCCAGCGAGCTCGAGCGGCTGGAGTCGGTGATCACGGACAGCGGCGATCGCCTGGAGCCTGGCACCGTACACGTTCTCGAGCGGAATCTCGTGCTCATCGAGCGCGCCATCGAGGACTCGTATCGAGCGCTCGCCTTGGACCCGGAAAACGATTTCGTCCGCGACCATCTGGAGCGCACGTACGAGCGGAAGCTCGAGTACCTCCGCGAGATCGCGAGCATCGTGGAGCGCGCCGGGTGATCACCGCGCTCCTGCTTCTCGCGGCCCTTACGACGCCGGTCACGCCCGACGTCGTGACCGACACCGTCTTGCAGCTCGACCGCGGCGACCGTGTGGTCGTTACGGGGCTGAGCGGGTCCGTGTCCATCGAGGGCGTCGCGGGCTCCGAACTGGGGGTCAGCACCGGGCGCCGCACCGACCGCGTGGCCGTACGACGGTCCGGTGGGCGGGTGGTCGTGACGGCCCAGGCTCGCGGCGGGGGACGGCGTCCGATGGACGTGTCACTCCGCGTGCCCGCTTGGGCCGACGTCCAGGTGGACGGCATCGATCTGGACGTCTCGGTGCGGGGTGGCGAGGGCGCGGTGACCATCGGCACGGTGGAGGGTGACGTCCGCATCGAGGGGACCGGCGGCGAACTCCGCGCTACGACCATCGAAGGAGAGATCGTGGCCGAAGCGACGCGAGGGCCGGTGGTGCTCTCGTCCCATGCCGACGACATCACGGTATCGGCCCCCCGGGGTCCGGTGGAGGCGGGCACGCTCGACGGCGACATAAGGATCGTCGATGCGGTGTCGCCCTCGGTGAGGGCCGAGACGCAATCCGGGGACATCGACTTCGCCGGCGCGGTGCTGAGCGGCGGGGCCTACCGCTTCTACCTCCACAGTGGCGACGCGCTCCTGGCGCTCCCGGCGGAGCTGAGTGCGCGCGTTCGTGTGTCGACGTTCCACGGCGATTTCGAGTCCGACTTTCCCGTGATGGTGTCGGGATTCACGAGCGGTCGGGCGTTCGATTTCACGGTGGGAGGAGGCGACGCGGAGATCGTGGTAGAGGCGTTCGACGGAGAGATCCGTCTGACCAGGGAAGGAGGACGTTGAAAATGGACGACGACGAGGAGGAGAGGATGATGGGATCGACGACGGGAACGGGACGGAAGGGCTGGACGGTCGGGCGGTGGGTGGCGCTCTCGACGGTGGGCTTCATGACCATCGGGGGGCTCGCGGTGGCCGACCTCGCGGCAAACGATGGAGATGTTCGGGTGGAGGTGCGTCGGGGCAGCGAGGAGGCATTCGCGTGGCGCGGTCCGATGCCCGCCGGTGGCGTCCTCGAGATCAAGGGCGTCAACGGGTCGGTCCACGCGGTGCGTGCGGCCGGTTCGGAGGTCGTGGTCACGGCGACCATCCGGGGCCGGCGGAGCGATCCCGCGACGGTGCGCGTCGAGCGTGTGGAGCACGATGGTGGAATCACCTTCTGCGCCGTCTACCCGACCCCGTCCGGGTCGGATGAGAACGTCTGCGCGCCCGGGGACGAAGGACATATGAGCACGCGACGGAACGACGTCGAGGTCGAGTTCCGGGTGGAGGTGCCGAGTGGCGTGCCGTTCCACGGGCGGACGGTGAACGGATCGGTGGAGGCCGCCGAGCTCGAGTCCGATGTGGTGGCCAAAACGGTCAATGGCGCAGTCGAGGTGTCGACCACCGGCTCGGCACGCGCGCGTACGGTCAATGGCTCCATCGAAGCCCGGATGGGCAACGCGCCCACGGGTGAAGTCGACTTCGAGACCGTGAACGGACGCATCTCGCTCGACTTCCCCGACGACGTGGATGCCGACCTGGACGTGCGTTGGCTGAACGGCGGGCTCGACTCCGAGCTTCCCATCACCCTCGGGCGCATGGGGCGCGGCCACGCGACCGGGAC
Organism: Gemmatimonadota bacterium; assembly: GCA_040904945.1. Lineage (GTDB taxonomy): Bacteria > Gemmatimonadota > Gemmatimonadetes > Longimicrobiales > Gaopeijiaceae > JAWLHJ01. The sequence continues at coordinate 31,650 of JBBDSM010000083.1, forward strand.
GCTGGGCCAGGGCGGGCCGACCATCCGGATCAAGACGGTCAACGGATCCATCCGGATCCGGTGACGATGACGATGTCGACAAGGGAAGGGAGGGGTACATGAGGAAGCTCGGAAGACACAAGGCCGCAGCGACGCGCCGCGGCCCCATGAGGGCCGGATCGCTGATCGTGGTCGGCCTCGCGCTCACGGTGTCGGCGCCGTCCCTGGTCGAGGGCCAGGAGGTGCACCGCATCTCGGGAACGGAGGTGGCCATCTACAACCTGGCGGGTGAGGTGGGGGTCGTTCCGGGCAGCGGGTCGGAGGTGGTCGTGCGCGTCAACCGCGGCGGCCGCGACGCCGCGCGCCTCGTGATCGAGACCGGCCCCATCGGTGGTCGGGGTACGCTGCGCGTGATCTATCCGTCCGACGAGATCGTGTATCCGGAGATGGGACGCGGATCCAGTACGAATCTGAGGGTGCGTTCCGACGGGACCTTCTCGGATGGCGGTCGCGGCGACGGGGACCGCGTGAGCGTGCGTGGCTCGGGGGACGGCCTCGAGGCGTGGGCGGACCTCGTCGTCGAAGTCCCCACCGGTCGGAACATGGAGGTATATCTGGCGGTGGGCCGTGCCGACGCGCGGGGCGTGCGCGGCGACCTACGCGTCGATACGGGCTCCGGAAGCGTGAACGTGTCCGACATCACGGGCGCGCTCGTGATCGATACGGGATCGGGACGCGTGGACGTCCGCGACGTCCGCGGCGACGTCCTGGTCGATACGGGCTCGGGCCTCATCGACGCGGCGCGGATCGTCGGCGACGACGTGGAACTCGATACCGGCTCGGGCCGGATCGTCGTCGATGGTGTCGAGGCACGGCGCCTCCGGGTCGATACCGGGTCGGGCGGCATCCGCGTCACCGGCGTGCGCAGCCCGGACGTGGAGGTCGACACGGGCAGCGGAGCGATCGAGGTGGAGCTCCTGGCCGACATCGAGCGCTTCGTGGTCGATACCGGCTCTGGCTCGGTCACCGTCCGGGTGCCGGACGGCTTCAGCGCCGAGGTCGAGCTCGACACGGGGAGCGGCAGGATCGAGGTCGAGCTTCCCATGGAGGTCCGCTCTGCGCGCCGTGATCACGTGAGCGGGCGGATCGGGGACGGGGGCGGACGCCTGTCCGTCGACACGGGGTCCGGAGGGATCGAGATCCTGCGCGGGGGCTGAGCGGGGGCTAGCAGCCCGTGGTAGAGGGTTCCCCCACGAGCGAACGGGTGAGAGAATCGTGGGGCCGAGGCCGGTCAGGCCTCCCTCCCCCCACGCTCCACCCGAGGTATCGCCGTGACCGACCGCTCCGACGGCTTCCGCTTCCACCATTCCGTCACGGTCCGCTTCCGCGACATCGACGTCGGGGGGCACGCCCACCACTCCGAGGCCCTCATGTACTTCGAGGAGGCCCGGTGGGCCTATTACACCGACGTGCTCGGAAGGGGACGCATCGAAGACGTCGACCACGTGCTCGCCGAGGCCCGCATTCGCTGGCACAAGCGTGTCCTGTGGCCGCAGACCGTCCGGGTCGGTGTGCGAGCGAGCCGACTCGGGCGAAAGCACTTCGAGTTGGACTACGAGGTTCGCTCCGACGATGGGGCGCTGCTCGTGAGCGGCACGACCGTCCAGGTCATGTTCGACTACGAGGCGGGCCGGTCCATGGCCCTTCCCGAGGGACACCGCGCCCGGCTCGAGGCGTTCGACGGTCCGTTCGACGCGTCCACCGATTGAAACCCGGACGGGTGCTCGATGTAGAAGCGGTCGACGACGGGAGGCGCGGGGAGACGGAGGAACATCGACCCTGGCGAGACCTTGGCCCCAGCCGTACTTTGCGGTCGCTTTTTCGCCGGCCGGGGACGGTGTATGGACCTCCGCCCCCCGGTCGGGTTATGCGATTAATGAACTCTAGGTCCGGTTGCCGGACCGGACCGGCCTGCGTAGCGGGCCAAGAACAGAACGGGTCAATCCCGGGGAGACGAACGATGCTCGGACGGCTAAAGATTGTACTGACGGTGGCGGCTGCCGCCCTGGTCCTGGGACCGGCGACGGTTGCCGAGGCTCAGGATGGAGGACGCTTTCGCGTCCTGGTTCCCTACTTCGAACCGCTCGAGGGCGCGAGGGACAACTTCGGACGCGACGCGTCCGAGGATCTGCGCGAGTTGATCGACGGCCTCGCGACGCATCGGGCGATTCCCCGTGGCGACATCGAGGACGCGGCCGACGACTTCGATATCGACATGAAGGACCTCAACTGCATCCGCACGCGTCAGCTCGCTTCGCAGATCGACGCGCCGGTGGCCGTGTGCGCCCAGTACACGGAGCAGGCTGACGAGTCCTACGTCGTGAACGCGCAGGTGTGGAACATCGGGGCGAGCGAGTCGTTCGACATCCCCGAGTTCACGGCCCCGCGGAATGGCCGTGAGCAGGCGGCCCAGGAGATCTTCAACGCCTTCGACCGCTACAACACGCAGATCCGCTCCGCGGCTATCTGCGCGGACTACGCGGGCAGCCAGCAGTGGGAGAACGCGCTCCGGAACTGCAACGAGGCCATCGAGATCAACCCGGCGGCGGTCAGCGTCCGGCATCAGCGGGCGCGCATCTACTACGAGATGGAGAACTTCGAGGAGGCGCTCTCCGAGCTCCAGGTCGTGCTCGAGGCGGATCCGTTCCACGAGGACGCGCTCCAGCTCGCGGGGTACATCGCGGCGACGACCGGCCAGAACGACCTCGCGCGTGACTACTACTCGCAGTACCTCGAGCTCCAGCCGGGTAACACCGCCATCCGCATGCGGATTGCGTACGACCTGGCCCAGGCCGGCGACCCCGTCGGCGCCATGGACTTCATCCAGGTCGGTCTCGACGTCGATGGTGAGAACGTCGACCTCTGGGAGCAGTACGGCGGCTTCGCGTTCTCCGCGGCTCTGAAGGTTCAGGAAGAGCAGGCCGTGGGCGCCGAGCAGGAGGACAGCGGTACGATCTCTCCGGCCGCGGCCGAGTACTATCGCGAGGCCATCGAGGCCTACACCCGGGTCTACGAGGCGAAGGGTGCCGAGACCAGCGCTGGTCAGCTCCGGAACATCATCTCGGCGCACGTCCAGTTGGGCGACCTGGCATCGGCCATCGAGTTGAGCGAGCGGGTCCTGGAGACGCATCCCCAGGATGACACGATCTGGTTGATCTACGCGGACGCCCTTCAGCGGTCGGATCGCCTCGACGACGCGATCACCGCGTTGGGTCGTGTGCGTGAGATCAATCCCGACCATCCGAGCGCCGCTCTGCGCCAGGGCAACTGGCTCATCCAGGCGGGCCGCATCGAGGACGCCGTCGCGATCCTGAGCGAGGTCGCCCAGGGGAACCCGCAGCAGGCCGAACGGGCGGGGCGCCTCATCTTCAACGAGGCGTACCAGAACGGCTACCAGAAGGACAACTATGCGTACGCGATCCAGGGTATGGGCGCTGCCAAGCAGCTACCGAACTTGCCGCAGCCGCTCGTCGAGCAGCTCAACTTCTGGCATGGCTTCAGCATGTATCAGCAGGGCGTTCAGGAGCAGGAGCCGCAGACGCTCCAGTCAGCCCAGTCGACGCTTCCGAAGTTCCAGGAAGCGCTGCGACTGCTGAACTCGTCCGGCCAGTACCCGGCGTCGGTGAACGTGAACCTCTCGCAGCTCGTCGAGAACGCGAACACCTACATCGAGATTCAGGAGGCCATCATCCAGCGGGGCGGGATGTAGCATGTAGGCACTTCGGCCCTTCCGAGGGTCTCAGGGCGCCGCGGGGTCTTCCCGCGGCGCCCTTTTTTTATGCCCCTAGAAGGCTGTTGAAGAAGTGGGGAGGGCCTGACCCGTGCTGCGCACGGGTACCCCGGGAGCGCCACAGCCGACCACGGC
>JBBDSM010000084.1:0-6335 GCA_040904945.1 Gemmatimonadota bacterium
ACTACATCGCGCAGCCCGAGGACGGCCTCCAGCCGCTCGACTTCCTGCGCCACGTGGGGCCGTACGACCACTACTCCGTCAACTGGGGATACCGGGTGATCCCCGACGCGGCCACACCCGGGGACGAGCGAGCCGTGCTCGACCGCTGGATCGTGGATCGGGCCGACGATCCGATGTACCGCTACCTCCCGCAGGGCGGACTCGGCGTCTCCGACCCGCGTGCGCAGACGGAGGACATGGGCAACGACCCGGTGCTCGCGAGCAGCTACGGCATGGAGAACCTGCGGCACATCGTGCCGAACCTCGTGGCCTGGACCACCCGGCCGGGTGAGGACTACTCGGACCTGCGGGAAGTGTACGGCGAGGCCCTCACCCAGTGGAACCGCTACGTCGGGCACGTGCTGAACGTCGTCGGCGGGGTCCACGTGGATCTCAAGACCGCGGACCAGGACGGTCCGGTCTACGACGGGCTCCCGCGCGCACGCCAGGAGGAGGCCATGGACTGGCTGGCCCGGGAGGCGTTCGAGGCCCCGACCTGGCTCAACGATCCGCGGATCCTCGAGCTCATCGGGCCCGAGCCGGCCGGGCTGCGCGCCCTGTCCAACCGGCAGGCGAGCATCCTGAACCGGCTGCTCGACCCCCAGCGCATGGCGATCCTGAGCGAGCTCGAAGCCGAGGACCCGGACCCGTATCCCCTCGCGGACTTCCTGGACGACACCCGCGACGCCATCTGGGGAGACGTCGCCGGCGGCGCTCCGGTGGACGCCTACCGGCGGGCGCTCCAGCGCGCCTACCTCGAGCGGATGGCGTGGCTGATGAGCGACGACGCCGAAGAAGGTCCTTCGAGCGATGACGCGGACCTGACGCGGCTGGACGTTCGCCCACTCGCGCGGGCGCAGCTCACCGCGTTGCGATCCGATGCCGAACAGGGAGCCCAAGCCGCCGAGGACCGCATCACGGAGGCGCATCTCATGGACGTCGTCGCGCGGATCGACCGGATTCTGGACCGCCGGGCGGGCGGGGCCGATCGGTAGTCGGCGGTCGCCACATCCAATGCGGCCGCGCCGCTCGTCAGAGTAGACGCCGTTCCCTCAGCTCGTTTCGGATTGACCCTCAGCGAACCGAGCGCGCTGCGGAATGTCGTCGGGAGGCAGGCCCGAAGCCGCTTCCATGCGCCCCGTGAAGTTGAAGTAGGACGCGAGAGCCGTGATCTCCCACACGGCGCGTTCATCCCACCCCACCGCCTTCAACGACTCCACCTCGTTCGCGCCAAACATGCTCGGAGCTTCGGTGAGTTTGCTCGCATAGCTGAGCATCGCCCTCGTCTTCGGATCCAGATCGAACTCCGGCCACGTGGTTGCGAAGTCCCGGGCCAGGTGCTCATCCCCCGTGAGACGGCGAACTGCCGCCGAGTGCAAGCCCAGTCAGGGAGCCCCTCCGACCTTCCCGTTCACGACGGTGGCCAGCATCTCGCGTTGGAGCCGGCTGAGCGGAGATCGCCGCCGCAGATGGAGCCGATCGTAGATCGCACCCGCAGCCCCGGCGACCCGCATGTCCACCGCCAGGATCTGAAAGATGCCGGGAACCACACCTCCGTACTGACGTCGGACCCACCGAAAGAGAAGGCCTCTGAGGCCTGTGGCCTTATCCGGCGCAATGATAGAAATGTTGGACATGGTCATTCCCCTACCTACATCACACAATCCCCAGATACACGATCGCGGCCGCGAAGAAGATGCCCGCGATCCCCACGGCGAAGAGCTGACGGAAGAGCCGCTCCCGGTCCACGCCGAAGCCCGCCGACGCCACGGCCAGGGCCCCGAGCGTCGAAATGGGGCTGTTGGTGACCATATGCGCGCCCATCACGATGGACGAGATGATGCGCGTGGAGTCTCCCCCGGTCTCGGCGACCAGCCCCGGCACCGTCGGGATGAGCGTGGGGAGCACCACGCCCGATGCGCTCGAGACGAGTGAAAGCGTGCCACCGATCAGCGCCATGACCGGCCCCGCCGTGCGCTCGTTCATGATGCGCGTGAACCCGTCCGCCAGCAGCTCGATGCCGCCCGCCTGCTCGGCCACGTTCACCAGCACGGTCACGCCGCAGACGAGCGTGATCGTCACCCAGGGGATGGCCTGGAATGCCTCGACCTCCTTGGCGGCTCTGAGGAACAGGAGGACCACGGCGCCGGCGAAGGCGGTGAGGCCGATGTCCCAGCCGAGCACGACGATGCACGCAACGACGGCGAGTAGCACGGCGACCGTCGTCTTCTGAGCGCGATCGAGCCCGGCGGGGTTCAGCGCCCCTGTCCCGCCCGCAGCCGTGTCCCTTCGCTCCAACCGGTGCCCCTTCAGCACGAAGTAGAGGATCACCGCCAGGATGCTCTGCCCGATGATCTGCTTCATGAAGATGGGGGCCGCGATGTCGAAGCCCTGCTCGGCGCTCAACGTGTTCGCGATGATGCCGGTCGGGGCCAGCGGAGAGAGCCCGCCTGCGTTGGACCCGGCGATGACCATGGTGGCCATGAGGAGCGGCGAGATCCGGTGATCGACCGCCACGGTGAGGGCGATGGGCAGCACGATGGCGCATACGACGATGTTACCCGCACCGACCGCGGCGATCACGCCCGCCATGAGGAAGAACGCCGGCGGGATGAGCCGGGTCTCACCGACGGTGGCCGCGACCGCCCGCTCCGCGAGGATCGCGAGCGTCCCGTTCACGCGGGCAATACCGAACAGCAGCGTCATGCCGAGGAGCATGAAGAAGAGCCCGAGGGGCCATCCCCCGACGATCTCTCCCGGGGCCATGCCCACCATGAAGCGCCCGATGACGAACGCGAACGCGATGCTCACGAGGCCGACGTTGACGCGTCCGAGGGTCCCCACGGCGATGGCCACGACGATCGCCGCGATGGAGAGGGCGGCGGCGATCACTCGGGATCGACTCCGGCGCCGTCCTCGGCGAAAAGCTCCTGCACCGCCGGCTTCGTGACCTTGCCCATGGCGTTTCGGGGGAGCTCGGGGAGGGTCATGAAGAGCGAGGGGACCTTGTAGGGCGCCAATTGCTCCTTCATCCAGGCCCGGAGCTCCGTCCCGCCGGGCGGTTCAGACACTCCAGCCGCCAGCACGAGCGCCACGGCCACCCGCTCGCCCCACTCGGGGTCGGGGACCGCGACGACGGCGCAGTCGGCCACGCTGGGGTGGGTGCGGAGCACCTCCTCCACCTCCAGCGCCGATACCTTGAAGCCGCCCGTCTTGATGATGTCCACGCTGCTCCGGCCGAGGATCCGGTACGCCCCGTCCTCCAGGACCGCCATGTCTCCGGTGGAGAACCACCCGTCATGGAACGACGCCTCGGTCTCGTCGGGCCGGCGCCAGTACTCGCTGAACACCGTGGGGCCGCGGACCTCGATCTCGCCGGGCTCCCCATCGTCGACGGGGCGCCCGTCCTCCCCGACGAGTCGGACGTCGACGCCCGGCAGCGGCCGACCGACGAAGCCAGGACGGCGCTCCCCCTCGAGGGGGTTGGAGAGCGCCATGCCGATCTCGGTCATGCCGTACCGCTCGAGTAGGGTGTGGCCGCTCACCTCCCGCCATCGCTCGAGCATGCTCACCGGAAGCGCGGCCGAACCCGACACCATGAGGCGCAGACTCCGACACCCCTCGCTCCACGCCTGGCGACGCTCGGGCGGCGCGAGCTCCCAAGCCGCGAGCAGCTTGGCGTAGATCGTCGGCACCGCCATGTAGAGCGTGAGATCGTCGCGTGCGATCTCGTTCCAGACCGCCGCCTCCTGGAAGTTGGGCAGGATGGTGCAATGAGCTCCCGACCAGAGTGCGCTGGTGAGCACGTTCACGATGCCGTGAACGTGATGGAGCGGAAGCGTCAGGAGGATGTGATCCTCGGGGGTCCACGCCCACGCCTCCACGAGCGAGCGCACCTGCGCCTCGACGTTGGCGTGCGTGGTGACGACCCCCTTGGGCCGGCCGGTGGTGCCGCTCGTGTAGAGCATCATCGCTCGGCGGGAGGAGTCGACGTCGGGCAGGACACGGAGGGCGGATCCTTCCGGGCTCGCGCCGAACCTCCCACCGGCCGCGCCGCCGACCAACGCCGCGCTCGACAGGACGGGCAGGCCCCGCGCCTCACCGAGTCGTTCCATCAACGACGGATGCGCTACGACGGCGACCGGATCCGCGTCCTCGAGGACATACGCCAGCTCCCGGGGAGGGTGTGACACGGCCATGGGAACCGCGATCCCTCCGGCGCGCCAGATCCCCCACTGCACGGCGGCATACTGGAAGTCCGGTGGGACGAGGAACGCCACCCGGTCCTCTCCGAGGTCGTCCCGCTCCCCGAGCAGCGCCCGGGCCACCGCCTCCGACGCGCTCATCAGATCGTCGTAAGTGAACGAGCCCTCCGTCGCCCGGATCGCGGTGCGATCGCCGTGGGCGCGGGCACGCCCCACGAGCGGAAGCTCGCGTCGCTCGCCTCCTCCCTCTTCCTTCATCCCGTCCGAAGTCACTCGACGGCCGGCACGGCCTGCAGGAGCATCTCGAACGCTTCACGGAGCGCCTGCCCGCCCGGGCCCGAGCCCGTGTACTTGCCGATGCGCACCACGACCAGGTCGTGCGACGGGATGATGGTCGTGCTCTGACCACCCGCGCCCCGCATGCTGTACGAGGTGGTGGGCAGCCCCTGCCCCCCTTCCCCATTCACCCAGAAGTACGCGCCGCCGTATACGCGCCGGCCGTCGGCCTCCCACGCCGGAGCAACGGTCGACGCGTAATCGACGTATCCCTCGGGAAGGATGCGTTCGCCGTCCCAGACGCCGTCCTGCAGGTAGAGGTTGGCGAGCCGCGCCCAGTCCCGTGCCGGCATGAACGCCAACCCCTGGCCCAGGAAGTTCCCGTACGGGTCCGTCTCGATGATGGCGTCCCGGATGCCGATCCGGTCGAACAGCGCCCGCTGGGGGAACGAGTGGTAGTCCTCGCCGCGCGCTTCGACGGCCAGCCGCACCAGGTAGCTGCCGAGCACCGGATCGGTGTTGCGGTAGCGGCCGACCGTGTTCGGCGGCCACTGCTGCGGGCGGGTCGCGGCCCACTCGTAGGAGTTCGTGGTGCCGGTGTAGAGGTAGTAGTGGTCGGCGTACATGCTGTCGTCGTAGTCCGGATCGGCCGGAGCGTTGATCCGGAGGCCGCTCGACATCCTCATGATGTCGCCGATGCGGATCTCCTGGCGCGGGTCCCCGGGCTCCTGCCATTCGGGGAATGGCGCGGGTTGCCACAGCTCGTAGGCGCCCTGCTCGATGAGGACGCCGACCAACGTGCCGGTCAGGCTTTTGGTCATCGACCAGCTCTCGAGCGGCGTGTGGAGATCGACCTCTTCGCCGTAACGCTCGCCCAGGATGCGGCCCTTGTACGTGACCACCAGTCCGAGGGTCTGTGCCTCGGGCGGACCGAAGCCTACGTCGAGCGCCCGCTCGACCAGCTCCATATCGACCTCGGCCGGGAACGGCTCGTCGGACAGGACGTCTCCCATGGGCCAGGGCGTGGTCTCGGCCGGCGGCAGGTTACGCGCGACCTCGCTCGGCGTGAAGTAGACCGAGTCCTCTCCAATGGGGTGCGCCACGCATCCCTGGTTCGCGTAACGCTTCGCTGTTCGCGTCACCCCGTCGGGGAGCGTGAGCGAGACCCTCTGCCGATCGAAGTCGACGATCGTGTCGACCACATGCTGGCGCTCGTCGAACGGCGCGATGAAGCCTCCGACGTTCTCGGCGGCATCGTCGGGGTCGAGTCCCGTGATGAACACGGCCGAGCAAAGGATCTTGGCGAAGCCGGAGGTCTGGTGGTGGAGCGCCTCGCCGGGGGGCGGTACGTACTCGGTGTCGAGCTCGAGCGCGGCGGCCCGCGCAATGAGCTGCTCGTCGGAGCCGTCACTGGTGGGGATCTCAGGGGCGTCGGGTCCGCAGGCGACCAGCCCTGCGAGCCCGAGGAACAGAAGCGAAGAGCGCGAAAGCGGAGCCATGGTACCATCCCGGGTCAGTGGTCGAACGCACCCCAAAAGGGCGACGGCAGCGAACGTAGGTCACGGTTTCCGGAGCGGCAAGGAATCGCGCCGGGCGCTCGACCATGGCTTGTCCGCGCGCTGTCCGGAGCCGAGTATCGGGGAGAATCCACGCACGCCGCCCACCCCTTCGACGGGACAGCACCATGCTCAAGTGGATCCGGGACGCCCGCATCGACTTCAAGACCGGCGTCATCCTGATCGTGATCACGCTGGCCGTATGGGCCGCCGTGGTCTATCTGAACATGAACGACGTCGTGGAGGAGTTCAGCCAGCC
>JBBDSM010000085.1:0-6305 GCA_040904945.1 Gemmatimonadota bacterium
CGTCCTTCCTTGTCTGATATCCGCAAGACCCTCGTGCGCGGCCCACCAGACTTCTGCCACGGGCTGCTACGGCACCTCGTCCGCCTCAGGCTCGTCCCTGACGCCCGGAGCGGGCCCGGGGAGGGGGCCCTCGCCACCGGGTAGGCCGAACGGGCGCGGAGACTTCTCCTTCGCCGGGCGGGCCACCTTGGCCTGCTGCCCCGGCTTCTCGATCTCCGGCTCCGGCATGGGCGGCAGCGTTTCCCCGCGTGCGAGCATCTGGATCTCGTCTCGGTCCAGGGTCTCGCGCTCGAGCAGCGCCTGGGCGATAGCCTCGAGCAGGTCGCAATTCTGGTCGATGACCTCGCGCGCCTTCTCGTGCGCCTCGTCGATGATCCGTTTCACTTCCTGGTCGACGATACGCGCCGTGTGCTCGGAGATCTGGCGACGCTGGGACAGGTCGCGCCCGAGGAACACCTCGTGCTCGCTCTCGTCGATCGCCACCAACCCGATCACCTCGCTCATCCCGAAGCTCGTGACCATGCGGCGGGCCATGTTGGTCGCCCGCTCGATGTCGTTGCCGGCTCCGGTGGTGACGTCGCGCTCGCCGAAAATGATCTCCTCGGCGACCCGGCCTCCGAACAGCATCGCGAGCTGCCCTTCCATCCAGTCCCGGGTGTACGAGTGCCGATCCTCCTCGGGCAGGCTGGCGGTGATCCCGAGCGCCCGTCCACGCGGGACGATGGTCACCTTGTGAACCGGATCGAGCCCCGGAACCTTGAGCCCCAGAACGGCGTGTCCGGCCTCGTGATACGCCGTGAGCTTCCGCTCACGGTCGGTGAGCACCAGGCTCCGACGTTCGGCACCGAGCATGACCTTGTCCTTGGCCAGCTCGAAGTCGTCCATGGTGACCTTGTCGGCCCCGTGCCGCGCCGCGAGGAGCGCGGCCTCGTTGCAGATGTTCGCCAGGTCCGCTCCGCTCATACCGGGCGTTCCCCGGGCGATGAGCGACAACTCCACGTCCTCGGCCAAGGGCAGCTTCTTCGCGTGCACCCGAAGGATGCCCTCACGGCCCTTCACGTCCGGCGAGTCCACGACGACCTGTCGGTCGAAGCGCCCGGGCCGGAGGAGCGCCGGATCGAGAACGTCCGGACGGTTGGTCGCGGCGAGGAGGATGACGCCCTCGTTCGACTCGAAGCCGTCCATCTCGACGAGGAGCGCGTTCAGCGTCTGCTCACGCTCGTCGTGCCCGCCGCCGAGGCCCGCGCCCCGGTGGCGCCCCACGGCGTCGATCTCGTCGACGAAGATGATGCACGGAGCGTGCGCTTTCCCCTGCTCAAACAGGTCACGGACGCGGGACGCACCCACACCCACGAACATCTCGACGAAGTCGGAGCCGGACATCTGGAAGAAGGGACGAGCGGCCTCGCCGGCGACGGCGCGGGCGAGAAGGGTCTTTCCTGTTCCAGGTGGGCCCACGAGGAGCACGCCCTTGGGCAGCCGTCCGCCGAGGCGCGAGAACCTCGCCGGATCTTTGAGGAACTCGATGATCTCCTGCAGCTCCTCCTTCGCCTCGTCGGCGCCGGCGACGTCGGCGAACGTCACCTTGGGCGTGTCCGGCGAGATCATCTTCGCCTTGGACCGACCGAACTGGAACGCGCGGTTCCCCCCGCCCTGCATGGTCCGGAAAATCCAGATCCAGAAGGCGATGAAGAGGAGCCATGGGAGCGCCGTGAGGAGGAGCGTGCCCCATCCGGTATCGGTCGCCTCGGAATCGACGATGACGTCGCGTTGCGCGAGCTCTTCCAGCAGACCGTCGGTCACCTCGCCGGGAAGGCGGGTCTCGAACTGCGTGTACTCCTGGCCTTCGCGGATGACGGGCTGCGTGAGCTCGCCCTCGAGCTGGCGGTCCCGGAAGACGACGCTATGGACGCGCCCATCCTCGAGGTGCTCGCGGAACTCCGTGTAGGTGAAGTCGGCGACGACCTCTCCCTGCCCCCGCACCATCTGGATGGCAAGCAGAAGCATCAGCGCCATCATCATGAGGAACGCTGCGTTCTTGGACAGGCGCCCGACGCGATTGTCGGGATCGGGGCGATTTGGCTGGTTGTCAGGCATCACACTTCACTCGAAGGAGCCCGGCGGAGCGCTCGGACAGGCCCCTATAGGCTCGCGATATATGGCAAATGGCGAAAGTCTTCGGCGCGATCCAGCCCATACCCCACGAGGAACGTATTGGGTGCATCGAAACCGACGAAGCGCGGCTCGGGGTCCGGTGAGGCGAGTCGCTTGTGGAGAAGCGCCACGACTTCCACGGTCCGCGCGCCCCGTTCCCGGAGCAGCGCGACCACGTGTTCGAGGGTGATGCCCGAGTCCACGATGTCCTCCACGAGGAGCACGTTGCGACCCTCGAGCGGTAGCCGGGGCTCGCCCTCGACCCGAACGGTTCCGCTCGACTCGGTTCCGTCACCGTAACTGGATACCGTCATGAAGTCGATCTGGACCGGAAGGTCGAGCGCACGCGCGAAGTCCGCCATGAATACGAACGACCCCTTCAGGACGCCGAGGAGAAGAAGCCGGTCTTCGGGTCCGTAGCACGCCTCGACCTCGCGCGCGAGCCCGGCCACGCGCTCGGCGATGGTGTCGACGTCGTAGACGACGCGGTGCTCGGGCGCCCCGGCGCGTCGCGGATCCAGCTCGGTCATGCGACTCCGATGGGAAGCGACTCGGCAACCCCGTCGCCCGATCGGGCCGTCGCGACCTTCGATCGGGCCACACCGGGAATCCAGAGGACCTCACCTTCGGCGTCTGCGAGCACCGGCACGGCACGGCGCTCCGGCGCCGGGATGCGCGCCTCGAGGAAGATCCGCTTCAGCTTGCGGCTCCCCGCGGAGGTGCGCATGCGATCGCCCGGCTCCCAGGCCCGCATCGCCAGAGGAAAACGGAGCTCGCCCCCGACGAAACGCTCCACGGAGGTCGCCCGGCCCGTTACCTCCTCACCCCATCCCACCCAGACGACACGACCCGCGAGGACCGCCTCGCCGGTGCCGGATGAAAGTCCCGGGATGACGAGCGGGCGGTCGCGCTTCGTGAGGCTCTCGTCGGCGCGGGCCAGCGTCAGACGCTCGAGGTCCCGACGGAGTGTCACGCCGTCGCCCAGATCGATGCTCCGGCCGCTCTCGGCCGAAGCGGCGAAGTCGACGGCCAGCCGGGTTCGGCGCGCGTCCGGCCGGAGCCCGAGCTCGAGCATCAACGCCCGCAGAACCCGCGCACGGACCGCCGGATGGAGGGCGGCCAACGGAACCCGGTCGAGCCGCACCCCGCGGGCGTCCCACTCCGGGGCCAGCGACGCGATGAGGCTCGGGAGGAGGCTGTCCCACGCCTCTTCGTCGCGGGCCGCCCGCTCGGAGAGCCGCACCAGGGAGCGCCTCGCGCCGGGCGCCACCAGGCGCTCGACGTCGGGAAGGATCCGATGGCGGAGCGCGTTCCGAGCGTATCCGAGGTCGACGTTGGTGGGGTCGTCTCGCCAGCCCAGGCCGACCGCGTTCGCATAGTCGAGCAACTCCTCCCTCCAACTCCGGAGGAGGGGGCGCCAGAGCCCGTCCGCATGGACGGCACGGATGCCGCGGAGCCCCCCGGACCCGGTCCCCCGCAGCACACGGAAGAGCACCGTCTCCGCCTGATCGTCGGCGTGGTGCGCGGTGACGACCGTCGCCCCGCCGTGGCGCTCGGCCACGTCGCCCAGGAAAGCGTAGCGGGCGTCGCGCGCCTCTGCTTCCGAACGGAGGGGGGCGTCGGCGACGCCCTCGGCGAGCTCGATGTCCCAGGCCGCCGCGAGCCCCCGGACCCAACGCGCGTCGGCACGGCTCGACCGCCGCATGCGGTGATCGAAGTGGGCCGCCACGAGCCGTGGAGCCGGGTGCGTCGCCGGCCACGCGAAGCGCATGAGATGGAAGAGCGCGGTCGAGTCGAGTCCCCCGGAGAGAGCCAGGACCACCGTGTCGCCGGGTCCGGGAGCGCCCTCGCTCGAGCACGCCTGGCCGAACGCCCGGACCACGGACTCGGCCGGGCGCCCCTCGACGGCCCGGGCGACCACGTGACCAGCGCTCTTCAGCGTCACCGGAGCAGCCCCGGCGGGGCGGGCCGCCCGAAGCGCTCGTGCAGCACGGCCGCAAGCAGGTCGGGACGATCGGTCTGGATGCCGTCCACGCCCCACTCCAGGAGCCGAACCATGTCGGCCGGTTCGTCCACGGTCCAGACCTGGACCGGTAGATTCTTGCGATGTGCCTGCTCGATGAAGCGCGGGGTCACGATGGGCCTTCCCTTCCATCTCTCGGGCACCTGCAGCACGTCCGCCCGCGGCGTGTACCCGGCCGCCCGGGGCAGACCGCACAGTACCCGGAAGAGAAGCACGTGGTGCCGGCTCGCGCCCCACGGCCCTCGGTAGCCGCGCGCCCCACGGCGCCAACGCTCGTACTCGGCCGCCACCAGGACGCGATGCTCCGCCCGGTGCCGGCGCACCGTCTCCACGATCGGGGCCGCGGCACTCGCGGCCTTCGACTCGATGTTGATCCAGACGTCGGGGAAGGCGTCGAGGACCTCGTCCAGCGTAGGCACCCGGATGCCCTGCCCGGCGAACGCCGGCCGGCCCTGCGCGTCTCGGAAGCCGGCCCCCGCGTCGAGCGCCTTGAGCTGCGTGACGGTGTGGCCCCGCACCGGACCGGTGCCGTCGGTGGTCCGGTCGACCGTCGCGTCGTGGATCACAACGGGAACCCCGTCGCGCGTCAGCTGCACGTCGAGCTCGAGCATGTCGGCGTCCCACGTCTCGACCGCATCGCGGAAGCCGGTCAGCGTGTTCTCCGGGACGATCTTCGATCCGCCCCTGTGCGCGACGAGCATCGGAGACCCGGCTAGGTACGCCCTGCCCGGCCGCGGACCGGATCCGAACCCCATCGGCGCGCGCTCCTACCCCGCCCAGGTGGGCGTCCGGGACGCTTCGGAGCGGGCGCGGCGCGGCGGAGCCATGAGTCAGGTCGACGCGTGTCGGTCGGCCTCGACCCGCTCGATCTCCCCGAGCGTCAGCTCGTGGAAGACGTACAAGACGAGGTCGAGCAGATGGCTGGTCGCGTCACGATCGCCTTCCACGCCGCCCTCGCCGTCGTCGCCGGGGGCATCGATCTCCTCCTGGAGCTCGACCACGCGGCCCGCCAGGAACGACAGGATGTCTTCGACGACCTGGGGACGCGGGTTGGCGGGCGCTTTCGCGTCCGGCATCACCTCGCTCAGGAGCAGTCCGCGGACGTAGGCGAGGAAGCCCGGAAAGATCAGCTCGGTGAGCGGTCCTTCGTCGAGGGCCTCCTCGTCCGTGATGCGCTCCCACTCGAGCTCGTTCCAGTAGAGATCCTTCGCCTCGTCGAGCAGATAGGCCCGGTTCGTGCGCGGGAGTGAATCCGCCGAGTCGGCGCTGGGCTTCCCCAGCTTTCGGCCGACAAGGCGCTCGATCCGCTCGCGGCGGCCTTGGAGAAGCGTGCTGGCGCGATCGTTCATCGTCTCTATGATCTCGTCTGAGATGGAATGACGTTTGGCGGGCGTCGTGATCGACGCGACGTGAGTATACGACCGGACCGCGTCCGGTGAAATGCGGGGCGTTCGAACCAAAGGATCAAGGCGTGAACAAGAACTGGCTGCGCATTCCGGTCCTCCTCGTACTCGCGTGGATGCTCCACCGGTACCTCACCGATCCCACGTATGCCTCCATCTTCTCGGGCATCAACCTCGCCTTCCACGAGATGGGGCATGCGGCCTTCATGTGGTTCGGCAGTCGGATCCTGACGACGGCCGGAGGAACCGTGTTCGAAATCGGGATACCCGCGGCGGCCGGAGCGTACCTCCTCATCAAGCAGCGCGATCCGTTCGGCGCGGCCGTGTGCGTGTTCTGGATGGGCACGGCGCTGGTCGGCGCCGGCGTCTACGCGGCGGACGCGAGGGCGCAGGCACTCCCGCTGGTGTCGCCTTTCGGCCCGGTCGACGTCGACAGCCACGACTGGACCGTCATGCTGCTGCGCATCGGCCGAATCTCGCAGGACCAGCAGATCGGTGCGGCGCTCCGGGGGATGGGTCTTCTGGCGATGACCGCGGGGCTCGGCGCCGGCGCGTGGATCTCGTGGACCGGGCGCGGCGTGGACGAGGCTCCCGAGACCCGCGAGTCGACGTTGGTCTAGCAGGTAGCTCCTCCGCGTAGCTTTGGCTATGCAGTCGTCGCTCCGCCTACGGGGCGGGGTCGTGGCGCTCGTGGGCCACCCGTGCGCAGCACGGGTCCGGTGCGC
>JBBDSM010000086.1:0-34694 GCA_040904945.1 Gemmatimonadota bacterium
CTCCGCTGACGGACGACCCTGAGCTCCTTGCCGCGATCCGCGACCTGCTCACGGCCTCCCTGGCCTGACGGAGTAGGAGCCCCCGTGTCGGAGCCCGAAGAGGTCATTCTCGACGGCGCGCATCACGCGACGACGACCATCGCCTCGCTGTGGCGACGACACATGGGGACGGAGGGCACGCCCGAGGTCCGACTGACCGACGTCAAGCATCGGCTGGAGCTCCTGACGCGTGCGGTCTTCGGAACGACCCCGCCGATCGGGGTGGCGGAGCCGCCGGCGGTTCCTAACTGGTTCGGTCGCGTCGCGCTCCGGATCCCGAACCACATGGTCCGGAAGCACGCCGTCGCATGGACCGATGGCATGCGCATCCGGCTCCCCGCGACTCTGGACGCCCCCGATGGTGAAGAAGAGGCGATCGCCCGTTACCGGGCCTGGACGATGTCGCTCGCGGCTCGATGCCGCCGGGGCACGCCGGACTTCCTCTCGACTCTCGAGACGGATGGCCCGGGTCCACACGGTCGCCTCGTCCGAGACCTCTTCCTTCTCAGCGAGGCGGTCAGCAGCGACCGCGACGTCGCGCGTGATCTTCCCGGGCTCCGGAGCGACCTGAGCGCCGCCCGTCGCTACTCCCTGGCGAAACGGCCGCACGCCCGGGTGCTGACGGGCCCGGAGGAGCAGGTGGAGCGCATCGTCGCGGAGGCGCTCGCATCGGACCCGACCGACGGGCCCTCCACCGTCCCCCACGCGCAGACCCCGTCGGACTCACTGGCCTGGGCAACCACGATGGCCGCCGAACTGGAGAGCCGCTACGGGGACGACGGGAAGAATGCGCGGTATCGGGGCATTCCTCCCGTAGAGGCGTGGGGCATCGTGGAACCTCTCCCCGACGCGGCCCTGAAGCTCAGGGAGGCGGGCATCGACCCGCTGGAGGAGGACGAGACCGATCGCTCGAATCGCATCCGCACGCTCTCGCGCCGACCCCGCATCCGGCAGGCTCCGGAAGACGAGGACGACGATCAGGTGGGGATGTGGATGGTCCAGATCGACGATCCCCAGGAGTCGGTGGAGGACCCGATGGGACTGCAGCGCCCGACGGACCGTGACGACGACGCGGATCCCGGCGACCTCGCGGACTCGCTCTCCGAGCTGCCGGAGGCCCGGGTCGTCCCGGTCCCGGGCACGCCGAAGGAGATCCTCGCCAGCGACGACCCGCCCGAGCGGACCACCATGACGGCCGGGGGTGTTCCGAATGCGGTCGGCATCTCCTACCCGGAATGGGACTACCGGGTCGAGCAGTACCTTCCCGGCCGGGCCATCGTCCGGGCCCGCACCGCTCCGGAAGGCGATGCGGCCTGGGCCGACGCCGCGCTGAAGCAGCATGGACGGGAGGTCCGCCGGGTGCGGCGACAGTTCGAGCGGCTCCGGCCCAACCGGACCCGACTGGGCCGGCAGACGGACGGCCCGGACATCGACCTCGGGGCGTACGTCACGGCCTATGCCGACCGGAAGGCCGGCCACGCCCTGGAAGACAGGCTCTACGAGGAGGTGCGGCCGGCGCGTCGCGACCTCTCGATCCTGCTGCTCGTGGACGTGAGTGGCTCCACCGACAGCTGGGTGGCGGACACACGGCGTATCGTCGACGTCGAGAAGGAAGCGCTGCTGCTCGTCTGCGAGGCCCTCGACGCCCTTGGCGATCCGTACGGGGTGCTGGCGTTCTCCGGCGAGGGGCCACGCGGCGTATCCGTCGCCACCGTGAAGGGATTCGACGAACGGAACGGGCGGCAGGTCCGCGCCCGCATCTCGGCGCTCGAACCCGACCGCTTCACGAGGACGGGAGCCGCGATCCGCCACGCCACCGCTCAGCTCGGCGCACGGTCGAGCCGCCACCGGCTCCTCCTGGTCCTGTCGGATGGCAAGCCGAACGACATCGACCTGTACGAGGGACGCTACGGCATCGAGGACACCCGCCAGGCCGTCGCGGAAGCACGGCTCGAAGGACTCGACGCCTTCTGCGTTACCGTCGACCGGCATGCGCCCGAGTACCTCCCCCGCATTTTCGGGCCGACCGGCTACGCCGTGCTGCGGCACGCCGCCAAGCTACCGGGCGTGCTGGTCGAGGTGGTGAGGCTGCTGCTCCGAAGCTGACCGTCCGGCCCGGCGTCGGGCCCCTCGCCTTAGATTGGGGTGGTACACCCACGCACCACCCCTTCCCCCCTCAGCCGAGCCGCCCCCCATGGTGGACATCCGCGCCCATCTCGGCACCTTCCGGCAGATCGCCACCGGACGGGCCCCGGGGCCGGACGACCCGCCTGGGTGGCGCGAGAAACTCCTCGACGTCACCCTCGTGGCGGCGTTCCTCCTGGGGGTCCTCACGGCGCTGCCCGGTGTCGTGGCCGCGGTTCCGAGGGAAGATTGGGCCCTCCTCGCCGTAGACGGCGGCTCGATCATCTGCCTAGCAGTGATCACGTTCCGACGGTCCCTCGCCTACCGGTTCAGGGCGTGGAGCTTCCTGCTCCTCGTCTTCGCGCTGGGCACCTGGTTCCTCGGCACCGTTGGCGCCCTGAGCCTGGTCTACCTCATGGCCGTTCCCATCCTCACGGTCCTGCTCCTCGGCTTCGTACCGGCGTTGGCGCAGCTCGCGATCAACGGGATCACGGTGGTGCTCGTGGGCTACCTGTTCGCGCCGGACGTCCCGATTCCGCGCTACAGCGACGCGCCCCTGCTCCACTGGGTTCTGGTGAGCCTCAACCTGACCTTCGTCAGCGCGGTGATCACCGCAGGCGTGGCCTACCTGCTGCGGCATCTGGAGGCCGCGCTGTTGGAGCAGCGGCGCGTTTCCGCCGCGATCGAGCAGGCCGGCGAGGCGGTCGTCCTCGGCGGGTTGGACGGCCGCATCAGCTACGCGAACGCCGCGGCGCGGCTCATGCTCGAAGCAGTGGCGCTGCCCCGGGGAAACGCCTCACGCCGGATCCAGCATCTGGTTCGGCCGCTGCAGGGACCCCTCGGTATGCCGGTGTCTCTGGAGGAGTCGCTTCCCTGGGAGGGTGAGATCGAGCTGTCCGGAGACGACGGTCCCCGACAGATCCGGATCTCGATCTCGCCGCTGCGGGATGACGGCGACGAGGTCACGGGCTTCGTGGGATTCCTCCAGGACGTGACCCGGGAGAGGCGCATGGAGGCCCGTGTCCGGCGGGGTGAGCGGCTCGAGGCCCTCGGCACCCTGTCGGGCGGCGTGGCTCACGACTTCAACAACATCATCGGATCGATCCTGGGGCTGGTGGACGACGTCCGGAGCCGCGCGCCGTCACCTGCCATCGCCATGTCCCTGGACGCGATCGTCAGGGCATGCCTGCGCGCCCGGGAGGTCGTGCGCCAGATGATGGTGTTCGGCCGCAAAGCGCCTCTCGAGCGCCGATCGATCCCGATTCGGGAGACAGTGGAGGAGGCGTTGACCCTGGTGCGGGCAGGAACGCCGGCGGGTATCGAAGTGCGGAGCAGCCTGCGAAGCGAGGCACGGGTGCTGGCAGGCTCCGCGGAGATCCACCAGGTGCTCATGAACCTCTGCACCAACGCGGTGCAGGCCATGGAGTCCGCCTCCGAGGGGAAGCTCTCCGTCGGGCTGCACGACGCCGATCCGCCTCCGGACATCCCGGACGAGGACGGCGAAGACACGGGAGATGGCCCGGGGCACGTCTGTCTCACGGTGACCGACACCGGCACGGGCATCCCTGCCGAGCACCTTTCTCAAATCTTCGATCCGTTCTTCACGACCAAAACGTCGACGCATGGCACGGGTCTGGGGCTCGCGAGCGTATATGGAATCGTGCGGTCGATGGGCGGAGATATCAGGGTGTACTCGGAGCCCGGCTCAGGGACGACGTTCCGGGTCTACTTCCCGATGGACCGGTCGACCGGTTCTGAACCTTCTACCGAGCCGGAAGCCGACGCAGACGCCGACTCCGGCGCGTCCGACGGGAATAGGGGAGAGGAGAGGGTCATCCATGTCCTCGTGGTGGACGACGAAGAGGTGCTGCGCAGGATGACCGCCCGGACGCTCCGGCGGCTCGGTCACGAAACGACCGAGAGCCGCCATGGAGCCGAGGCGTTGGAGGCCGTGACGGCCGATCCAGAAGCGTTCGACGTCGTCCTGACCGACCTCACGATGCCAGTCATGGGAGGCGCCGAGCTCATCCGGCGGCTGAAGGAGGTGCGGCCGGGCCTTCCCGTCGTGCTGGCCTCCGGCTTCGCCGACACCCCGGAGGGCCGGGCGCTGGACTCCTCCGACAGGGTCGTCTTTCTTCCGAAGCCGTTCACGCGCCGGGAGTTGGCGCACGCGCTCGACGAGGCGTTGAGGGCCCGAGAGCCCGCCTCCGAAGGCGACGGACCGTGACGGCTCGCGCGCCGCGGATCGTCCGCGTAGAGCCTTTCGGCCGCGGAAGCATCAAGGCCCGTATCCACCTGGACGAAGGCGAGGCCTTCGAGGTCATGCTCGAAGCGCTGGAGCGGTCCCGGATCGGCGCAGGAGACCTGCTGACCCCCGAACGCCGGAGGGCGCTCCTCGAGGCCGACGCGGACGTCCGTGTCCGCGAGTCGGCATTGAGCCTGATCTCATTCCGGTCGCGGACCCGCACGGAGCTGGAACGGAAGCTTCGCGCCAAGGGCTTCGAAGCGGCACGGATCGACGCCTGCCTGGACCGGCTGGCCGAGAGCGGGCTCATCGACGACGCCGCGGTGTCCGCCGCGTTCGTCCGCGACCGGCTCCGGCATCGCCCACGGGGACGGAGCCGGCTGAGATCAGAGCTCCGCGCCAAGGGCGTGACGTCGGACGTGGCCGACGGCGTAGTCGAAGAGGTCTTCGAGGAGGAGGGCGTCACCGACGTCGAGCTCGCCGCCGAGGTGGCGGAGGGGTGGGTCTCGCGGCAGAGCGCGGACCTCGTCGCGGCGCTCGCCCTGGACAGCTGGACCGACGAGCGCCAGCGGGCCCAGCGGCGGCTACGCGGCTACCTGGGGCGACGCGGCTTCGGTGGGGAGGCCCTCCGTGCGGGCGTGGCGCGCGCCGAAGCGCTCAGCCGAGCAGCGCGAGAAACACCCCGGCCGTGACCGCCGAGCCGATCACGCCGGCCACGTTCGGCCCCATGGCGGACATGAGCGGGTTCACCCGTCCGTTGGTCTCCTCCGACACGAACTGCTGGACAACGCGCGCGGACATGGGCACGGCGGACACGCCGGCCGCCCCGATGCACGGGTTGATGCGGCTCTTCTCGGGGAGCAAGAGGTTGAGGAGCTTCGCGAAGAGAATTCCCCCCGCGGTGCTGAAGGAGAACGCCACGGCGCCGAGCGCCAAGATCATCAGGGTCTGAACCGTGAGGAAGTTCTCGGCCCCCATCGTGCCGCCGACCACGAGCCCGAGCAGGATCGTCACGATGTCGATCATCGGTCCGCCGGCAGTCTTCTTGAGGCGGTCCGTCACGCCCGACTCCCGGATCAGATTCCCGAACATGAGCAGCCCGAGGAGCGGCGCGCTCGACGGCACGGCCAGCGAGGCGACGATTCCGGTCACGATCGGGAACAAGATGACCGTGGCCTTCGAGACCGGACGGGCCTGCGGCATGTCGATCGCCCGCTCGCGCTTGGTGGTGAGCGCCCGCATGATGGGCGGCTGGATGATCGGCACGAGGGACATGTAGCTGTAGGCGGCCACGGCCACGGCCCCGAGCAGGTGCGGCGCTAGCTGAATGGTGATGAAGATCGAGGTGGGCCCGTCCGCGCCGCCGATGATCCCGATCGCGGCGGCCTCCTGCGGCGTGAACCCGAACAGATACGCGGCCGCGAGCGCCGCCATGAAGATCCCCACCTGCGCCGCTCCTCCCAGGAGGAAGGTCAGCGGCCGCGCGAGCAGCGGACGGAAGTCCGTCAGCACCCCGACGCCCAGAAAGATCAGAGGTGGCAGGAGTTCCGTGCGGATGCCGGCGTCGTAGATGACGCCCATGATGCCATCGGCGTACGAGCTCATCCCCGCCTGCGGCAGGTTGGCCAGCAGCGCCCCGAAACCGATGGGGATGAGGAGGAGCGGCTCGTATCCGCGCGTGACCGCCAGGTAGATGAGCGTCCCGGCAACGGCGAACATCACCAGGTTGCCGACGGTGAGGGCCGCGAGGCCGGACTGGGCCAGCAGCTCGCTGAGGATTTCCATGCCTGGCCTCAGACCACCGTCAGGATGGGCGTCGAGCTGTCGATCTCGTCACCCACGCCGACGTGCACCGCGGTCACCTTCCCGGCCACGGGTGAACGGATGTCGTGGGTGGCCTTCATGGCCTCGACGACGGCGATTACCCCGCCCTCCGCCACCGTGTCACCGACCCGGGCCCGGATGTCGACCACTTCCACGGCTCCGGCGAACGTCGAGTAGACCGGGGTGCCCTCGGGTGACGCTCCACCGGCCCCGGAGGCCGGGGCAGCAGCGGCGGCCGGACCCGCGGCAGTGGGGGTCGCCACGGCGGCACCGCCGGCGCCCGCGATCGGCTCGAGCGTGACGGTGAACGTACGGGTCTTCCCGCCCTCCTCAACCGTGCACTTCGTCGTCACCGGACCGGACGGCGCGGCGGCCGCGGCATCCCCCGCACGAGTCTTCGCTCCCGCCGCGTTCGCACCTCCGGCCCCCGCGCCGGACCGCGCCTGGTCGGCATCCCGCTTCAACGGGATGTCGATCTTGGACCGGCCCGTGAGGAGGCGGATCCCCTCGTTGGTCTCCATTCGCTTGCCCGGGACCATCGACGCCAGCACGAGGAAGACGTGCTCGTCCGTGGTGGCAAGGCCACGCTCGTCGAGCGCAGCGCGCGCCTCGGAGATGTTGTTCGGAGCCGCGTCGAGCGGATCGCCGTCGAAGGGCTCGAGCTCGAGCTGCTCCGAGGCCCGCTCCACCACCGCTGGATCCGGCGGCAGCGGCGTGCGCCCGAAGTAGCCCAGCACGGCCTTCCCGTATCCGGCGTCGATCTTCTCCCAGCGCCCGTACAGCACGTTGTTGAACGCCTGGAGCCAGTACTGTTGGCTCCCCGGGGTCACGCTGGTCCAAGCTCCGCCAGCCTCGACGACGACCGGGAATTCGGCCAGCACCTCGCCATACCGGTCGAGAATGCCCGCCTTCTCCATCATGTGTACGTTCGGCCCGATCGCCCCACCCGGCATGGGAAAGCCCAGGACGCGTGCATCGGGCGTGGTCGTCGTGGGATTGAACGCGTAGTCGGAGAGGGACTCCTCGAGCATGGACTCGATCTCGGATAGCCCCGCGACGTCGATGTCGAGGCTGTACCCGGTCCCCTTCAGGGAATGCGCGAGCGCCCGGGCGTCGGGCTGCGAAGTGCCCGCCGCGAGCGGCCGGATGGAGAGATCCACCCCGTCCGCGCCGCCGTGGATGGCCGCCATGTAACAGGCCACACCGGTGGCGGCGGTGTCGTGCGTATGCATCCAGAGCGGCATCTCGGGAGGCATGATCTTCTTCAGCCCGACCGCGGTGCGGTAGATGGTGGCAGGGTCGGTCGTCCCGCTCGCGTCCTTCAGACAAATGCTGTCGACCTGGATGTCGCTGTCGAGGATCTTGCGCCCGATGTCGATATAAAACTCGGGTGTGTGGACCTTGTCCGACTCGAAGGGAAGCCCCATCAACGCGATCACGGCCTGATGGTGCATCCCGGCATCGACAATGGGCTTGCCGGTCCGACGCAGATTCCGAACGTCGTTCATGTAGTCGAAGTTCCGGTCCCACGTGGTCCCGGCAGCCGCCATGAGCCGCCCCTGGAGGGCGAGCGCCTCGGGCGACTGGGTCGTCAGTGTGACCCCCGACACCGACCGCGTCAGAATCTGGAGATCCGCGTCCGGACCGACCGCTTCCCGCATGCGCCGCATGTTCTCGAACGGATTGCGGCCGAGGTAGAACAGAGGCGCCTGGAAGAGCGCGCCTCCTCCGAACTCGAAGTGCCGGACGCCGAGCTCGGCCGACGCCTCCATGGCGGGCAGGAAGTCCTCCAGTCGGACCTTGCCGCCGAACGTGCTCTGCAGCCCGTCGCGGAAAGGAGTGAACATGACACGGACGCGGCGCGGAGTATCGGTGAAGATCATTGCTCTTCCTGAATATTCGTGACGGCCATACCCGGATGGACACGCGAGACGGCAGAAGTGATTGCGGCGACGAGAGCCGTATCGGACGCCTCGGGCGCCGGGAACAGAGCGGTCAACGCCCGGATCATCCCGGCCAGGACGGAGAGCAGGACGAGCACGGCCATGAACGCGGCGGCGCAGACGAGGAGAAGGCTGGGTTCGTTCAAGTGTCGGTCTTTCCAAGTGCGAAGGCGAAGCGGCCAATATTGCAATCCTACCGGCTCGTGCCAAATGAAGCGACCGCCCCACACGTTGCGCGCACCCCTCTCGACCCTGTACGTACGACTTCGTCAGACCCTAAAACCGGACGCACCCATGAGAGACCGACGCATCACGTTTCCCGGCGCCCACGGCGACCAGCTGAGTGCTCGCCTGTCGACGCCGCCGGACGGGCGGGTCCTGGCGTGCGCGCTCTTCGCGCACTGCTTCACGTGCTCCAAGGACCTCAAGCCGGTGCGCCATCTGACCCGGGCGCTGACGCAGGCGGGCATCGCGGTGCTCCGCTTCGACTTCACCGGGCTCGGCGAGAGCGAGGGCGACTTCGCGGACACGACGTTCTCATCGAACATCGAAGACCTCCTGGCTGCGGCGGCGTATATGGAGCGTGAGATCGAGGGACCGTCCATCCTGGTCGGCCACTCCCTCGGTGGCGCGGCAGTGCTGGCGGCGGCCGCGGAGATCGACTCCTGCCGGGCCGTCGCCACCATCGGGGCGCCCTACGACCCGGCCCATGTCACGCACCTCTTCGGCGACCGGGTTCCGGAGATCGAGGCGGAGGGGAACGCCGAGGTCGAGATCGCGGGGCGGACGTTCACCGTGAGCCGGAAGTTCCTGAGGGACGTCGAAGGGCGTCGGATGGAGGAGATCGCGGCCGGGCTCGGTCGCCCGCTCCTGCTCCTGCACTCGCCGGTCGACAACGTCGTCGGCATCGACAACGCAGCGAAGCTCTACACCGCCGCCCGGCACCCGAAGAGCTTCGTCTCCCTCGACGACGCCGACCATCTGCTCCTCGACGAGCGCGACGCCCGGTACGCGGGCGACGTGCTGGCGGCGTGGGTGAGCCGCTACGTCCCGGAGCGACCGGAGCGTGACGCGGCCGACCTCGCCGACGAGACGCAGGTCTCGGCTCGCACCGGGGAGGACGGGTACGTGACCGAGATCCTGGCCCGAGGCCATGCCCTCCTGGCCGACGAGCCGGCGGCCGTCGGCGGCACCGACCAGGGGCCCACTCCCTACGACCT
The DNA here is from genome assembly GCA_040904945.1 of Gemmatimonadota bacterium. Taxonomy (GTDB): domain Bacteria; phylum Gemmatimonadota; class Gemmatimonadetes; order Longimicrobiales; family Gaopeijiaceae; genus JAWLHJ01. The sequence goes on from JBBDSM010000086.1 coordinate 9,396, forward strand.
GCTCGCGGCGGCCCTGGGCGCATGCACCACCATGACGCTCCGGATGTACGCGCAACGGAAGAAGTGGCCCCTGGAGGAAGCGTCCGTCCGGTTGACGCACCGGAAGATCCACGCGCGGGACGAGGAGGCGTGCGAGAACCGGGAGGCGCGCATGGACTCGCTGGAGCGGGTGATCGCCCTGGAAGGCCCCCTCGACGACGAGCAACGGGAGCGCCTCATGGAGATCGCCGACCGTTGCCCGGTCCACCGGACGCTGAGCGCGGGCGTCGTGATCGAGACGCGGGAGACGAAGGCCGACGACTGACGCCCCCGCATCGGTGCTCCGGGGCGGCCGGCGCCACCGACCGTCCCGTCACTCCTCGTCGAGCCCCTCCTCGACCACGAAGCGCGTCAGTCCAGCGACCGTCCGGATCCTGAGCTTCGTCATGAGCCGCTCCCGGTGCGTCTCGACCGTGCGCGGCGAGATCTCGAGCTTCTCGGCGATCTCCCGGTTCGTGAGGCCCTCGGCCACGAGGACGAGCACCTCGGTCTCCCGCGCGGTCAAGCTCTCGAGCCGACCCTTCCGCTGCTCCCTCTCGAGCTCGGCGCGGAGCCCGACGCTGAGTTGATGCGTGACGCGCTCCGCGAAGTATTCGCGCCCCTCGTGGACGGTCTGGATGGCCTTTCGAAGCTCGGCGGGCGTCACGTCCTTCAGCACGTAGCCGTCCGCGCCCGCCCGCACCGCCTGCAGCACGTACTCCGGGTCATCGTGCATCGACAGGATGAGGATCCCCGACTCGATCTCGTCCGAGCGGAGTTCCCGGGTGACCTCGAGGCCCGTGCGTCCGGGCATGGTCACATCGAGGAGCACGACGTCCGGCCGCAGCTTTCGCGCGAGCTCGAGGGCTTCGTCCCCGTCGCCGGCTTCGCCCACGACCTCGAGCCCGTCCACCTGCTCGAGCACATTGCGGATCCCCTGGCGGACCACGGTGTGGTCGTCGGCGATCATCACCCGAATCTTGTCGTCACTCACGCTCTGCTGCTCCCGTGTCGATCGGAACGAAGACCCGCACCCGCGCGCCGCCGCCCTGGCTGTTCCCCATCTCGAAATCACCCCCGAGCGCTACGATCCGTTCCCGGATCCCCGCAAGCCCTCCCCTGCTCCGCAGCTTCCGCGCGGCGTCGTCGCTGAACCCCGTCCCGTCGTCCTCCACGGACAGCGCGACGCCCGCCGCGGCGACCTCGAGCCGTGCATCGACCCGCTCGGCCTCGGCGTGCCGCACCGCGTTGGCCAGCGCCTCCTGGAGCGTGCGGTAGAGCGCCACCTCGCCGTCCGGGGGGAGCGGCGGGAGGGCTCGATCGGGGCTCACGAAGCGCACCTCGAGCGCCCCCTGCTCCTGGAAATCACGGACGAGCGCCCTGAGCGAGGGTACCAGCCCGAGGTCGTCGAGCGCCATGGGACGCAGGTTGCGGGTGACGCTGCGGATGCTGCGGATCCCCTCGCCGACGAGCGTCTTCGCCCGCTCGAGCGCAGGCGCCATCGATGCGTCGCCCCGCTCCTGGAGCATGCCGAGCTGCATGTTGAGCGCGGCGAGCACCTGGGCGGTCTCGTCGTGGAGCTCGCGCCAGAGCCGGTTCCGCTCTTCCTCGTGTTGCCGGACCATCCGCGCCTGCAAGCGCTCGAGCTCCTGCGTGCGGTCCTCCAGATTCCTATGCAGACGCTCGTTGGCGAGCGACGCACCCACCTGTTGTCCGAAGGCGAGGAGAAAGCGGTTGTCGAGCACCGTGAAAGGGTCTCGGGCCTCGCCGACGACGACCAACGCGCCGACCACCACCTGGTCTCGGAGGATGGGGAGGGCTGCGGTATAGGCATGCTCCCACGACGCGTCCTCACCGCCCGCACCGGGATCGTTGAGCGCCACCGGGACGCCGGTCTCGCCGACCCGACGGGCGCTCTCGAGCGCCGACGCGGGGGGGCGCTCGAACGGCCAGAGAGCCGCCACGCCCGCCCCGTGGACGAAGCGTCCGCGATCGGCGCTCCCGGCGCCCCGCTCACCTGCCGGCTCCTCGGCGGTCTCGCCCGCCCGCAGGTAAAGCGCTGATCCGTGCACGCCCCGGAGACCCAGCGCTCGCCTGAGCACCGCCTCGGTCGTGGTCTCCTCCCGGCGGGGAGCGCCCTGAAGCTCGGACGAGAGCGCCGTCAGCGTGCGGAGCCCCTGATCGAGATCCTCGAGCACGAGGAAAAGGATCCCGAGCCCTGTTCCCACCTGGAAGACGATGTCGAGATAATATCCCCAGGGATTCCAGACGCCCTGGGCCCGCAGAAACGGGTAGTCGAGGTGATGGAGGGCCCAGAGCGCGAGCACGACCACGAGCAGCCGCGCGGCCGGAGAGCGGACCAGGCGATCGTACCGGTGGAACGCCCACGCCGTCCAGGCCGTCGTGACGCTCAGGAACGCGACCATGGGGCCGGCGGCCCAGAGGAAGCTGTCCAGCACGTAGATGGCGACGTACGACCACGCCACCGGGAGCAGGACGAACGCCAGGTAGCTGCGCTTCCACTCCAGGTTCTGCGAGAAGACGAGCGCCGCCCAGAGGAGCGCGAGCGCCGTCCAACCCGTGGTGACCTGATGCCAGAAAAGCCACCACGAGACGCCGGTCTCCACGAAGGTCACGATCGCGACCACCCGAAGCGCGTAGATCGCCCACGCCAGCGCCCAGATGCCGAAGTAGCGCTTCCGGTAACGGCCGTGCAGCACCCAGCACAGCCAGACCAGGCCGAGGGTGACGAAGAGCTGCAGGTAGGCGGCGGCGCGCTCGGCCGACGAAGCGGAGAGATCCATGGCCCGGAAGATCCCCATGCCCGCACGCACGGGCAATGCGGCTTGTATCTCGGACGGCGAGCGCGCATTCTGCCCCCCCGCAGCCGATTGCACCCACTGGAGCGAGAGAACACCCGATGACCCGACCCTTCGGACCCCGCCGTGCCGTCTGGATCGAGATCGACCGTGCATCCCCCGACGTCGCCTCGAGCGAAGCGCTGGACGCGCTGACCCGCGTCGACCTGATCTACCGGGCGCTCGTCGCCATCCAGTTCAACTTCTCGCAGTCGGGACACCCGGGTGGCTCCGTTTCGGCCGGGCAGATGATGACCGCGGCGCTCTTCGACACGATGGAGTACGACATCGGCGATCCGAACCGCGACGACCAGGATCTCCTTTGCTTCGCCGCGGGGCACAAGGCGACCGGCCTCTACGCGATGTGGGCGCTGCGCGACGAGCTCACCCGCATCGGCGATGCGTCGCTGCTCCCGGGCGAGGACCGGCTGCGTCTCCGCTGGGAGGACCTCCTCGGATTCCGGCGGAACCCGACCCACCCGACGCCACTCTTCAAGTCGCTGCAGGCGAAAGCGCTCGACGGCCACCCGACGCCGATGACGCCCTTCCTCCGCATCGCGACCGGTCCGTCGGGCGTGGGCATGGGCGCCTCCATCGGGCTGGCGTTCGCGGCCGCGGACTACTTCGGAGAGGGCGCGCCGCGCATCCACATGCTCGAGGGCGAGGGAGGCCTCACCCCGGGCCGCGTGTACGAGTCCGTCGCGGCGGCTGGCGCGTCGGGCCTCTCGAACGCCATCTGCCATCTGGACTGGAACCAGGCCTCCATCGACTCCGATCAGGTGACCCGCGAGGGAGACCACTGGGGCGACTACGTGCAGTGGGACCCCATGGAGTTCTTCTACATCCACGACTGGAACGTCGTGCACGTGGCCGACGGCTTCGACATGGGCCAGGTCCTGACCGGCCAGAAGAAGGCGCTCGAGATCGACAACGGGCAGCCCACGGCGGTCGTATACCGGACCGAGAAGGGATGGCGCTACGGCATCACCGGCAAAAAGTCCCACGGCGGCGGCCACGACATGGGGAGCGAGGCCTACGTCGAAGCCGTTCGGCCCTTCCTCGGGGACGCGGTCGACCGGCTCCCCGCCCCGCCCGACCCGAACGACATGACCGCCGTGGAGGCGTGCCATTGGGAGACTCTGGGCCTCGTCCGCGAGCTGCTCGAAGGCGAGTCGGCGTTGGCCAGGGGGATGGCCGGTCGCCTCTCCGATGCGCGGGAACGGCTCGACGCCCGCGGCCGGACGCCTCGTGAGGGCGCACCTGACGTCGAGAAGCTCTACGCCGCGTGCAGCTCCGACGACACCCCGGCCGAGCTCCAGCTCCAGATCGGGAAGAGCGTGCCGCTCCGGAAGCAGCTCGGCGCCGTGCTCGGATACCTGAACCAAAAGTCCGGCGGCGCCATCCTCCTCGGCGCGGCCGACCTTCTCGACTCGACCGCCATCTCCGGGGCCTCCAAGGCGTTCCCGGCAGGATACTGGCACCACCACGCCAACCCCGGCAGCCGTACCCTCACCATGGGCGGGATCTGCGAGGACGGCATGTCGTGCATGCTCTCGGGCGTGTCGGGCTTCGGGAAGCACGTGGGCGCGGGCGCGTCGTACGGCGCCTTCATCAGCCCCCTCGGGCACATCCCGTCCCGCGTGCACGCCATCAGCCAACAGATGCGCCAATACGTCACGCCCGGACGCTACACGCCGTTCATCCTACAGTGCGGGCACGCGGGCATGAAGACCGGCGAGGACGGGCCGACCCACGCCGACCCGCAGGCGCTCCAGCTCCACATCGAGAACTACGTGCCCGGGACGGCGGTGACGCTAACGCCCTGGGAGCCCCAGGAGATCTGGCCGCTCATGGCCGCGTCGATCCGGGAGGAGTTCGCGGTCGTCGTGCCGTTCGTGACGCGGCCGTCCGAGCCGGTCCTCGACCGCGAAGAGCTCGGGCTCGCGCCCATCGAGGCCGCTGCGGACGGCGTCTACCGGCTTCGCGCCGCCTCCGGCAAACCCGATGTCACCGTGGTCTTTCAAGGCTCGGGCGTCACCATGGCCTTCATCCAGGACGCCCTGCCGCGGCTGCTCGAGGACGGGGTCGACGTCGAAGCGATCTACGTGGCGAGCCCGGAGCTGTTCGACAAGCTCCCCGCGGAGCGCCGCGCCGGGATCTTCCCCATCGAGCGTGCGAACGTAGCCATGGGCGTGACGGGCTTCACCATGCCGACCATGTACCGGTGGATCCGCTCCGACCTCGGCCGCGCCCACACCATGCATCCGTTCATGAAGGGACACTATCTCGGCAGCGGCGCCGGCGAGATGGTCATCCACGAGGCGGGGATGGACGGCGAGGGCCAGTACGAAGGGATCCGGCGCTACCTGGACGCGCTCAGCTGATGCGAGACGGGTCCGGGTAGAGCACGACCTTGTTCCACCCCGGGCGGCGGGCGGCGAACGCCCGGTAGGCCTCGACGCCCTCGGACAGCGGGAGTCGGTGCGAGACGAGTGACGCGAGCAGCGCCTCGTCTCGCGCCGCCATCTCCAGGGCCCGGGGCATGTAGGCCCGGGCGGGACATCGCCCCCCGGCGTAGCGCAGGTTCCGGTCGTAGATCTCGCCGGGAGACAGCGCCAGGTGCGGCTCCACGTGGAAGCCCACGGCGCCGATGGCGCCCCCGGGCCGCAGCATGTCCGCCGCGGTTCGGGTGGCCTCGGGCGTGCCGACCGCCTCGATGGCGGCGTCGGCGCCCCGTCCGTCACTCCGGCCGCGGGCGGCCTCGGCGGGATCCTCGCTCGAGAAGTCGACGGTTGTCGCGCCGAACCGGGCCGCGGCCTCGAGCCGGGTCGGCACCCGGTCGACGGCCAGCACCTCGCGGGCTCCCCCGGCCAGGGCGGCGCGCACCGCGAGCAGCCCCACCGGTCCGCATCCGATGACGGCGACCAAGGCGCCCTGCTCGACGCCCGCCAGGTCGGCCCCGAAGAGCGCGGTCGACAGGATGTCTCCGGCGAAAAGCGCCACCGCCTCGTCCAGCGCGTCGGGCACCCGGACCAGGGAACCGTTGGCGAGCGGCACACGCACGAACTCGGCCTGTGCGCCCTGGAGGCCCTTCCCGTCCTGCACCCAGCCGAAGAACTGCCCGCGGGGACAGCGCGCCGTGAGTCCGACGTTGCAGTAGAAGCAGTCCCCACATGACGTCGTGAACGGGCACACGACCCGGTCCCCCACCACCACCGACGTCACGGCCGGCCCCACCTCGACGACGCGCCCGACGAACTCGTGCCCCATGACGGTGCCGACGTCGATACCGCGCTCGCGCCCGAAGTAGGGATGCAGGTCGGAACCGCAGATGCCCGCGGCGAACACTTCCACGATCGCATCACCGGGATCCTGGAGTTCCGGCTCGGGAACGTCCTCATGGGCCAAAGTCTCGATCGCCCGAAAGGTGATCGCCTTCATCGGATTCCAGATTCGGTCTTGAAAATCATTCTCAACCGTGCCATTGTCACGAGGTTCGAAGCTCGAGGAAAACACCCGACCGACCCGATGGAGACCTGATCGATGCACACGGCACGCAGATTCCTGGCCACCGCTGGCCTTCTCGCGATGGCGGCTTGCGCGGGCGCGGACGACGTCGACGTCGTCAACGTATACTCGCACCGCCACTACGAGTCCGACCAGATCCTGTTCGATCGCTTCACCGAGCTGACCGGCATCCAGGTCAACGTCGTGACGGCTTCGGCCGACGAGCTGATCACCCGGCTGGAGAACGAGGGTGAGGCATCGCCGGCGGACATGCTGATCACCGTCGACGCGGGACGGCTGCACCGCGCGAAGGAGCGAGGGCTCTTCCAGCCGGTCTCGTCCCCGACGCTCGAGGGGAACGTGCCGGATCATCTGCGGGACAGGGACGGCCAGTGGTGGGGGCTGACGCAGCGCGCCCGGGTCATCGCCTTCCACCGGGAGCGGGTCGACTCCACGACGCTCTCGACCTACGAGGCGCTCGCCGAGCCGGCATGGGACGACCGGGTACTGATCCGCTCGTCGGAGAACGTGTACAACCAGTCGCTGATGGCCTCGATCATCGCGCACCACGGTGAGGAAGGCGCGGAGGCTTGGGCCGAGGGCATGGTCGAGAACATGGCGCGCCAGCCGAGCGGAGGTGACACCGACCAGGTCACGGCCGTCGCCGCCGGTGCCGGAGACGTCGCGGTGGCGAACACCTACTACATCGCCCGCCTCATCGAGTCGACCGATCCCGAGGAGCAGCGGATCGCGGAGCAGATCGGGGTCTTCTTCCCCAACCAGGGGGACCGCGGCACGCACGTGAACGTGAGCGGCGCCGGCGTCACCCGGTATGCCGGTAATGTCGACAACGCCGTAGCGCTCCTCGAGTTCCTGACGGGCGTCGAGGCGCAGGGCGTGTTCGCCGAAGCGAACCAGGAGTACCCGGTGCACCCCGACGTGCCGTGGTCGGCCACGCTCCAGAGCTGGGGTGAGTTCCGCGCCGACACGCTCGACCTGACCGTGCTCGGCGAGCTGAACGACGCGGCGGTTCGCATCTTCGACCGCGCGGGATGGAGATAGTCCTACCGCGCAACTGGAGACTGGCCGTCCGGTCCCTCCCCTGGGGCTGGACGGCCGTCTCGTTGGTGCTGGTCTCGCTGCTGGCGATTCCCGTGATCACGATCCCCATCGGGGCACTGGCCCCGGCGGGAGAATCGTGGACGCACGTCTCGGAGACCCTCCTCCCGCGCTACCTCGGCAACACCCTTTTCCTCATCGTTGCCTCGGGCGTGATCGCGCTCGCGCTGGGCGCCGGCACCGCCTGGCTCGTAGCGATGTGCGAGTTCCCGGGTCGTCGCCTCTTCCGGTGGGCTCTGGTGCTGCCGCTCGCGGTGCCGGCGTACATGGCCGCGTACGTCTACGCCGGGATGGTCAGCGTCACGGGGCCGATCCAACGGACCATCAGAGCGGTCGTGCCGGGTGCCGGCGACACGCTCTTCTATTGGAACGTGATGCAAATCGAGGTCGTGGCGCTCATCTTCGGCCTCGTCCTCTTCCCCTACGTGTATCTGCCGGCCCGCGCGCTCCTCGAATCACGGGCCGGCCCTACGCTCGAGGCGGCGCGGGTGCTCGGTCGTGGCCACGCGTCGGTCTTCTGGAGCGTGGGCCTCCCACTGGCGCGCCCGGCGCTTGCGGGCGGGGTGGCTCTGGTGCTCATGGAGGTCGTGAACGACTACGGCGCCGTGAAGTACTTCGGGGTGCCGACCTTCACCACCGGCATCTTCCGCGCCTGGTTCTCGCTCGGCGATCTGGACACCGCCGTCCGGCTCTCGGCGATTCTGATGGTGGTGGTGCTGGGCATGCTCATCGTCGAGCGCTGGCAGAGGGGACAGGCGCGCTACTCGGCGCCGGGCTCTCCCGGTCGGGCCGCGCCCTACCCGCTCGAGGGCATGAAGGGCGTCGCCGCGACGCTGTTCTGCCTGCTTCCCATCGCGTTCGGCTTCCTCATCCCGGTGCTGCAGCTCGTGCTGTGGGCGCTCCGTACGGCGCCAGAGGTGGTGGACGGACGCTTCGTCAGGATGGCGGCGAACAGCCTCGGGCTGGCCGGGCTGGCAGGCCTGATCGCGGTCGCCGTGGCGCTGGTGTTGTCCTACACGAGCCGACTGGACCGCACCGACATCACCCGCGCGGCGTCACGCGTGGCGCTGCTCGGTTACTCGGTGCCCGGCGCGGTCATCGCCGTCGGGGTGCTCACGGTGTCGCTCTTCCTGGACGGCATCCTGGGGGGCGGCGTCCGGCTCGTTCTCACCGGAACGGCGATCGCCCTCGTCGCTGCGTACGTCGTACGCTTCCTGGCCGTGGCGTACCTTCCGGTCGAGGCGGGGCTCGAGCGCATCGGGACGAACCTGACGGAAGCGTCGAGGATGCTCGGCGCGCGGCCCCTGCGAACACTTCTGCGCATCGAGGTGCCCTTGTTGAAGGGAACGTTGGTCGCGGCGGGGACCCTGGTCGTGATCGACGTGTTGAAGGAGTTGCCGCTCACCCTGATTCTGCGACCGTTCAACTTCGATACGCTGGCGACGAGAGCCTTCCAGCTCGCGTCGGACGAGCAGCTCGCGGAGTCGGCACCGGCAGCGCTCCTGGTCATCTTCTGCGCGACCGTCGTGGTCGCCCTCCTCCACCGCACTCTCGACGGGAAGCCCGAACTTGGTCGCTGAGGCCCCCACGGACACGCCACCACCTCCCGCGCTCCGGCTCGAGAACGTAGGCAAGCGGTATCCGGGCGCCGATTGTGACGCGCTTCGAGGCGTGGACCTGGAGATCCGCGACCGGGAGCTCGTCGCGGTCGTCGGCCAGAGCGGATGCGGCAAGACGACGCTCCTGCGCATCATCGCCGGCCTCGAGGTGCCCGACAGCGGCACCGTCCGCATCGGTGGCAAGGTCGTGGCCGGCTCGGGGGTTTGGGTACCGCCGGAGCACCGGGGCGTCGGCCTGGTGTTTCAGGACTTCGCGCTCTTCCCCCATCTCACCGTCGAGAAGAACATCGCGTACGGCCTGAGGGGCCTGCCTCGTGCCCGCCGGGCCGAGCAGACGGCCAAGATGCTCGAGCTCGTCGATCTCGAGGGGCTCGGGGGGCGGTATCCCCATCAGCTCTCCGGGGGCCAGCAGCAGCGCGTGGCCCTCGCCAGGGCGCTGGCGCCGGAGCCGAGCGTGCTCCTTCTCGACGAGCCCTTCAGCAACCTCGACGCCCCGTTGAAGGCGTCGCTCCGGGAAGGGCTCACCCGCGTTCTCCGACGCACCGGGGTCCCCACCCTGCTCGTGGTCCACGACGTCGAGGACGTCGTCGTGCTTTCGAAGCGGGTCGCGGTGCTCAAGGACGGCCAGATCGTGCAGGAGGGATCGCCCATCGGTCTCTGCCAAAACCCGGGGGATCCCTATGTGGCCCGCTTCTTCGAGCGGCTCCGCACGCCGGACGCGAACCGCTTCCCCATCGAGGCCATCGAGAAAGCATCGGACCCGGTCGGGCGCTGAGGCGAACGACCCTAGTGTAGTGTGGCCGCTCAGTACGTCCAGGTCAGCCCCGTTCGCAATCGCGCGTCCAGCGCCGCCAGGCCGTCGGGCGGCCCACTGTCGTAGCGCATGTCGAATGAGACCGTCATCGCCAGTCGGTCGGTCACCGGCGTCCCCAGGCTGAGGTCATGGAGGACCCGCACGTCCCCGAAGTCATCGAGGCGCGGCTGGATGTACGAAGTCGACGTCACCACGAGCTGGTCCGCCACGAGGCGGAACGAGAAGAAGGTGCTCGAGCGCACGGCCGTGGTCCTCTGGGCGTGGCTAGCCGTGTCGGGTAGGTCGAGGCGTTCGTTCTCCAGCATGAGCGACTGGCCCGCCCCGATCTCGCCCCACCGTCCCGTCGACACCGGCGTGCGGGCGCCGGCCCCCACGAGCATCCGGAACTTGAGGAGTTGCGACCGGTCGTAGTTCGCCTGGCCGTACCACTCCGGCCAGATCCACGTCGAGTGCCGGTACGTCTTCCGGTAGTGGAAGAGTCCGGACGACGAGAAGCGGCTCCGCCCCACGAAGCCGAGCCCTCCGTTGCCCACGATCATGGTCGTCACGGGGCCTTCGACCCGGTATACGCGCCCGCTGATCCCGAGCTGAGCGAAGTCCGTGTTCCCGGTCTGCGCGGACAGGTTCGCGTTCAGCGACCCGGAGATCCCCTCGGGCGGGGCCTCGCGGGACAGGGGCTGGACGTCCACCTGCGCGGCGGCGGTCGTGGGGCCGGCCAATGCGAACACCAGGAGGCAGGCGGCGAACAGCCCCGTGACGGGCGAGGATGATGAGCGTTCGGGCATCGTTCGGAAGGCTATGGGAGAGAACGGCCGGTCCGGCACCGGGGACCGCGACGGGGTCCCAGACGGTAGCAAGGTCCAGGCCGTCGTCCACCCCCTCCTTGCCGCTCGGCGCCGAGCCACGGACATTGGCCCGCAACACTGAGTCATCGCACGAACCCCTCGGCAGGAGTCGAACGTGAAGAAGGCACTCCAGGTGCTCGCCGTCTTTTCCCTGATGCTCGCGGCGCCGGTCGCGGCCCAGAACGCGGACATGAGCTTCTTCATCACCAGCGAGGGACCGGGCGACGGCGCCGACCTCGGCGGGCTCGAGGGTGCGGACCAGCACTGTCAGGACCTCGCCTATGCCGCCGGCTTCGGCGACATCACCTGGCACGCCTATCTCAGCGCGGCCCCAGAAGGCGGTCAGCCGGCGGTGCACGCCCGCGACCGGATCGGGAGCGGCCCCTGGTACAACTACGAAGGGATGCTCGTGGCCCAGGACGTCATGGACCTCCACTCCGAGAACGCGAATCTCACCAAGGAGAGCATCCTCACGGAGCGCGGCTCGATGGTGAACGGCCGCGGCGACTCGCCCAATCAGCACGACATCCTGACCGGCTCCGATCTCGACGGCACGTTCTGGGACGGCGACGGACACACCGTGTGTGACAACTGGACGAGCGCCGGCTCCGAAGGCGGGGCCCGTGTCGGCCACCACGACCGTCAGGGCGGCGGGGACAACCCGACATCCTGGAACTCGGCGCATACGTCACGCGGCTGCAGCCAGGAGAACCTCCAGGCGACGGGTGGCAACGGCTACTTCTACTGCTTCGCGGTCGACGCGCGCTTCCAACAGGGTGCGCGGTCCGAGGAGCGCGTCCGATGAGCGCCCTGGCGACGGTCCGACGCGGTCGACGCGACGGACACGGCCAACGGGCCACCGCGGCAGCCGGAGCGCTCGGCGCCGGGGCCCTCGCCGTGATCCTGTCCGTCGCAGTCGCGGTGGCCCTGATCGCTGCCGCAGCGCCGGCGGAATTGTCGGCGCAGGCGGTGGAGCGCGGGACGCCGGTCGGCGAGTGGAGGCAATGGGGCGCGGACAATTACGGGACGCGCTACAGCCCGCTGGACCAGATCGACGCGAGCAACTTCGAGCAACTGCAGGTCGCCTGGATCTGGCGGGGTGACAACTTCAGCCCGGGAGGGCCGGACCCGATCCTGCGCTCGACGCCGATCTACGCGGACGGCAGGCTCTACACCGTCGCAGGCAGCCGTCGTTCGGTGGCCGCCGTCGACCCCGCCACGGGTGAGACGCTCTGGACGTTCCGCGAGGCGCCGACCAAGCGCTACGAGGACTCCATGCGCAAGAACTACGGCAAGGGCGTCGCCTACGAGGAGGTCGACGGTCGCGGGCGCATCTACCTGATCACGCCGGCGTTCTTCCTCTGGGCCCTCGATGCCGAGACCGGCCGACCCGTGGAGGGCTTCGGCGACGAAGGCGAGGGCGTGGTCGACCTCATCACCTACCTCGGCGACTGGGAGCACGACCGTGAGGACGGGCTTCCCTCCGACGTCGGCTACATCACCAACTCCACCCCGCCGGTCATCGTCAACGGCACCATCGTCGTCGGCAACTCCCACGAGCAGGGCTACTACCAGACCCGGAGGGAGAACGTACCGGGCAACATCATGGGCTTCGACACCCGTACCGGCGCTCACAAGTGGACGTTCGACGTCATCCCCCAGCCAGGTGAGTTCGGCCACGACACGTGGCTCTCCGACGCCTGGAGCTACACGGGCAACGTGTCGGCCTGGGCGCCGATGACGGTCGATCCCGAGCTCGGGCTCGTCTACGTCGGCACCGATCCGCCGACCATCGACTACTTCGGCGGCTTCCATCCCGGCGAGAACCTGTTCAGCACGACCATCCTCGCCCTCGACGCCGAGACCGGCGAGCGGCGCTGGCACTTCCAGACGGTCCATCACGACGTCTGGAACTACGACATGCCGGCCCAGCCGAGCCTGCTCGACGTGACCATCGACGGCCAGCCGAGGAAGATCCTCGCGCAGACGACCAAGCAGAGCTTCGTCTACGTGCTCGACCGCGAGACCGGCGAGCCCATCTGGCCCATCGAGGAGCGTCCGGTTCCGCAGACCGACGTGCCCGGAGAGTGGACCTCGCCGACGCAGCCGTTCCCGACCCGGCCCGCGCCCTACGAGATGCAGGGCATCAGCGAGGACGACCTCATCGACTTCACGCCGGAGCTCCGGGCCGAAGCGCTCGAGATCGTCAGCGAGTACCGCATGGGCCCGCTGTTCAACCCGCCCATGGTCAGTGGCCAGGACGGTATCCAGGCGGCGATCCACTGTCCCGGCGCGAACGGCGGCACAAACATCCCGGGCGGCACCGTCGCCGATCCCGAGACCGGCATCCTCTACACCGCCACCCAGCGTGGATGCAGCGCGCCGCGCCTCCAGCCCGGCACGGACGTCGATCCCGACTCGAATGTCGACTGGGTGTCCGTCGGACCCGGAGGGGTCGGTGGACCGCAGGGGCTTCCCCTCGTGAAGCCCCCGTATGCGAGCATCACGGCCATCGACATGAACACCGGCGAGCACCTGTGGTCGATCCCGAACGGGTATACGCCCGATCGTATCAAAGACCATCCGGCGCTCCAGGGCGTCGATCTCGGCAACACCGGCACCACCGGTCACGCCACCGCGCTCGTCACCCGCTCGCTGTTCATCTACGCCGAGGGACGCGGCCAGCGGCCCGTCCTCTATGCCATCGACAAGCGCACCGCCGAGCCCATCGGTCAGATCGACATCCCGGCGCCCACCAACACGGCGCCCATGACCTACATGCACGAAGGCGACCAGTACATCGTCCTGCCCGTCGGCAGCGGCGAGCTCCCAGGCTCGTTGGTGGCCCTCAAGCTGCCGTGAGGACGGCGTCTCGACGCGACCCGCTCGCATGAAACGGAAAGCACGCCTGATCGGGGCCCTCCTGGTGGGGGCCCCGATCGTTCATGGGGCCTGCGCGGCCCAGGAGAGACCCGCCATGACCCGGAGCACGGGCATCACCGCCGTCGAAGGGATCGAGCTCGGACATCACACCCTCACGGAGCGCCCGACGGGATGCACCGTGATCCTCGCCCGCTCCGGCGCGGTGGGCGGCGTGGACGTACGGGGAAGCGCCCCGGGCACCCGAGAGATCGCGCTCCTCGATCCGGTGAACATGGTGGAGGAGGTCCACGCCGTGGTCCTGTCGGGTGGGAGCGCGTTCGGGCTGGACGCGGCGTCCGGCGTCATGCGCTACCTGGACGAGCGCGACGTCGGCTACCGCGTCGGCGACAAGGTGGTCCCCATCGTGGTCGGCGCGATCCTCTACGACCTCGGACTCGAGGGCGACCGGAAGATCCGCCCGGGTCCGGAGTGCGGCTACGAAGCGGCGGCGGCGGCGACCACCGAGACGCCGGACGAAGGCTCGGTGGGCGCCGGAGCGGGCGCGACCATCGGGAAGCTCCGCGGGAGCGGGCGGGCCATGCGGGGCGGCTTCGGCACCGCGTCGATCACGCTGGAGAGCGGCCTCACCGTGGCCGCCGCAGTCGCGGTGAACGCCGTGGGCGACATCGTCGACCCGGCCACCGGCGCCGTCGTAGCGGGTGTGCGGACCGAGGACGGCAGCGGGCTGGCCGACGCCCGTCGGCTGCTGCGCGAGGGATCCACCACCGCGAGCGGTGCCGACCCGGGCGCGAACACGACCATCGGCGTGGTCGCCACGAACGCGGCGCTGACGAAGGCACAGGCCACCAAAGTCGCGCAGATGGCGCAGGACGGCCTGGCCCGGGCGATCTATCCCGCGCACACCATGGGCGACGGCGACACCGTGTTCTCGCTGGCCACCGGCGCGCTCGACGGCCCGGCGGACGTCACCCGGATCGGCGCGCTCGCGGCCGACGTCATGGCGGAGGCGATCTTGCGCGCGGTCAGGGCCGCAGAGGGGCTGCCCGGGCTACCCGCCGTGCGGGACCTCCCGGGAGGCTGAGGCCGAGGGCGGCAGCCTTCGGAAGCCCCGCCCGGTTTGCTCCCGCTCGGAATCTGCCTAAGCTGTTGGGTCTCAACGGACGGCGCCGGGCGGCGCCCGAACCGTATGTCACCGTGAACCCCAGGACGACCGACCCATGAGCAAGTCCCCCCCGATCATCTACACCTGGACCGACGAAGCCCCGGCCCTCGCCACGCACGCGCTGCTCCCGGTCGTGCGAGCGTTCGCCGGCGCCACGGACGTTCCGGTGGAGACGAGGGACATCTCGCTCGCGGGACGCATCCTCGCGGTGTTCCCGGACCGGCTCACGGAAGACCGCCGGGTATCCGACGACCTCGCCGAGCTCGGCCGCCTGGTCAAGCGGCCCGAGGCGAACGTCATCAAGCTGCCGAACATCAGCGCCTCGGTCCCGCAGCTCAAGGCGTGCGTCCAGGAGCTGCAGGCCCAGGGGTACGACGTGCCGGACTATCCGGACGAGCCGACGACCGACGAGGAGCGGGAGATCCTCGCCCGCTTCGACAAGGTGAAGGGGAGCGCGGTGAACCCGGTGCTCCGGCAGGGGAACTCGGACCGCCGCATCCCGCGCTCGGTGAAGGGCTTCGCCAAGAAGAACCCGCCCCGCATGAGCGCCTGGCCCGATGACTCGATGACCCACGTGTCGACCATGTCGGCCGACGACTTCCGTCACAACGAAACGTCGGTGACGCTCGAGGCGCCGACGGTCGCCCGGGTCGAGCTCGTCGGCAAAAACGGCCGGGCCACCGTGCTCAAGGAGTCGATTCCGCTCCAGCCGGGCGAGGTGCTCGACGCCTCCTTCATGAGCCGGCGCGCGCTCGTTTCGTTCCTGGCCGAGCAGGTGCGCGATGCGCAGGACCGTGGCGTCCTGTTCTCGCTGCACATGAAGGCCACCATGATGAAGGTGTCCGACCCCATCATCTTCGGGCACTGCGTGCGGGTCTTCTTTTCCAACGTCTTCGAGAAACACGGCCACTTCCTCGAGGAGATCGGCGCCGACCCGAACAACGGGCTCGGCTACGTGCTGTCGAAGCTCGATGAGCTCCCAGACGATCGCCGGGCGGCCATCGAGGCCGACATCCAGAAGGCGTATGAGCAGGGACCCGCCATCGCCATGGTCGATTCGGACCGCGGGATCACCAACCTGCACGTCCCGAGCGACGTCATCATCGATGCATCGATGCCTCCGATGATCCGGGACTCCGGCCGCATGTGGAACGCCGACAACGAGCTGCAGGACTGCAAGGCGGTCATCCCCGACTCCAGCTACGCCGGCATCTACGACGCCGTGGTCCGGGACTGCCAGGCGAACGGCCAGCTCGACCCGTCGACCATGGGGAGCGTGCCGAACGTAGGGCTCATGGCGCAGAAGGCCGAGGAGTACGGCTCGCACGACAAGACGTTCGAGATCGCCGAGGCCGGAACCGTGCGCGTGGTCGACGCCGACGGACAGACCCTCCTCCAGCACGAGGTCGAGGTGGGCGATATCTGGCGGGCCTGCCAGACCACGGACGCCGCGATCCACGATTGGGTGAAGCTGGCCGTGAGCCGTGCCCGGGCCACCGGGGCGCCGGCGGTGTTCTGGCTCGACCGCACCCGAGCCCACGACGCCGAGCTCATCCGCAAGGTGGAGCGGTACCTCGAGCAGCAGGACACCGACGGGCTCACGCTGGAGATCCTCGCGCCCGTCGAGGCCATGAATTACTCGCTCGAGCGCATCCGGCGCGGCGAGGACACGATCTCGGTGACGGGCAACGTCCTCCGTGACTACCTCACCGACCTCTTCCCCATCCTCGAGATCGGCACCAGCGCGCGCATGCTCTCCATCGTCCCGCTGCTCAACGGCGGGGGCCTCTTCGAGACCGGCGCCGGCGGCTCCGCGCCGAAGCACGTGCAGCAGTTCCAAAAGGAGGGGCACCTCCGCTGGGACTCGCTCGGTGAGTACCTCGCGTTGGCGGCCTCGCTCCAGCATCTCGGCGAGACGTTCGACAACGAGGGCGCGCGGGTGCTCGGCGACGCCCTCGACCAGGCCACGGCACGGTATCTGGAGAACGCGCGCTCGCCGAAGCGGAAGGTCCACGAGCTCGACAGCCGCGGGAGCGCATTCTACCTGACGCTCTACTGGGCGCAGGCGATGGCCGAGCAGAAGGAAGCGCCCGCGCTCGCCGACCGGTTCAAGGCCGTAGCCGCCGCGCTGGCCGAGAACGAGGCGAAGATCCTCGAAGAGCTGAACGCGGCGCAGGGCGACCCCCAGGACCTCGGGGGCTACTTCATGCCCGACAAGACACGAGCGGCCGCGGCCATGCGCCCGAGCAATACGCTGAACGAGATCCTGGCGACCGTGTGACCATGACCGCCGCGCTCCAGCGCTTTACAAACGTCCGCCGGGACGAGCTGCTCCCGCTCTTCGCCTCGGCGCTCTTCTTCTTCTGCGTGCTGTCCGCCCTGATGGTCGTCCGCCCGGCGCGGGAAGCGCTGGGGATGCGGAGTGGGCTGGACACGGTGCGCTGGCTTTTCGTCGGCACGGCGGTCGTGACGCTGGCGGTCAACCCGGTGTTCGGACTGCTGGTCGCCAAGTTCCGCCGCATCTGGTTCATCGCGGCGACCTATCTGTTCTTCGCCGCCAGCCTCCTCGTCTTCTGGGCGCTGCTGAGCTTCGCGCCGGCCGCCGTGGGAGAAGTATCCGGCCGGGTCTTCTACGTCTGGTTCAGCGTTTTCAATCTGTTCAGCACCATGGTGTTCTGGGCATTGATGGCCGACCGGTTCGCGTTCGAGCAGTCGAAGCGGCTCTTCCCGATCATCGCGGTGGGGGGCACCGTCGGCGCCATCTTCGGCCCATGGCTGGCGTGGGGGATCGTGGAGTCGGTCGGCACGGCGAACCTCATCCTGATCGCCGTCGGATTCCTTTGCCTCGCCGTGCTGGCCGCATCGTGGGTGGCTACGCTCCAGCCACGGGAGGGCGCCGCGTCGGGAGCCCCGCCCGCCGTCGACCGGCACGCGGTCATCGGAGGAAGCGCGTGGGAGGGTTTCCGCGCCGTGTTCAAGTCGCGATACCTGCTCGCCATCTGCGGATTCGTGCTCATACTCGCCGTGATGGCAACCTTCATCTACTTCACGCGCCTGGCCATGGTCGCCGAGGTAGCCGAGGGGACCGACGCCCGCACCGCGATGTTCGCCAACATCGACATGTGGACGCAGATCGCCACGCTCGTCATGCAGCTCTTCGTTGCCGGCCACCTCATGAAGCGCATCGGCGTGTCGCTGACGCTGGCCCTCCTCCCCGTCACGGTGCTCCTCGGCTTCATCGGGCTGGCCATCGTCGGCACGATCACCGCGCTGATCCTGTTCGAAGCGACGTTCCGGGCCGTTCAGCGGGCCATCATGCGCCCCGCCCGGGAGACACTCTTCACCGTCGTGAGCCGCGAGGACAAGTACAAGGCCAAGGCGTTCATCGACACCTTCGTGTACCGAGGCGGCGACGTCGTGGGCGCGTGGACGGAGGGCTTGCTCGGTCGCCTCGGGATGGGACTGGCGGGGCTGGCCACACTCGTGTTTCCGCTCGCCATCGTCTGGGGTGTCGTCGGCATCTGGCTCGGACGGGAGCAGGCCCGGATCGCCGAGCGGATCCAGGCCGCCGAGACCGAGGCCGATGAAACAGCGCTACGGGTCGGCGCGTAGAAGGGTACGTTCGTCCTAACGGGTCGCGTGACCCGTCCCCTCGTGAGGTTGGAGGATTCCGTGCTTGCCGTGAAGCACACGCACATCGCCGCCGCGTTCCTCGTTCCGCTGCTGGCCGCCTGCGCCGCGGGACCGGAGCCGGCGCCGCCCACGCCCGCGTCCCCACCGTTGGAGGCGGAGGCGCCGAGCGACAACCTTTCGAACGCGGAGATCGAAGCGATCTACCGGCAGCGGATCGAGGACAGCTGGACCCGGTTCGTCGAGGCGGACGTCCGCTTCATGACCCACATGATCCACCACCACGCCCAGGCGATCGAGATCTCGCGGTTCGCGCCGGACCGGGCCGCCAGCGACCAGATCAGGACGCTCGCGGCACGCATCATCAACGCGCAGCGGGACGAGATCGCGCTCATGCAGCGGTGGCTCGAAGATCGTGATCAACCCGTGCCCGAGCTCCACGAGATGGGCGGGCGCATCATGGTCCACGCGCCTGACATGGACCACGGCTCCGGCATGTCCGACATGTCGGGCATGCCTGGGATGCTGTCCCCCGAGCAGGTCGACCGGCTCGAGGCCTCGGACGGACAGACCTTCGACCGGCTTTTCCTGACCTACATGATCGAGCACCACCAGGGCGCCGTCACCATGGTGCGCGAGCTGTTCTCGACGGACGGCGCCGGCCAGGACGAGGACGTGTTCCGCTTCGCGTCCGACGTCCAGGTCGATCAGAGTACCGAGGTAGCCCGCATGGAGCTCATGCTCGACGCGATGCCACGCTGACGTAACCCCACTCCACGCACAGGAGCACCACCCATGTCCGATCGTTCCCCATCCACTCGCACGGCCGGGCGTTTCCGCGCCGGGCTGTGGGCCCTCGCGGCCGGCGTCACCGTTGGCGCCACCGCTTGCGCGTCGTCCGGGGGCATGTCTACGCCGTCGGGCCCCGCGCCCGAGCGCCAGATCTTCCCGCTCTCTTCGTACGATGCGCCCTCGCCGGATCCGCGCGTCGGGCTCGGCGCCGGGCTCATGGATGCCGAAGAGGCGATCTGGAACATGCGGAAGGTGTCCTCGACGCCTCCGCCGCCCGACTTCATCGGAGTGACGAACTCCGACCTGGCGTTCACGGGTCCGTACGCCATCCAGGGGAACTACAACGGCTTCCAGGTCTGGGACATCTCGAACCCGGTCGCGCCCTCTCTGGAGATCGGCTTCGTCTGTCCGGCATCGCAGAGCGACGTCTCGGTCTACGAGAACCTGCTCTTCGTCTCGGGCGAAGGGCTCAGCGGCCGGCTCGACTGCGGCACCGAGGGCGTCGAGACCGCGGTGAGCGAGGTCCGGCTCCGCGGGATCCGCATCTTCGACATCACCGACATCCAGAACCCGCGCTACATCGCCAACGTGCAGACGTGCCGCGGATCGCACACGCACACGGTCCTGAAGGACCCCGACGACGACGACAACGTCTACATCTACGTGTCCGGTTCGGCGCCGGTCCGTCCGGCGGAGGAGCTCCCGGGGTGCGTAAACGCCGCGCCCGACGAGGACCCGAACTCGGCCCTCTTCCGCATCGAGGTCATCCGGGTGCCCCTGGCGAACCCCGAGCAGGCCGCCATCGTCAGCTCGCCCCGCATCTTCGAGAACCTCGTGGCTCCGCCCACGCACGGCCCCTCCCCCGCCGACCTCGCAGAGATCGAGGCGGCCCGGGCGCGCGGCGCGTTCATCGTGGAGATCATGGGCGAGACCATGGTCATGCCGGAGCAGGCCGTGCAGAGCCTTCTCGGACAGGTCGTGGAGGCTCGCGGCGGCACCGGCGCCCCGACGGCCGCCGACAGCGCGGCGCTGCGTGAGCGGCTGCCCGAGATCGTCCGTCAGATGGTGGGCGCACCCGAAGGCGATCCCGACGGACCCGAGCCGGGTCCCACGCAGTGCCACGACATTACCGTCTACCCGGCCATCGACCGGGCCGGCGGGGCGTGTGAGGGCTACGGCCTGCTGCTCGACATCTCGGACCCGGTGAACCCGGTCCGCATGGACGCCGTGGCGGACTCGAACTTCGCCTACTGGCACTCCGCCACGTTCAACAACGACGGCAGCAAGGTGCTGTTCACCGACGAGTGGGGCGGCGGCGGCGGGCCCAAGTGCCGCATCGACGATCCCACGGAGTGGGGCGCGAACGCCATCTTCGACATCGAGGACGGCGAGATGAACTTCCGGAGCTACTACAAGCTCCCCGCGCCGCAGACGTCCCTTGAGAACTGCGTGGCCCACAACGGCTCGCTCATTCCGGTGCCGGGCCGTGACATCATGATCCAGTCGTGGTACCAGGGCGGCCTGTCGCTCTTCGACTGGACCGACCCGGCCAACGTGGTGGAGATCGGGTTCCACGACCGCGGGCCCGTGAACCCCGACCGGCAGGCGTCCGGCGGAAGCTGGTCCGTGTACTGGTACAACGGGATGATCGTCAGCTCCGAGATCGCCCGCGGCCTCGACATCTTCGAGCTCACGCCGAGCCCGTACCTCACGCAGAACGAGATCGACGCCGCGAACACGGTGCAGCTGGAGTACCTGAACGCCCAGGGTCAGCCGGTCAACGAGTGGCCGCCGTCGTTCGCGCTGGCGCGGGCCTACACCGACCAGCTGGAGCGGTCGGCCGGGCTGAGCATGGCCCGGATCGGTGCCGTGCGCGCGACGCTGTCGGCCGCGGAGCGGGCTTCGGGCTCGGCTCGGGCGCAGACGTTGAATGCGCTGGCCGGCGAGCTGGAGGGTGAGGTGTCCGGCAGCTCGGACGCCCCGAAGGTCCGGATGCTCGTGGAGGCGGTGCGGGAGTTGGCGAGCGCGGAGGAGTAGCGCCGGCTCGCATCCAGCGGAAAGCAGTCGGGAGGGGGCTCGTCCCCGGTGGCGCGCAGGCGCTCCGGGGCCGGGCCCTCAGCTTTTCCCCACCACGTCCACCGCCCCCAGCACCTCATCCGGAATCCCCCACCCGTCCACCAGCACCCGGGCGTTCTCGCGCAGCTCGCGGCACAACGCCCCCACCTCCGCCCGGATGGCCCGGCTCTTGGGCGACTCGATGTACCCGGCCTCGAGGAACCACGCCCGGTCCGCTTCCATCCGCTCCAGCGCGTAGAGCCGGGCCACGTCCGCGAGCAACGGCCGCACGTCCTCCGGCGCCTCCGCCACCCCATCCAGGAATGCCCGGAGCGTGATCCACTCGGTGTGCGCCACCGCCAGGGTCTCCAGGTGATCCTGGACCCGGTTGAACGCGTCGAAAGCATCCATACCGTCGTCGAGTAGTCCCTTCATGCGACGGGCCGCCGACTCCAGCAGCCGCTCCGCACGGTACTCGAACGCCTGGAGGTGGTACTCGGGATCGCGCAGGTGGTCGGAGTCCGTACGGCGGGTCGCCACGGGATTCCGTTCCCGGACCCGGGTGCCGGCGCGGTCGGCCACGTAGCGCACGATGTCCAGCACGGACAGGTCGCCCATCTCCTCGCGGTACTGCATGAGGAGGCTCTTGGCCACGAGCTGGAGGAGGACCGGGTTCGCGCCCTCGAAGGTGGCGAAGACATCGGTGTCGGCACGCAGACGCCCGATCCGGTTCCCCGCGTGATACCCGCGTCCGCCCATGGCCTCTCGGGACTCCTGGAGCGCCCTCGCGGCATGCCAGGAAGCCACCGCCTTGAGCCCGGCCGCCCGGGCCTCGATCTCGCGTAACGCCTCGTCGGAGCGACCCTCGGGCCGGCTCCCCGGCTCAGCCATCTCGCCGCCGGCACCGTTCGCGTCGGCCTCCTCCGCTCCCGTCCCCCCGTGCCCGGGCCGGTCCCCTGCCCTCCCCTTCACCACTGTCGCGTACCGCTCCGTCAGATCCCGCACGGCGAAGTGCAGGGCGTACGTCTCGGCCACGCGTGGTAGCAGACGCCGCTGGTGGCTCGTATAGTCCAGAATCGGCACTTCCGGCCCGTCGTCCGGGCCGAACTGCCGACGCTCTTCCGAGTACCGCACCGCGACCTCGAGCCCGACCTTCGCCGCGCTGAGCGAGGCCGCCGCGATGGAGATGCGCCCGGCCACCAGCGTGCCGAGCATGGTGAAGAACCGCCGCCCGGCGCTGTCGATGGGGCTCTCGTAGCGCCCGTTCTCGGTGACGGTGGCGAACCGGTCGAGCAGGTTCTCCCGCGGCACCCATACCTCGTCGAACCAGATGCGGCCGTTGTCCACGCCGTTCAGCCCCACCTTCGGCCCGTTGTCTTCGATGCGGATGCCGGGCAGGAGCGCCCCATCCTCGTCGCGGATGGGCACCACCAGGGCATGCACACCGTGGTCCTCGCCACCCACCCGGAGCTGGGTGAACACGGTGGCCATCTGCCCATGCAGCGCGGCGTTCCCGATCCACTCCTTCCCTGCCCCTTCGTGGGGCGTATTCAGCACGAAGGCCTCGGCCTCGTCGTTCCAGGTAGCGGTGGTCTCGAGGCCACGCACGTTCGAGCCGTGCCCGATCTCCGTCATGGCGTAGCAGCCGGGCAGCTCGAGCGCGCCGATCTTCCCGAGCCAGCGCTCGTGATGCTTCTCCGTGCCGAGCTGGTACACGCTTCCGCCCCAGAGCCCGAACTGCACGCCGAACTTGATGACGATCGAGCTATCGCCGAAAGCGAGGGTCTCGAACACCGCGATGGCTTTGCCGGGGGCGCCCTGCCCGCCGTAGTCCTC
Source organism: Gemmatimonadota bacterium (assembly GCA_040904945.1). Classification (GTDB taxonomy): domain Bacteria; phylum Gemmatimonadota; class Gemmatimonadetes; order Longimicrobiales; family Gaopeijiaceae; genus JAWLHJ01. The sequence continues at coordinate 32,534 of JBBDSM010000086.1, forward strand.
CGGGTAGGCCAGGCTCCCGAGCCCCTCGTCCGCGAGCAACGTCAACGCCTCGAGCACGCGAGCCCGGTGCTCGGCCCGCTCGATCTCCAGGGGGATCTGGAACGCCGGCGTCCGGAGAAGATCGAGCACCTTGCGGCGGACGTCGGCGTGGGGTTCGGCGAGGTAGGCGCCGAGAGCGTCTGAGATGCTTCTGGTGGATGGGTTCATACCCAACTGTACCCACCAACGACGTGCTGTGCACCACTCTTCAGACGGCGTCGCTGGAACGGGCGGGTGGTCCCATCTCCTCCTCACAGTCGGGGCACATCGCGTGGGTCACCAGAGACCCGCTCTGTTCAGCGATGTAGCTCTCGATCCCCTGCCAGTAGCCCTGGTCGTCTCGAACCCTCCGACACCATGAGCAGACCGGTACCAGCGCTCGCAGAGCCGTGGCCTCCTCCTCTGCCAGCCGCCGGGCGGTGACGTTCTTCGTCACGATCACGATATCCACCACGTTTCCATCGCGGATCAACGGGATCATGCTCCCTTCATGCCATTCCGGATCCCCGTTTGCACCCAGCACCTGGATCTCGTCGGTGGTCGGCTCCCCAGAGCCGAGGACCTTGTCGAACATTTCCGCCTGGGCTTCCCGAAAGCTCGGCTCGACCAGGTCGATGAAGTCGCGTCCAATCAGATCGTATGGCTCGTAGCCTTCAGCCGCCCGGTTGAGGTACCGGATCCGGCGATCCAAGCCGACGAGTACCACTAGGTCCGGTAGTGCGCCGAGAATCGTCCGAAGCCCCTCGATGCCTATCTCACTCGACACTACGCTCTCCTCAGCCCTCGGGGACGTTCAGCAATCACAAGGGAGCAGTCTACACCCCCACGGCATCCTGGGCACGCCGCGGCCCTGACCGAACCGCATGTCGGCGCGTTCGAGGTTGCGGCCCAGCCGCACGAACTGGTAGGCGGCCCCATGGCTCATCGTTCCGTCGAGGATGCCGCAGACCTGGTGGCAACGGTCCACGATCTCGCGGAGCGCCTCGGGACGCGTCGTCTGATCGCCGAGTCGGGGCGCAGCGTAAAGCTGGAGCTCGTTGATCGTGCGCCAGGCCTCCATGGGCATCACGTCCCGCGTCGTGCGGGCGTTCTCCCGCGCGATCCCGAGCGCGGACGCCAGGGAGAAGGGCTGGGACTCGTCCGCGAGCAGCGCGGTGACGGTGTTCGTCTCGGCGGCCTGGCCGCCAAGCTCCTCGAAGGCCTCCTCGATGCCGAGGATCTGGAAGACGGTGCTCCACCCGACGTCGGCCTCCTGCGGAAGGTCCAGAAGCAGCTTCCCGTAGGCGTCGGCCAGGCGAGCGGTGTTCTCCACCCGTTCGAGGTACCGGCTCATCCAATAGACCCGCTCTGCGACTCGTGCGAGCATACGCTACCCCACCACCCAGGTGTCCTTACTGCCGCCACCCTGTGAGGAGTTCACGACCAGCGATCCGCGGACGAGCGCGACCCGGGTGAGCCCGCCGGGCGTCACGTAGCTGTCGCTCCCCTGAAGGATGAACGGGCGCAGATCCACGTGCCGCGGCTCCAGCCGATTCCCGACCAGGGTCGGCACGGTGGAGAGGGACAGCACCGGCTGCGCCACATAGTTGCGCGGATCCGCGGCGATCTGGCGCCCGAACGCCTCCAGCTCGCTTCGGCTGGCGCTCGGCCCCATGAGCATCCCGTATCCCCCGGACTCGTTGGCCGGCTTCACGACGAGCTGATCGAGATGGTCGAGCACGTACCCCAGCGACTTCTCGTCGGAGCACCGGTAGGTGGGCACGTTCGGCAGGACAGGCTCCTCGTCGAGATAGTATCGAATGAGATCGGGGACGTACGTATAGACCACCTTGTCGTCCGCCACGCCGGTCCCGGGCGCATTGGCGATCGCCACGTTTCCGGCTCTCCAGGCCCTGATCAGTCCCGGTACGCCGAGCATCGACTCGGGCTCGAACACCTCGGGATCGAGATACTCCGCGTTGACCCGTGAATAGAGGACGTCCACGCGGGTCAGCCCCTCGATGGTGCGCATGTAGCAGCAGTCGTCCGCGCCGACGACGAGATCCGAGCCTTCTACGAGCTCGACGCCCATCTTCTGCGCCAGGTACGCGTGCTCGAAGTACGCCGAGTTGTAGATGCCTGG
>JBBDSM010000087.1:0-6004 GCA_040904945.1 Gemmatimonadota bacterium
ATCCGGCCGTCCCGATGAAGGCCTCGCGATCACATTGATTGCGAGGCCTTCTTCGTTTCCGGCCTTCATCGGGACGGCCGGATTCGCGGAGCCGATAGGCCCTACCCAGCCCGCACGCTGCGCCACACCCCCATCGCAATGACCAGCGCCACGTTCCCTGCCGCGAGCCCCCAGGCGGTCGAGACCAACACCGTCTGATCCTGGTACCGGGCCCCGATCCCGGCCAGCGCCCACGCGACCACGAGGGCAACGATCCACTCGCGGCGGAGCACGTCGAAGAGTGCCGCGATCCCGGTGGCGACGGCCATCATGATGATCGCCCAGGTCCGGGGCGCGAGTGGCCCTCCCTCCCATCCGAGGGAAGCGAGGAGTTGGGCCGTGTTCACGATGAACGCCACCGTGATCCACCCGAGATAGAGGCTGAAGGGAACCTGCACGAGCCACCGTTCTGCAGGCCCGGCCTGCTTCCCGCCGACATCGAGCCGCACGAAAATCAGGATCAGCGACACGAGGAGGGCCGCCATCACTGCGAGGGCAATTCCGAAGCGTGAGAAAGAGAAGGCGGTCAGCCAGGCCAGGTTCAGGACGACCGTTCCGCACCACAGCGGTCCCAACCGCTCCGCGGCCAGGCGAGCACCGTCCCGGGGCAGCGCCTGGTAGACCGCGAACGCGCCCAATGCGACGTAGATTAGCGACCAGATCCCGAAGGTCCATCCGGCCGGGAGCAGGAAGGTGGGCCATCGATTCGCCACGACGCCAATGCTCTCGCCACCGGCTATTCCTGCCGCACCCCACGCATTCCCCGCGACGAGCACGAGGAAAGCCGCGACGTTCAGAGTTCGAAGGGGCGCGGCGGACCACCTCATGCGATCTCCCGGATGGTTCGAAGTGATCGCAGGGGCCGAGCGCTAGCCAGAGCCCCTGCATTGAGACAGACTTTCTTCTTACCCGCCGAATCACGGGATGGCACGACCATGGGATCCAGCTCAGAGACGCAGTCCCGCCGGGGTCCGGCGGCCTGGCTCAAGGAAGCGCGGACCTTGCTCGTCCAGACCGTGACCGAGTGGTTGGCGGATCGCGGACCGCAGCGGGGCGCGGCTCTCTCCTTCTACGTGATCCTCTCGCTGGGACCCCTGCTGGCGCTCCTGGTCGGCATTCTCGAGCTGATGGTGTCGGCGGGAACGGTCCGCCCGGCGGTGATCGAAACCGTCACCAGGCTCGCCGGACCGCAGGCCGCGAGCACGGCCGCGACGGCGCTGGAGCGGGTGGAAACGCCGGACCTGCTTTCGCCCGCATCCATCATCACGGTCGGCACGCTCCTGTTCGCCGCGACGGCGGCCTTCGCCAACGTGCGCGACGCGCTCAACGCCATCTGGGGCGTGCAGTCCGAGGCAGAATCGGTCAAACAGCAGATCGTCGGATTCCTCCGCACGCGCTGGCGGGGCTTCCTGATGATCGTCCTGACGGGCGCGATGGTCACGGTGTCGTTCCTCGTCACCTCGGTTGCGACGGTGGTCTACGACTTCGTCGAAGCTTCGCTACCGCTGGATCTCCCCGTGATCCGAGTCCTGGACGCCGCGACCTCCATCACCCTCCTCGGCCTCGTGTTCGGGGTGGTGTTCCGCACGCTACCAGGCGTCCGCGTGGAGTGGTCCAGCATCTTCGTCGGCGCGTTCGCCACGGCGGCGGTCTTCGTCCTCGGAAAGATGCTGCTCACGCCGTTCCTGTCGGCCCCGTCCTGGACGTCGTACTACGGACCCGGCACCTCGATCGTGGTCTTCCTGGCATGGGTCTACGTCTCCGCGCAGATCTTCTACCTCGGCGCGGAGTTCACTCAGGTCTGGTCACGCCGGCGGGGCGGCGTACTCGCCCCCGCACCCGTCGAAGAGGAGCCATGAATGTCCGACCGTAAAATCCCGTTTCCACCGAAGGACGAGCCCCTCCGGAACGATGTGCGCTTGCTCGGTGATCTGGTCGGGCAGGTCATTCGTGAGCAGGGTGGCGCAGGTCTCTTCGAACGAGTGGAAGCGGCGCGGCACGCCGCCATCGGACGGCGCGAGGGCGTTGCAGAGGCGGCGAACCAGCTCACCCGCCTCCTCCGGGGCCTGACCGAGTCGGAGGCCACCGAGGTGGTCCGAGCGTTCTCGACCTACTTCCAGGTCGTGAACCTCGCGGAGCGCGTCCACCGCATCCGGCGGGGGCGGTGGTGGATGCGCTCGAGTGAGGGACCCCAGCGCGGCTCCCTGGCGGATATCGTACGGCGTCTCCGCGAGCTCGGGCTCGAGCGAGACGAGGTGTGGGAACGCTTCTCGCAGATCCGCGTCGAGCCCGTCTTCACAGCACACCCGACCGAGTCGACGCGCCGCAGCATCCTGGAGAAGCAGGAGCGCATCTCCGAAGAGCTGCTCGGCCGCCTCGACCCGGAGCGGCCGCCGCGCGAGGAGCGCGTGGCCCTGGCGCGCATCCGGGAGAACATCACCACGGCCTGGCAGACCGAGGAGCACCCGTCCGTACGTCCGACGGTCCACGACGAGCGGGAGCACGTGCTCTACTACGTCTCCCGGGTGCTCTACCGGATTCTCCCAGCCCTCGACGAGGCGCTGCGGGACGCGATCGGCGATGTGTATGGCGAAGCGGACGGGCTCACTTCGAACACGGCTTCGCTCATCCGGCCCGGCTCCTGGGTCGGCGGCGACATGGACGGAAACCCGAACGTCGACGCGGGGACCGTGCGCGCGACCCTCCACCGCCACCGCAATCTCGCGCTCGAGGCCTATGAGCGCGACGTGGCCGAGTTGGCCCAGCAGCTGACCCAGTCGTCGTCACGCGTCGCGTGGAGCGACGACGTCACGGCACGCACCGAGCGTTACGAGGCATGGTTCCCGGACGTCGTCGACGCGATTCCGGCACGCCACCGGGGCATGGGATACCGCGTCCTTCTCGAGCTGGTTGGCGCACGCCTTCGGGCGACCCGCTCAGATGGCGAGTACGGGTACGGCGGGCCGAGCGACTTCCTCGAGGACCTCGCGACGGTCGCCGACAGCCTGACGGACCACCACGGGAAGCACGCCGGCCTCTTCGGCGTGCGGCGCCTCGTTCGGCGAGCCCGGGCGTTCGGCTTCCACCTGGCCACGCTCGACGTGCGCCAGGACGCCCGGGCGCTTCGGGACCTGATGGCCGACCTCCGCGACGACCCCGAGTGGCCAAGCCGCCCAGCCGACGAGCGCGCCGACCTCCTCAGGACGGAGTTGGGGTCGGAGGACGTCGCGAAGCTGCGGTCGCGCTTCGCGCCCACGTCCGACACGGCCCGCGAGGCGCTCGACGTCTTCGACGCCATGGCCGACGCGCAGGAGCGCTACGGGCCGGACGCGATCGGATACTACGTCATCTCGATGGCTCAGGACCTCGACGACGTCCTCACGGTCCTGTGGCTCGCGACGCTCGCGGGCATGGGACCGCCCGACGACCTGGCGCTCGACGTCGCGCCGCTGTTCGAGACGGTTCCGGACCTCGAGCGGTCGGAGGCGGTTCTCGACCGCATGTTCACCGACCCGGTGCTCGCGCCGCACCTCGATCGTCGGGGTGGTCGCCAGCTCGTGATGGTGGGGTATTCCGACTCCAACAAGGACGGCGGAATCGCGTCCGCCAGATGGGCCCTGCACCAGGCCCTGGAGCGGATGTCCGTCGCGGCGAGCCGACACGGCGTCACGCTCACGGTCTTTCACGGACGCGGGGGCACCGTGTCGCGAGGCGGCGGCTCCGTGCACCGGGCCGTCGCCGCGATGCCGGCTCGGTCCATCGGCGGACGGCTTCGGCTGACCGAGCAGGGCGAGGTGATCGACGCGAAGTACGGGCTTCCCCAGATCGCGCTCCGGCAGCTCGAGCGTATGCTCGGCGCCGTGGTGCTGCGGGAGGCGGCCCCGGAGGACGACGTGCCGGCCGAGTGGCGCGAGGTGGCCGGCACCGTCGCGGACGCCGCCCGGACGGCCTACCGCGGACTGGTCTACGAGGAGCCCCACTTCAAGGACTACTTCCGCGCGGGGACCCCCATCGACGTGATCGAGCGCATGTCGATCGGATCGCGGCCGCCGTCCCGACGCTCCGGCGCGGGGGTCGAGGACCTACGTGCGATCCCCTGGGTGTTCTCGTGGACGCAGTGCCGCGCGATGATGACGGGATGGTACGGCCTGGGGACGGGGCTGGAGGCCGCCCGCGCCGCGTATGGGCTGTCGGCGCTGCAAGAAGCGGCCGAGGCGTGGCCGTTCCTGGACGCGCTGCTCTCCGACGTCGAGATGGTGCTCGCGAAAGCCGACCTCGAGATCGCGGCCATGTACCGCTCGCTCGCTCCGACGGAGTCGGGGATCGTTTTCGAGGCCATCCGCGACGAGTACGACCGCACGGTCGCGGGCGTGCTCGAAGTCCGGACTGCGACGGCCCTCTTGGACCACGACCCCACGCTGCAACGCTCGATTCGCCTGCGGAACCCCTACGTCGATCCGATGAATATCATCCAGGTCGATCTGCTGGCGCGCTGGCGGGCGGACGACCGACCCGACGGCTCGCTGCTCGACGGGCTCCTGGCCACGGTGAACGGGATCGCGCGGGGTCTGCAGAATACGGGATGACCGCGATCGGAGCCTGCGGCCCTACCCGCCCTTCTTCGCGACGTACTCCCGCATGCCCACCCGCAGCGAGAATGCCTGGCTGACCTTCCAGGGGGAGAGCAGCTTCTCGACCTGCGCCGGAAGCAACTGCGGACCGGTGGGCCTCGGCTCACCGACCGCCTCTTCCTCCACCCGCCCCACCTCCAGCAGCGTCGACCGCACCGGCTGAACCATGGCGACGCCCGGACCCGAGACGGTTGCGTACATCCTCGCCTCCGGCGCCGTGATCGCCGTGAGTCGACGCATCAACGCCTGACGCGTCTCAGGGCCCAGGCGATCGAGGACCCCCCAGGCGAGGACGATGTCGTACGGATACTGGGGATGCTCCGGCAACACCGAAGGATCCGCGGCCGCAGCCGCGTCTCCCGTTCCAGGCACGAGCCCGATAAAGCGAATGAGGCGAGCGTACGGGGCGAGGGCCTCCATCTGGCGATTGTTGCCCTCGCCGAGGTCGAGAATCGAGTGCCCCCCGTCTGCCTTCATGAGACCGAACAGCGCGGAGAGGCCGGGGGACGCGCGCTCGACCACCGACGGCGCACCCGCGCCCTCGGCGTCCTCGACGGCGCGCGTCTCCCCTTCCGCCTCTCCGCGGATGCGAGTCAGCCAGCCCACTCTAAGCGCTGGCGCGGCTCGTAGCGGTGGCCGACTCCTTCCCTTTTCCGCTGCTCGAGCCGCTGGAGCCCGAAGACCCGCCGGAAGACGACGATCCGGAAGACGAACCACCTGAAGACGAGCCCGACGACGACGTAGATCCGCCGCTCGACCCCGACCCGGACGCCTTCTCGGACCCGGACTTCGCCTCCGCCCGGCTGTCCGCCGCCGCCTTCGTCGACGTCGTGCCCATGTCCACCAGCCCCCGGAAGGTCGCTCCATCCTCGAGGACCACCCGCGGCGCCTTGATATCACCGTGAACCTGCGCCGAGCCACGCAGGACGATCTGCTCCTCCGCGGTGAGATCACCCTCTACCCGGCCTTCGATGGTGATGACCCGCCCGATGATATTCGCCTTGACGCGCCCTTCACTCCCCACGCCGACCGCATGCTTCCCGAGCGAGACCGATCCGTCCACTTGCCCCTGGATGAGCAGGTCCTCGCTCCCGGTCACGTCGCCCTTGATGCTGATCGATGGACCGATCGTCGCGCGGCTACCGCCTGCCGAAGAGGACCGCTGTGCCGTGATGCTCGGCGTGCGGCTCTCGCTGGATGGCTGCGTGGACGGCTCTTCGTCTTTCTTCCACATGATTCCCCCCCGAGATGTGTGACCACCGCCCTCGGCGTGGCCTTGTGACTGTCTATCCAGTAGAGGTGCAACAAGCTTGCCAACTCCGAGAAGGCACTAG
>JBBDSM010000088.1:0-5934 GCA_040904945.1 Gemmatimonadota bacterium
CCGCACCGTAAGGTGTGGGTCGCGCGGGGTACTCCCCTTCTTCAGCGACCTGCTAAACGCGCCTCAGTAGCCCCACCTCGAGCGCGAACCGGACCAACTCGCTCCGGTGGCCGAGTCCCAGCTTCTCCATGATGCGCGCGCGGTACGTGTCCACCGTCTTCGGGCTGATGAACAGCTTCTCGCCGATCTCCCGCGAGCTGAAACCCTCCGCAGTCAACGCCAACACCTCCCGCTCCCGCGCGCTCAGAGCCTGGAGGGTGCCGGAGTCCGAGGCCCGGTCGTCGCGCTCCTTGTAGCGTTGGAGCAGGAGTGTGGTGGCCTTGGGCGGCATGAACACCTGGCCGCGAGCCACGACACGCAGGGCCTCGAGCAGGTCCGTGTCCGCGCTTGTCTTGGTCAGATAACCGCTCGCGCCCGCTTCCACCACGGGTACCAGGTATTCCTCCTCGGCGTGCACCGTCAGGACGAGCACCTTGGTGTCGAGCCCGAGCGCGGCGATGCGGCGCGTGGCCTCCAGACCGTTCGAGCCGGGCATCGACAGATCCATCACTACCACGTCCGGCTTGAGCGCCCGTACGCGCTCGACGGCTTCGTCGCCCGACCCGGCCTCTCCCACCACGCGCATGCGGCCCTCCGCTTCGATGAGGGCCTTGATGCCCGCGCGGAACATCTGGTGGTCGTCGACGAGCAGGATCTCGAGGGGCTTACTCATGAGACTCCTCAGTACGCAGGGGAATCGAGGCGCGGACGACGGTCCCTTCACCCGGAACGCTCTCGATCGCGAGCCGCCCGCCGACCATGGAGGCCCGCTCCCGCATGCCGACCAGTCCGAGCCCGCGGTCGAGCTCCATGCTGTACGCCGGATCGAAGCCCCGACCGTCGTCCTCGACCTCCGCCACGGCAAAGCCGTCGGACTCGTACAGCCGCAGCCGCGTCGATGGGGCATCGGCGTGCCGACGCGCGTTGGAGAGCGCCTCCTGGATAATGCGGTAGAGCGAGAGCTTGCCCGTGATGTCGAGGCCGGCCTCCACGTCGTCGAGTTTCGCGTCGACATCGAACCCGAGCCGCTCCCGTAGGGTGCGGACGTGCGCCGTCACGGCCAGCGCGAGCCCGACCTCCTCCAGCTCCGGCGGCCGGAGCCCTCGAGATATCCGCTTGACGTCCTCGGCCGTCTCGATGATCTCCTCCCGGATTTCCTCGACGAGCGTCCGCCGCGCCTCCGGATCGTCGGCGTCGACGAGCCGACGGACATGCAAGATGAGGGTCGCTAGGCGCTGCGCCGTATCGTCATGAAGCTCCCGGGCGATCCGCCGTCGCTCGTCTTCCGTCGCGCGAAGCGCGCTCTCCGAGAAGTTCCGGAGCCTCCTGTGGTCGGTCATGTCGCGCACCGCGCAGATGACGCGCACGCCGCCGCGTTCCGGACCCCGGTCCCACGGACTCAGGCTGATCTCCACCGGGAAGGTCGTGCCGTCCTTCCTCCTGCCGCGCAGGTCGAGCCCGACACCCATGGGGCGGTCGCGGGGGTGGTTCATGAACGAGTCCCGATGCCCCCCGTGATCGCCTCTCGAAGCCTCGGGCACCAGAGTGTCGACCGCGCTACCGATCAATTCCTCCCGCGACCAACCGAAGAGCGCCTCGGCCTTCGGGTTCGCTTCCCGGATGAGTCCGTCCCGGTCGACGACCAGGTAGCCATCGGGCGAGGCCAGAAACATTGCGTGGTAGTCTTCGAGAGTGATCAAGCGCTCGCGCCCTGTACTCGAGTCTGGGTGGCATGTGGCGAAAACCCCTACTTCGCCTCCGGTCGTTCCCCGACAGCGCGGGACGCTCCGACACCCCAGAATGTAAGCAGGAAGGAAACGGCGACAGGGTCGCCCCGACCGAGAAGTGCCCTTCGGTGTAACGAAAGCCGAACGAAGACGAGATCCCGAGACGAGGAGGCAACGTGTACACTCAGATCATGGTTCCCCTGGATGGCTCCAAGTTCGCGGAGTCCGCCCTACCCCTTGCCCTGACGCTGAGTCGAGCCACGAAGGCGCCCATCCACCTCGCGACCGTCATCGAGCCGGTCCCGGCGTTCGCCTACGAGGAATGGGGCACCGCGGCCGAGGAATGGACGAAGGAGTATCTCGCCAAGCTCACCGAGGAGGTGGCCGGGCGTGCTGGCGGGGCCGTCACGTCCTCGGTCCATTCGGGGCACGTCGTCGACACGCTCCAGAGGGAAGCGACGAAGAAGAAGGTCGACCTCGTCGTGATGGCGTCGCACGGGCGAGGCGCGGTATCCCGGCTTTGGCTGGGCAGCATCGCCGATCGATTCGTCAGGCAGACGGACCGGCCGGTGCTGGTGGTCCGACCGGAGGAGGGCGAGCATCCCGCGCTCGACCACACGGTCACCTTCGACAACATCTTGGTGCCTCTCGACGGGTCTGAGCTGTCCGAGTCCGCGCTCCTGCACGCCACGGAGTTCGGGGAGCTATTCGACTCGGCGTACCACTTGGCGCGGGTCGTGGCGTACCCTGTCGACCTGGCCTCGCCCTACCTCCCCCACACGGCCCAGATGAATCAGGAGGTACTCGAAGAGGCGAAGGACCGCGCCGCCGAGTATCTCGAGAACCACGCCGAGCGCATGAGGAAGCGCGGGCTGCGCGTAACGACCTCCGTCACGGTCGACGCGCAGGCCGGCCACGGCATCCTCGTCGAGGCGGAGGCGGTCGATTGCGACGGGATCGCCATGGCCACACACGGTCGGAAGGGTCTCACCCGGGCCTTGCTGGGGAGCACGGCGGACAAGGTGCTGCGCGGCACGCACCTTCCGCTTCTGCTCTACCGTTCGGTCGCCGAAAAGGGCTAGAAACGCCCGCGGCGAGCAAAACACATCCATCAGAAACGCTACCCAAAGGAGCGACCATGTCCTCCGTCAGAGATATCATGCAGCGCGACGTCGTCACCGTGACGACCGATGCCACGGCCCGTGAGCTCGCAAGGCTTCTCGCCGACGAGCAGATCAGCGGGGTGCCGGTGATCGACGGCAACGGACGGCTGGTCGGCGTGGTGTCGTCGACCGACGTGGTACGGCTCGCCGCAGAGGAATCCCACGTGCGGCTGGTGACCACCGCCATTCGGGCGGGCGGCGACCTCGGGAGCGACGACGACACGGACGAGCCGGCCGACCAGGACCCTTTCGGCTTCTTCCTGCCGGAAGACTCCCCCCTGGCGGACGGCGCGCTCCTGGCGGAGCTTCCTGAGAGCCGCCTGGATACCGCCACCGTCGAGGAGATCATGACACCCGTATCGTTCACCGTGGAACCCGATACGTCCATCGCGGAGCTGTGCGAGTTCCTGGTGCGGGGTCGTATCCACCGCGCGGTCGTGGTCGAAGACGGTGCGCTGGCCGGCATCGTCACGTCAGCGGACGTCCTCCGGGCGGTCGCATCCGGAAAGCTGGGAAGCTGAGCGTGCGGAGCGCGGGTGCGCCCTGGCGGCGGAGCGGGGCGTCACCCCGGCGACGCGTGTGTTGGCTGGCGCCGGGGCTGTTCGGAGCCCTGGCGCTGTTCGCGTTCACGGCACCGGTCGACGTGGCGGCGCAGCAGCCGGACGCCGACGAGGGGTGGCCCGCCCCGGCCATCGGGCTTCGTATCGGCTTCGATCAGGCGGCGAGCGGTGAAGTGATCGGTGCCCAGATCCGGGTCCCGGTGCTCCCCAGCGGCCGGCTCGAGTTGGTGCCGAACGCCGACATCACCTTCCTCGACAACCTCCGGGAATACGGCTTCAACGTCGACGCCGTATTCGTGAGCGGTGGCCGGCAGGGAGGATTGTATCTGGGTGGTGGGCTGTCGACGAGAAACTCGGTGTTCACAGCCGATATCGGTGGTGCCCGAGAGACCGAAATCGGCTATGGAGCGGTGGTCGGCCTCAAGGCCGGCGGTCCGGCCGGGCTCGTGACTCAGGTCGAGTTCCGGTGGAGCTTCCTTCCCGACATCGACTACGATCCGAGGGCGATCACCATAGGGCTCAACTTCCCGCTCTGGGGCCGCGACGACCGCCGCTGAGGCTCAGCAGCCCCCACCAGACTTCTACCACGGGCTGCTAGCGCGTCAGGATCACGAAGTCGGCCAGTCCGCGATGGGCCGAGTCGTCCCACGCTCCCACATCCTCCACCTGGGTCATGACCACCGACACCGCGCGCGTTCCAGGGCGATAGTCCTCGATACGCTCGGCGATGCCGGTGCCGCGCTCCACGTGGAAGGAGCCGGCGAAGTGGATGACCAGCGCACCGGGCGCGACGTCCAGCGCTCCCGCGACGGCGTGTCCCATGGCGGCGTCCCACAAGGCCTGGGCCTGGAGCGCGTTCTCGCTCCCCGCGTATTCACGCGTGGCGGTGGAGTCCCCGTGTGCGCCTGCCGCGGCCATCGCCTCGGCCATGACGTCGTCCCATTGCGCCCGATACTCGGCCGAGGGCCCCGGATACGGGAGCGGCGGTAGATAGAAGCGCGCGAGCGGCCCGAGCACGTCCAGCGCGCCGGACCCTTCCCGGGTCACCCGGTTCACGTAGCGGCGCGGTGCGTTCGATGCGACGACGGGCAGCCCCTCCTCGCGTGCCAGCTCCACGAGGGGACGGTACCTGTTCTCGTAATCCGGCCACGGGCGCGCGCTTTCCAGGAAGTGTTGTTCCGTGATCAGCCCTGAGAGGTACTCGTCCACCACGTACTGGACGTCCCGCTCGAACATCTCAAGCGACAACGTGACCCAGCGAGAGGTCCCACGCATCCGCTCCACCGCCCCGCTCAGGAGGCTCTCCTCCAGCATGTGCCCGACCGGGTTTCCATGCTCCTCACCGACCAGAAGAACGTCGGCGTCCTCCAGGGCGGCCAGCACATCGTCGAGAGATGCGTCCGTGCCGTCCCCTCGGTACACACTGAAGTGATCCCCGGGCAGCGGCGGCGTCGGACCGTCGACGTCCTGCGCCGACAGGGGCGAGGCGAGCGCGACCAGCGCCAAGAAGGTCCAGGGCCTGATGACCATGCGATGCGATTTGGGAAGACGTGGAACCGGAAACGACGACGATGCGCCGGAACGGCGCTGGAAAAGGGTAGCGCACCGGCTTCCGAGCGTCACGACCCACGCCACGACTCGGCCCCGCGCGACCGTTTGACAAGCGCTGCAGAGGCGTCGACCTTCGGCTCAGCATCCCCCCCCCGAACGTCAGGAGTCTCCATGCGCTTCCGCCTTGCGTCCGCGGCCGTCCTGGCCGCCGTTCTCGCAGCCCCCGTATCGGCCCAGGACTTCCAGCGCCCCGACGACTGGCGGGTCCGCTTCGACCAGCCCGACGCTTCCGAAGACCAGCTCGAGATGTTCGTGTCGATGCCTCCCGGATGGCACGTCACGTCCGGACCAGCCGCCATCTATTGGGATCCGGACAACGAGGCGAGCGGAAGCTACAGGATCGAGATGGAAGTCTTCCTGTTCGATCCGGGCGAACGGCGCGAGGCGTTCGGGGTCTTCATCGGTGGTCGTGACCTCGACGGTCCGGAACAGGCCTACGCCTACTTCCTCATCCGCAACGGCGGTCAGTTCATCGTGAAGGAGCGCGCCGGAGCGGAGGCGCCCACCATCGAGCCGTGGACCTCCCACGACGCGATTCTGTCGTACGCGGACCGCGGGGATGATACCTCCGTCCTGAACGTGCTCACGGTGGAGGTGGACGGGGGCACACTGCGGTTCCTCGTGAACGACCAGGAGGTGTGGTCGGGCCCGCGGACCGGCCTACCCGTGGACGGGATGTACGGATTCCGCGTCAACCACGGGCTGAATCTGCACATCTCGAGGCTCGAGGTCGCGCCGCTCGACTGAGGGAATGGCGGCCCGGTTCTCGTTCGCCCTAGCGGCCCGCTCGATCTGGGTCCGACGCTTCCCCCGTGAGCGGGCGAGGCGGTTCGG
>JBBDSM010000089.1:0-1016 GCA_040904945.1 Gemmatimonadota bacterium
GCGGCCGAGATGACCAAGATCCTCGAGAACACGTTCCGCGCGGTGAACATCGGGCTGGCGAACGAGACGGCGCTCATCGCGGACCGGCTCGGAGTCGACGTCTGGGAGGTCATCGATGCGGCCGCCACCAAGCCGTTCGGCTTCATGAAGTTCACGCCCGGCCCCGGGCTCGGCGGGCACTGCATTCCCATCGACCCACACTACCTGTCGTGGAAGATGCGGACGCTCAACTACAAGACCCGCTTCATCGAGCTCGCCTCGGAGATCAACTCCGAGATGCCGCACTTCGTGGTGGGGAAGGTGCGCGAGGCGCTCAACCGGAACCGGAAGTCGGTGAACGGTGCGAAGATCCTGGTCATCGGCGTCGCGTACAAGCGGGACATCAGCGACGTTCGCGAGTCGCCGGCTCTCGACGTGCTACGGCTGCTCGAAGCCGACGGCGCCGAGGCGACCTACCACGATCCGTACGTGGCCGAGCTGCACGAGGAGGGGCACGAGCTGGAGTCCATCGATCTCACCGAGCAGGCACTCTCGGAAGCCGATGCGGTCGTCATCCTCACCGACCACACCCAGTTCGATTACCGGTGGATCGCGGAGCACGCGAAGGTGCTCATCGACGGGCGCCACGCGGTCGCGCGCGAGGCGGGGGACGTGGGGAAGGGCTGGATCGTGAAGAGCTGAACATGATCTCACGCCACTGGACCTGCGTCACCCACCCGGAATCCGCCGCCGACTACGAGCGGTACCTGCGCACCCAGATGTTCAAGGCGATGGAGAAGATCGACGGTTTCCGCTCGGCCGTCATTCTGCGACGGGATACCCCCGAGGGACTGGTGTACCGGGTCGTGACCGAGTGGGCGTCGATGGACGCCATTCGGGCGTTCGCGGGAGAGGATGTCGAGACGGCGGTCGTGCCGGAGAAGGTGCGGCCGTGGATGATCCGGTTCGACGATCGGGTGGTGCACTACGAGGTGAGGTGAGCGTCGCGGGCAGTTACCGCGGTAACTGAGGCTCGA
>JBBDSM010000090.1:0-5921 GCA_040904945.1 Gemmatimonadota bacterium
GCAGCTCCACATCCAACCCCAGCGCCAACGCCTCCCAATCCCCTAGCTCCTGCGCCTCCCGTTTGATCGCGTCCAGGCGGCCAAGCAGCTCGGTAGCCGGCGCGGCGTCGGCCTCTGCGAGACCCTCGACCCGCCGAATGTCCATGCGAAGTGCCCGGTTGGGGTCTCCGATCTCGCGGAGACGGACCGAGGCGAGCTCGAGGATCGGGTTGGCGCGTTCGATGGCACGCCCCAGGTGAAGCGCGCGGCCCAACTCGGCGGTGGCGACGGCCTTCTTGACGGGGTCGTCCTCGTTCCGTACCACGAGGTCGAAGAAGTAGGCGGCTTCGGCCACGGCGCCGCTTTCGATTGCGCTCGTCGCTGCGGACCATCCATAGCGGACGGCCGGCGCCCGCTCGCCCGCCCGTGCATAGTGCATCGCCATCTCACCTTCGGGGACGGCGTCGTCCAGGCTGGCGAGATGTTCGGCGATCGATCGGTGCAGCACCGTTCGGCGAGCGTCGCTCAGGTGTTGGTACAGGGCGCTCCGAAAGAGCTCGTGAGCCACGCGCACCGTGTTCCCGGCCATCTCGGCAAGCCTCAGCTGTTTCAACTCCTCGGCGCAGTCGGCACAGTGACCCAGCGGTAGTCCCGTGAGGTCGGCGATCTCCGTGAGCCGCATTGCCCGCGCCCTGACGGCGAGGAGGCCGGCGACCTTGGTGGCGATCGGTGACAGGAGGCCGACCCTCCGGCGCAGGATCTCCTGGAGCGAGACGGGGATCGCGACTTCATCGACGGGTAGCTCGGGCAACTTCAAGCGACCGGCTCGGAAGTCCTTCGCGATCTCGGTCACGTACAGCGGATGGAGCCCGCCCAACTCACACAGACGCTCGTTCACGCGTTGGTCGACGTCCTGCCCCAGCACGAGATCGACCAGACGCCGTCCATCGTCGGGACTGAGTTCCTTGAGGTCGATTCGGGTGATGGGGAGGTGCTCGGCGCTCAGCAGATACTTGGTGACCGGGTCGAACGGATCGATGAGATCCGGTCGGATCGCCGCAACCACGCCGAACGCTCCGCCGGTCCACCGACGCTGCACGAACTGGAGCGCGGTCACGGTCGTGGCGTCGGCCCACTGCAGATCGTCGAGGAACAGGAGCGTCGGCTCCTCGGCCGCGACGCGCTGCAGGAGGAGGTAGAGGGCGTCCATGAGCCTGCGCGAGAGGTGAGCCTCCTGAATCGGCGGGACTTGCTCGATGGGCTCGTCATCGTCGATCGGCAGAAGCGTGCCGATGACCGATCGCCAGGGCGCCCCGAGCGCGCGCAGATGTCCGGCGAGGTCGATTTCGGAGAAGGCGTCGGCGAGCGGGTTGAGGGGAATGCGATGCTCCGGCTCCGCAGGTCGCGCGCTCAGGCATCGGTACCCGGAGAGGACTGCCTCCTTGCGGACCTCGTCCAGGACCCTCGTCTTGCCGATGCCGCCTTCACCGGTGATAAGAACGAACCGGAAGGAAGCGTCTTCTATGCTCCCGAAGCCCTCCACCGCCTGCGCGATCTCGCCCCTGCGTCCCACGAGCGGGACCCGTGGGTCGGAATCCGGCGATGTGCTCGGGGGTGTCGATCGCAGTCGCTGAACGCGCAGCATGAGCTCATCCAGCGACTCCGCTGTATCCGGTGAGACGCCGCTTTGCCTGAGCCTGGCGAGCACGGCCTCGGCGGAGGCCAAGCTCCCCGTTCGCGCGCGAGACTCGATCACGCGGGTCACGACTCCGACATCTTCCGGGAAGTGCATGTAGAGGGCTTCGGCCGCGTCGCGCGCCTCTCCCCACAGCCCAGCCTCCGAAGTCTCGTCCCATCGCCGCGAGGCCGCCTTGCGGAGATCCTCGAAGAGCCCGGCGCGCTTGGAGAGCAACCAATCCTCGAACGAATCCCCCTGGGTGCCGGTAAGACGACTGGCCAAGCCGTGCGAGAGCATGCCCGCCGCCTCCGCCAAGGATCCGCGTCTCAGGAGTGCTTCGAATCGGCGCAGGTCGCACGCCACTCCGGTGGAGAGAGGCCGCAGGTGATCTCCCTCGGCCTCCACCAGCGGGGCGCCCAGCCGTTCATGCGTTCGATGAAGCAGCTGGCGGATCCTCTGACGAAGTCTCGGACTCTCGTCCTCCTCCCAGAGGATCCAGCCGAGACGAGGGCGGCTGATGCCCTGGTCGCCGTGGCCGAACACGAGGGTGATGAACACCTGCTGCTGCGACGTCAGGTCGATCGGCTCGTCGCGAGCGACAACCTTCGGCCCTCCGAAGAGCTCGACAGTCGGCCCGGCCTCGGGTGGTGGCTCGCCCAGTGTCATGGTCGACATCGATCCCCGGTAGTTCCTCGATGGCCGCCGGGCCGCAACCCGGTGACGGCGTCCGTGGTGCGTGACGGGCGCCATGTCAGGCCTGGAGGGCGTCCCGCCGCCGTGCACGCGTCCGTTTGCGCAGGGCAGGAGGTGCCGTCCTCGGAAGTGGAGTCCCGCTGAACTTGTCCGCATTGGCCGGAGCGAAAGCGCCCGCTTCGGCCTCCCGCCGCAGCCACTCCTCGAAGACCCACTCCCACCCGAGGCGCTCCCGTACCTCCGTCGGGCGACAACCAAAGAGACGGTGCATCTGGTTGCTGACCGAGAACCCGTCGGGATACCCCTGCCCGCAGGCCACGGAGAACACGCTGTCGTCGCTGTTCTGCAACCTTATCACCACCCGGAGTAGACGCGCCATCTGCAACCAGTGGGAAGGCACTGGCAGGCCGAGCGTCATGAAGCGCCTGCCGAGCGCGCGTCGCGACATGTACATGCTTCGGGCGAGCCCGGTGACCGAGCGCAGACTCTCGGAGAGCTCGACGATCCTTCGGATCAGCCGGACGGTGTCGTGGTCGAAGCGAAGTCCTCGCCATTCGAGATAGTCGGTGACTTCCATGGCGAGGTCCAGCGGCGGACGTCGCAGAACATGAGCCAGCTCCGCGGCTCGTGGCTCCTCGTGATGCGGCAGGATGCCGTTGGGCCTGAGTCGCTGGATGGCCTGGATCAGGGCTGGATTGCCCAGGATGTCGGGCGACCTCGGAAGGACGGTCAGCAGCGACAGGCCGCCCGGTCTGCTGCGCAGCAAATGCAGCTCGGGAGGGTCCGCAGCCTTTCCCATGAGCCACACGATGGCGCTGCCCTGACATCGTGCCGCGGCCTTGAGTTCGGCCCTTCCGCCGGTGAACGGTTCGAGGCGTTGGTAGGGGTGAGCGAGAAGGTTGAGTGAGGAAGCTCCGTGTCCAGACATTCCAACATCTCCCGGTCCCGAGGATGGATGATCGACCGAGTCCATCCTGAGGCGGGGGCGTCACCAGCCCGTTACCAACGCAACACGGCCCCTCCCCACACCGTGGTGGGAAGGGGCCGCGCCGTTCATGTGCGGTTCAGCTCCGACGTCCGCTAGCCGTCCCACTCGGGGGGCCGAGCGAGCGGGCGCCGCTCAGGCATTTCGCCTCAGCTTCCCTGCAGCGCGAACGGAATCGTTCCAAAGATCACGAACCCGTCGCCACCCTCGATCTCGAGCCGGACGCCGACCATGGGGCGAAGCGCCCCGGCGTTGAACTTGAGGCCGCCGCCGAGGTTGAGTCCGAGCTCGGTGTTGTCCCCTCCACCGAGGGGCGTGTCTACCGAGATGCTCGCGACGTTCAGCCCCGCGAGCGCGAACGGGGTGACGGTGCTCTCATCGAGGATGAAGTCGTAAACGAGTCCGCCGTTGAGCTCGAAGTAGTCGACGCCGTCGACCTCCGGGAAGAACCAGGCGAAGTCGAACAGGAAGTCGACCTGCTCATGGATGGCGTCGGCGGACAGCGTGAGCGCCGCGCCTACGCCGAAGTCGAAATCGTTGTGGTACGCGATCTGCGGTCCGAGTGTGGCCTGTGCTTGCGCGAAGCTCGGAACCGCGACCAATGCGGCCGCGATGGCAAGCGCTTTGAACGTTCTGGTCATTAGGTGCCTCTCCTTCAGGAGGGAAGTGCCGATTGGTTTGTATGTAAGCCGTAAGTTAGCAAGAACTGCACCGGATTCGCAGCAGACGTGCCGTTGGGGTGTGGGCTTGTCGCGAGCCCGGTCCCGAGGTAGATCCCAAGCAGGGACTTCGGCGCCGGCCGGAGCGCCCCGTCCCTTCCCGCATCCGGAGCAGGCCATGTCCGACACGGAACCCGTGCACACGCCTTCCATCACCTCAGGACGTGCCCGTACCCGGACCGCGGTCGTGGCTGGTGTTCGCACCCCGTTCGCCCGCTCGGGCACGACTCTGCGCGACCTGTCGGCCATCGACCTCGGGAAGCTCGCAGTGCGCGACGTCGTGGCCCGCGCTGGGCTCCGACCTGCGGACATCGACCACCTGATCTACGGCACGGTGGTGCACGACGTCCGCGCGCCGAACATCGCGCGCGAGGTGGGGCTCGGCACGCTTCCCGTCTCGGTGCCGGCTGTGACAGTGTCGCGTGCCTGCACCTCCGCCAACCAGGCCATCGCCGACGGGGCCGCGCTTATCGAGCTGGGTCAGGCGGAGGTCGTGGTGGCGGGCGGGGCCGAGTCGCTCTCGCATGTGCCCATCCTGGCGAGCGACGACCTGGCGAAGGCCCTCGTGGCGGCGTCAAAGGCCAAGTCGATGTCTGCGCGGCTCGGCGCGTTCAAGGGGCTCCGGCCGAACGATCTGGCGCCTGAGAGCCCGGCCATCGCAGAGCCCACCACGGGCGAGACCATGGGCGAGGCAGCCGAGCGCATGGCGAAGCAGAACGGCATCACGCGCGAGGCCCAGGACGAGTGGGCGCTCCGCTCGCACCGGCTGGCCGAGGCGGGCACGGAGGACGGGCGTCTGACGGCCGAGATCGTGCCCGTCTACGTGCCGCCGACGTACGAGGACGTGGCCGAGAGCGACAACGGCATCCGGACCGACACCTCCCTCGAGGCGCTCGGCGAGCTTCGGCCCGTGTTCGACCGGAAGTACGGATCGGTGACGGCCGGCAATGCCTCGCCGCTCACCGACGGCGCCTCCGCGCTCGTGCTGATGGACGGCGAGCGGGCCGCGGCCGAGGGCATCGCGCCCCTCGGGTTCATCCGGAGCTGGGCCTGGACCGCCCTCGATCCCGGCGAGCAGCTTCTGCAGGGCCCGGCCTACGCGGCGCCCATCGCCCTCGACCGGGCGGGGCTCAGCATGAAGGACATCGGCCTCATGGAGATGCACGAGGCGTTCGCGAGCCAGGTGCTCTCCAACCTCCAGGGGCTCGACTCGAAGGCGTTCGCCCGTGACGAGCTTGGCCGGAGCGAGGCCACCGGCCATCCGGACATCGACCGCATCAACGTCATGGGCGGCTCCATCGCCATCGGGCACCCGTTCGGTGCCACGGGCGGGCGCGTGACGCTCACGTTGCTGAATGAGATGGCGCGGCGGGACGTGGAGTTCGGGTTGATCACGGTGTGCGCGGCGGGAGGGATGGCGTGCGCGATGGTGGTGGAGCGGCGGTAGGGGGCTCTTCACCGTTACCGAATCGTGGCGTATCCGAGGAGGTCGTCGTTGCCGTGGGGTTGCTGGTCGGGGCCATGCATCCGTTCACGAACGTCTGCAACGGCAGAACCCTGGGCCTCGATTGCGAAAGCCGAGCCATCATCGCCGTGAACGCTCTGGTGCCGTTCGATTCTTTCTCCGGTCCATCCCGCTGTTCCCTGCCGTCCCCGTCCTGGTCGCGATTCGAGTCTCGCGACACTCCTAGTGGTTCCGTGCGACTGCACCGAGACCTTCAGGAGTCTAGAGCCCTCAGGCGGCCCTGCAGGTTCCCGGGGGCCATGAAGACGTGCTGACGACCACGCTTCGCTTGCACGAGAAGCCCTTTCTCGGCCAGGTCGACGAGGTCCGCCCGGGCGGTGTTGTTCACGACGCGATGGCTGG
>JBBDSM010000091.1:0-5913 GCA_040904945.1 Gemmatimonadota bacterium
TTGATCGCAATCAGGCCCGCCACGCCGTCGCTGAGATTGCCGGTGAGCAAAACGCCGATCACGCGATCGCCATACTCCACCGCAACAGACTGGAACATGGGATCGATTGCGGGTCGCGAATGGTGGTGTTTAGGCCCTCGTTCAAGCCTTAGCAGGCCTTGTCGCACCACCATGTGATGATCCGGCGGCGCCACATAAGCATGGCCTGCCTTAAAAGCATCGCCATCCTTCGGCTCTTCGCATTTCAGGTTTGCGTGTTGGTTCAAAACCTTAGGCAGGAGCGAGGGGAACACAGGGCTTCGATGCAGCGTCATGGCGATGGCCGCCGGAAAATCTGCGGGCAGGTGCTCTAGCAGATACGAAAAAGCTTCTACGCCACCTGCCGACGCGCCGATTACAATGATGTCGCGCTTGATTGCGTTTTCGGTGATCACGTTTGCACGTTACCGGCAGGGGCACCCGTGGGGCCATCTTGGCCCAACAAGTCGCACAGACGGCGAGACATTTGTCGCGCGCGCGCAGCGCGCTGAGCGAAAGCGTCGGCCGCCTCTGAAGCCTCTGTTTCCCGAGCTTTGCCTTCAAGCGCTTCGCAAAGCAAATTGATCTCGTTGTAGGTCTCAATCGTGCTCCAAAGCGCTTGTTCAACCTGGATCTCTTTCGCCTCCATCAAGCTTTCCTGCGAAAAAGCATGGCCCACATGGCAAGTGAAGTGCATGTGTGAGTGCGCGCCAAGCACTTCCACGGCCAGCACGCCCCGGCAATCGGGACATCCAAGATCAGTTAAACGTCCCTGTCGTCCCTCAACGATCAGCTTCGCAATCTGCTGTTCAGCATTGCCCATCGCCCACCCCTATGCCAGTTGTGTCCCAAGCTCAGCACCTACACCTACGAACAGGGGGGCAAGAGGCGTTCCAACAGAGCACGTCCCCCTTCAGCATGCTCCGCGATCCGCGGTACAGCAGAAGCGCCTGGTATTCCGGGTAGTCGTCGCGGAACGGACCGCTCTTGCGCCCGCCGCCTCCCGGGGACGCGGAGCACCGGATGCTGGCGTGGTACCGGACTCTCCTTCTCCTCATGCCGCCCGTCTGGAGACGGGAGCACGGGCCGCCGAGGAAGTGTGGGTGCGCGGAAAGGGTAGTGGTCCCGGTCGACCGAATTCTACTCGGCCCTACCGGCCGATGAGATCCGACAACCGCTGACCCAACGCCGCGAGCACGGTTCGCTGGCCCGCCAGATCCTCGGCTACCCGCACATCCAGGGCCGCGATGTCCGATTGAATTGAGCGGAAGGCATCCGCATCGATCCCGAGCAATTCCGGTTGCGTGCGGCCGAGCGCGCCCTCGACCTGCTCGAGTCGGTCATTGGCGATGCCGAAGTTCCGTGCATCCACGGCCAACATGGTCTGGTAGAGAAGGGACAACGCATGTTGTGCGCTGGCCTCCGATCGCGCCCGCTCCGCGTCTGTCTCGGCATCCGCGACCTGGCCCTCCAACTGACCCACCCGGTCGTTCAGGTCACCGACCGGTGCGCCGCCGGCCATGTACCCGACGCCGAAGGCCACGATGAAGAGCGCGAGGATCCCGATTCCCCAGGCGGCCCAGCGCGGAAGACCCCCTGGGCCCGAGGGAGAATCGGAATGCGAGGTGTCGGCGCTCATGATGGGCTTCCAGTCTGCGAGGAGGTGCGATCCGGGCGTGGAACCCGAACTACGAAGAAAACGAGCAATCAACGTGCCACCGGTCGACGCCCGAAGCAATCGAGATTCTGGGATGGCGTCGCGAGAGAAGTGCCGCGCGGACGCGGCACGTTCAGGATGACCCCGGGTGCGCGGGCGGCGCAGCTCTTCGAGATGTGGGCGGTTGCCAGAGGGGACGCATTTACTTGCCGCCGAGCGGGGGGCTACGTTGTCCCAAGTCTCCCGGAGCGGCCTCCCGCTATCCCGGGTGCCCCAGACGAGACTCCTTCGGAGGGTCAACGTGCGTGTCGGCGTTCGAGCGATGGTGGCTGTCGTTCTGCTGCTCGTTCTCGTGGCGCCCCTGCTGAACGCTCAGGCGCCCTACGAGCCCGTGCGTCCCGAGCCCGCATCGGAGAGCTGGCGCTGGCGGACGTTTCCCGACCTCGCAAGGCTGGGGGTCCGCGTGGTCCATTCTTCGAGGACAGGTTCCATGTGGGTCGGAGCGGCCGACGGCGTGTTCCGGTTCGACGGTATCGAGGCCGTTCGGATGGACGGAACCGGTGCGCCGGATCGCCCGGTCGACCACATCTTGGAGAACCTGGGGCGGTGATCTTCTGGCGGCGGCGGACGGAGTCATCCACCGGTGGGACGGGTCGGCGTGGAGCCGCGAGGGGCCCCACGGCGAGCCGCCGGGTTTCTCGGTGCGGGGCTTCACCCAGGATACGACCGGAAGTGTCTGGGCCGCCACCACGTGGGGACTGCTCCGCCTGGGTCCTTCGCCCGAGCTACTGACAAGCCAAGATGTGGTCGAGGCCCTTTTCAGCGTGGCCCCCGAACTGAACCCCCAGGCCGTGCCCACCGGAATCCTCCCCGGCAGACCCTGGGGGCCGGGATTCGGGTTGCGGGTGAGCGGCTCGGCGATTCCCACCGGATCGCCCATGATCGTGTTGGCGGTGGCCCCTGGCGGTCCCGCCGCGGCGGCCGGAATCGTCCCGGGCGACCGTCTGCTGCCCCCGCCCGACCTGGTAGGGAGCTGGAGCGTCCGTCGCATCGAGGAACCCGATGGGCCGGCGAGCTTCCTGGTGCAGGATGCGGAGAACCAGGAGGAGCGACGAATCACCCTCACCCCGGAGGAGACGGAGGGAGAGGTGGTCCGTCCCGACATCATCGGGGTGCACGCCACGGCCAAGGGATGGTTGTGGATGGTGAGACCCAGGGGAGAGCTCCTGCGATTCGACCCCGCCGGTGATCCCCTCGACTCGTCCACGTGGACCCACTTCGACCAGGAGGACGGACTGGACTTGGCGGGGGCGACGCGGGTCCGTGGTGCCCCGGATGGTACCGTCTGGTCGGTGTCGGAAAGTGGCCTGGGGGGCGTGAACTGGTTCGACGGCGAGACGTGGACCTCGTTCACATTGTCCAGCATCGGAGGTGGCGATATCAACCCATCGGTCCTCCCCACGCGGGATGGGGCGGTGTGGGTGGCAGGGCAAAGCGGGGTCCACGTCTGGCGCTCCGGACAATGGAGTGTGTTCACCCTGTCCGATGCGCCCTTGCCCGGCGGCAGCCTCCGTCTCGAGGAGGACCTGGCGGGACGGGTCTGGATGGTGGGATCGGGGGGTGAGACCGTGGTGCTGGACCAGGGGTCCAGCCGCTGGACATCCCTTGAAGACCTCTCGTTCCAGGCGGCCTCTTCCGACGGGCGGGAGCGTTGGTACCTGGACAACACGGGGCGGGTCGTCCGGGAGGGACCTGCGGGGGCATGGCGCTCGTTCGGGCCGGAGCACGGCCTCATGAACGCGCCCACCGCAGTGGTCCTGGATGCGACAGGCACCCCCTGGGCCGCGGGGGGACACGATGGTGTGGCGGCAACGGCGCGACTGGAGGGCGGCGACCAGTGGTCCAGGACCCTCCACCCGGAACTGTCGTGGAGCATCGACTACCGTGCGGCCTTCCTGGCCCCGGACGGTGTCCTCTGGTTCGGCGGCGTGGTGGATCGCTTCGGAGACCGGGGTCAGAGAGGCGGGGTGCTCAGCTTCGACGGCGCGTGGACACATCATCTATCCCCAGCCGCACCGGGGTCGGCCTACGGTATTGCAGCCACGGCCGACGGGCGGGTGTGGGTGGGTGGACGGGACGGTCTGTTCGCCTACGACGGCACGGCATGGGAGCGGGTGGCCGTGCCCGAGGCTCTCTCCGCATCCACCATCGATGTGGTCCACAGTCGAGGCGACGAGACGCTGTGGGTGGGGTCTCGGGCCGTTGGGCTGTTCCGCTACACCCATGGCGACTGGACCCAATTCGGCTTGACCGAGGGACTCCCAGCGAACAGCATCGTCGACGTCTTGAGCGACGAGGACGGGACCTGGGCTCTGACGGGGGCGGGTCTCGCCCGCTTCGATGGCGCCTCGTGGAGCTCCCACGGCTTTGGCCCGGGGCTGCCCACGGCCCTCCGCGGTCGCCTCCGCAGGGGGCCGGACAGCTTGCTCTGGCTCACGACCTTCCACCCGTCCACCTCCGGGCTGACCCTCAACCGGGTCGAACCGCCGTACCGGGGCCGGTCCATCGGGATCGCCCCCGACACTCTGGCCCCGGCCACCTCCCTCCGAGCGGTTCCACCGCAGATCTCACGCCCGGGGAACCTGTCCCTGTTTTGGACGGGAGCCGACCCCTGGAACGTCACGGCCCCCTCCAACCTGGAGTTCTCGGTGCGGGTGGACGACGGGGCCTGGTCGCCGTTTTCCCGGGAGACGAGCCGGTTCCTGGACGCCCTGCCCGCCGGATCCCACGACATCGCCGTCCGGGCAAGGGACGCGGACGGAAACGTGGAGGTCCTGCCCGCCGCGACGTCTGTCGTGGTGGAGCCACCCGTCTGGCAACTGCTCTGGTTCCAGCTGTTGGTGGGGTCCCTCGTGCTGGTAGGGTTGTGGCAGACCCGCCGGGTGTTCGTCCGGGACCGGGCCCTCCGGGTGGCCAATGCGGAGCTGGAAGACCGCGTTCTCGAGCGAACCCGGGAACTGGAGGCTGCCTACGGGGACCTCGCCCGCTCGGTGGACGATCGGAAGGAGATCGAGGGTCGGCTCCGACAGGCCCAGAAGATGGATGCACTGGGCAGGCTCGCAGGGGGTCTGGCCCACGACTTCAACAACCTTCTCACGGTCATCTCCGCCAATACCTCGCTCACTCTTCTGGATGCGAACGAGGAGCAACGGGAGGGGCTTGAGTCGGTCCTTCAGGCCACACACGAGGCCGAGGCCCTGACCCGTCGGCTGCTGGCTCTTGGGCGACAGCAGGAGCTGGAGCCGGTTTCTGTGGACCTCAGCGCCGCGCTTCGCAACATGCTCCCTCTCCTCAAGCCCCTGACCAGGGGGGAGGTGGAACTGCGGCTCGATCTTCCCGACGGCCTGCCCCTGGTGCGCCACGACCCGGGTCAATTGCAACAGGTCGTGCTCAACATCGTCATGAACGCCATCGACGCCATGCCCGATGGCGGCCGTCTCTCGATCCGCACCGAACGTGTGGAGTTGGACGCCGGGTAAGCCGCGGTCCACATGGATGTGGTCCCGGGGTGGTACGTCTTGCTGGCCATTTCCGATACGGGCCACGGCATGGACGCCCTGACCCGGGACCGGATCTTCGAGCCGTTCTTCACGTCGAAGGAGACCGGGACCGGACTGGGGCTGGCCACCGTGTACGGCATCGTTCATCAGAGCGGCGGCCACATCAGCGTGTACAGCGAGCCGGGGGAAGGCACCACGTTCAAGCTCTTCTTCCCCGTTCTTCCAGCGGTGGGCGACGATGGGGATCCTTCGGACCTCGAGGGGTTGCGGGGAAGCGAGCGGGTGCTTGTGGTGGAGGCCTATCACGTGACTCGCGCCCTCATCAGCCGCGCCCTCGAGGCCTTTGGCTATTCGGTGCTCGAGGCAGGGTCTGCGGCGATGGCCCGCGCGATGGCGGCACAGGGCCCTCCCAGCTCGCTGGACGCGCTCGTTGTCGATGTCTTCCTCACGCCTCGCGTCCTTCGGTCGAACCAGGATTCCGGGCTGGCCCCGCCCCGCGGCCCGCCCTCCCCCTCAGCGCAACTCGATCCTCGGCAACACCTTCATGACCCCGACCGCGGCCGCGGCGGTCGAAGCGAAGCAGGCCACCGCTGCGCCCGCCTGGCCGTACAGCGCGTACCCGGTGCCGAACAGCGCGCCGTAGATCACCACACATCCCAGGAACCAGGCCAGGAAGGC
>JBBDSM010000092.1:0-33306 GCA_040904945.1 Gemmatimonadota bacterium
TAGCAGGTCGCTGAAGAAGGGGAGTACCCCGCGCGACCCACACCTTACGGTGCGGGTGCCCCGGGCTTTTGCTGGTCAGGCAAGGAACGACGACGAGCCATAGCAGCGCGGGCACCGCGGCCGAAGGCCGTGGTCCGAGCGAGGAGTGACGCCGCATCACCAGCGAAACCCCCATGCGCCCAACGAGCGGAATGATGTGATCTTACATGCTGAAGGGTTGGGGCGGCACGGCCGACCACGGCCTATGGCCGCGGTGCCCCCGGTTGTTGGAGCTTCTCCGCGTAGCTACGGCTATGCGGTCGTCGCTCCGCCTACGGCTCGGGGCCGTGGCGCTCCCGGGGCACCCGTGCGTAGCATGGGTCCGGGGTACTCCCCTTCTTCAGCGACCTGCTAGAGCTCCCGGCTGTCACCGTCGCCCGACAGCACGCGGTCCGTGAGCGTCAGCATCTCTCCGAGCGTGAAGGGCCGCCGAAGGAGTCGGCGCCTTGGCGCTCCGGGCTGTGGCAGACGGATTCCCTCCGGGTCGAATGCGCTCCCCGACACTACGATGGCCGGGAGGTCCGGGAACTCCGCCTGGATCGGGTCGAGGAGGGCGGCGCCGGAGGGCAGGCCCGGGATCGGCGGATCGGCGATGAGCAGGTCGATTCGCGTCCTCCGCAGCATCGTGAAGGTCTCGTCGACGTCTGCGGCGGACTTCACTGCGTAGCCCCGGCTTCGGAGACTCTCCTCGAGCATGCGTCTCAGCTCGGGAGAGCCTTCCAGGATCAGGACGACCGCGGACAAGGATCCCTCTGGCTCAGGGGCTCAGCGCGGATCCACATTCGCGAACACGCCGGCGGTCCCGTCGTGGGCGAACGTCAGGACCTGATAAGGCTCGGGGTTCGCGCCTTCCATGCCGGGCGAGCCGATGGGCATGCCCGGTACGGCGATGCCCGCGATCTCCGGCCGTTCTTCGACCATCCGCGCGACATGCTCGGCCGGCACGTGCCCTTCCACGATGTATCCGTCGATGATCGCCGTGTGGCAGGATGACATCTGCACCGGAACGCCCGCGTCGCGCTTGACCGTCATGAGGTCACGCACGTCGCGCGCGTCGACCGTAAAGCCCGCTTCGCGGAGGTGCTCGACCCACCCGTTGCAGCAGCCGCAGGTCGCGGTCTTGTAGACGACGATGGAGGGCATGTCCGCCGCGACCGTGAATGCCGCGGTCTCGCCGTCCGCGGCGACTTCGCCGGCTTCGCCGGTGCCGCAGGCCGAAAGGACGATGAGAAGCGGAAGGAATCGGAGCGCGCGGATCATGATGTCGCCTCGGCTGACGGAGCGTGGACGCGGACTGTTCAGTATACGCAAGCAGACGGAAAGATCCTACGTCGGGTCGGCCTCCTCCATGTGCCGGAGCGTCGCCGTGAGCCAGGCGGTGCCGTGGAGCGGCACGGCGATGGCGGCCGTGGCCAGAGGGAGCGCGACGGGGTCGAAGAAGGCGTAGGGCACGAAGGTGAGCGTCCAGAACACCGTGCCGAAGAGCGCCAGGGTCGACAGGATGCGCGCCTCTACGCGAAGCCACGCCAAGGCGCACGGCACAAAGCCCGCAAAGACGTAGAAGAGGCCGAGCGACACGCTCAGCATCCGGTGGCGGCGCCAGAGGCTCGGTTGGAGCGGCTCCAGGAAGAACGCCTGCTTCATCGCCTCCATGGCGAAGGCGCGCTGCCCTACCATGGCGTGCTCCAGCGCGACGCCCCACACATGGAGTGCGAGCTGGACCAGCCCCATGAGCACCAGCCACCCCCCCGCGGCGAACGCCCAGATTCTGGGGTTACGAAGCATCATCGGGTCCAGCCTGAGGAGACGGCGCGGGGTCGCGCCACCGTACGATGTGCTCCGCCAGACGCTCGAGCGTCCGCGGTGCCGATCCCTCGGCCTTGTTGTTCGCCACGACGAAGACCTCCCGCTCCGCGATGAGCGCGTCGAGGGCGGCCACCGCGACCGCGTGCCGGGTGGCGGTGTCCTCGTCCACGATCCTGTCGAAGGGCTCGTAGCGGTCCTTCGCGGCCTGGTACGCCTGTCCCGCGCCGAGCATCCACCGGACGACCAGCGCGGGCTGGTAGTGGGGTGGAAGGAGCGTGGTCTGGCGCTCGAGCGGCGCCATCGCCGGATGCACCACGTAGCCGTGCGCAACGGCTTGACGCTCGAGGACCTCGCGGTACGCTTCCGTGAGAAGCTCGGGTGTGCGCAGCTCGACGGCGTAGAGCGGACCCTTCGGAAGGGCGTCGAGGAAGCGCGAAATCCGCTCCAGGAAGCCCCGCTCCCCCCCGAGGGCGGCCGGCGGCGCAGGGGAGAACTGAAAGAGGATGGTCCCCAGCTTCCCGCCGAGCCCCTCGACGGCAGGCTCGATCACCTCC
Organism: Gemmatimonadota bacterium; assembly: GCA_040904945.1. GTDB lineage: Bacteria > Gemmatimonadota > Gemmatimonadetes > Longimicrobiales > Gaopeijiaceae > JAWLHJ01. Next base: position 2,400 of record JBBDSM010000092.1, read on the forward strand.
CGGATGGCGTACGCCGGGTCGAGGAAGTCCGGGTTGGTGGCCCTTCGGCCCGGCGCGTCCGGGTCCGTCGGCGAGGTTGTCCGGCGGTCGGCCTTTACCAGAAAGCGAAAGTCGTCCGGGACGTCGTCCGCGTAGTCCCGAAAGACCTCCGCGGAAACCGGCCGGTAGTACGTCCGGTCCACGCCGACCGTGCGCAGGAGGGGGCTCCGCGCATACGCGGCGAGCCCGGTCTTGGCCAGCGTGCTCGCCGAGGCCTCGCGGTCGTAGACGATGCCGGCCCACCCCGGGAAGCTCCACGAGGAGGTGCCCAGCCGGAGGCCCTTGGGGAGCGCCGCCGTGATGCGCTCGACTTCGGGAGTGACGGCCGCGGGCCCCACGCCGCCGCCCCGCCCCGGTTGGGGCTCGGCGTCCGGAAAGAGTCCGAGCTGCTGCGACATGGGTCATTTCTCGTGATCTGGCGGCGACGTGTTGAACGTTCGCGAAAGCCGGCTACCTTGCCCGCATGGACGTCCAGATCTTCGGCGTGAAGAACGACGCCACGGTACGAAAGGCCCTCCGCTTCTTCAAGGAGCGGAGGATCGATATCCACTTCGTCGATTTCAAGGAGCGAGCCCCCTCGAAGGGGGAGTTGCGCCGCTTCTTCGATCGCTTCGGCGTCGACGCGTTGATCGACCGCGACGGGAAGCGCTTCCAGGCCCTCGGCCTACACGCGGCGCACTACGGTGCGGATCGCTGGATGGAGATCGCCGCCGACGAGCCGCTCATCCTGCACATGCCGCTGGTGCGGAACGGGAAGGAGATCACCGTCGGACTGGCCGAGGACGAGTGGGCGGAGTGGGCGGCGCGCTGAGCGAAGCACGCGGACCCGCCCGGCGAGTCCCGCGGCGCCGTCAGCTCAGGAGATCGGCCGCGTCCTCGGCACCAGCCGCACGGACCAGATGCCCGAGTTGGTATCGCTGAAGAAGACGTGCCCTTTGTGGGGCATGGTACCCCAGACCATGGTAGCGTTGGGCGTGTACCCCGCGGGTGAGGCCGATTTGAACACGGCGATCTCCCGCCCCTGCGTGTACAGGTTCCCCATGAGCTCTCCGCTCACGTCGACGACCCTCAAGCCGCCTTCGTAGTACGCCTGATAAAGCTTGTCGTCCTCGACCCACATGTTGTGCGTCCCGAACTCCGGCACCTCGTAGCGCGCGACCATCTCGGGGTTCTCGGGGTCGGTGAAGTCGATGACCTGGATGTATCCGCGGGTAACCAGGGGGATGCCGCCCGTGCCCGTCTCCGGGTCGTACTGGTCCGAGTAGGACCCCATGGACGACGGATAGCCGGCCCAGGCCAGCCCACGCCGTTGCATGATCTCGTCGCCGAGGAAGAGATACGTCTTCCCGGTGGATTCCTGGAAGTACGGAAACGCCGCGTGGGTCGCGCCCGACGGCGTGGCGTACGACGTTACGAACACCGGGTTCTCGGGCGATCCGCCCCAGCGTCCGTCGCCGACGTCTACGACCACGACGCCGGTCTGCCACTCCGACGAGTATGCGAGGCCGTCGTTCACCCAGACGTCGTGGAGCCGAGAGTTCGGATGGTTGTACTCGGAGACGAACCGGGGCTCGTAGATGTCCGACATGTCGACGATGACGTACTTGTCGCCGTTGGACAGCGCGTAGAGGTAGTCGTCCTCGGCGAACATGTTGTGGACCCCTCCCGTGATCCCCTCGTCGAAAATGGAGGCGACTACCGGATTGCGCGGGTCCGCCATGTCCACGATGACCAGCCCGTCACGGCGGTTTGTGGCGCCCTCGCGGGAGAGCACCGCGTAGCGGCCGTCGGGTGAGGCCTTCACGTCGTTCACCGTGCGCGCGTCGACCTGGAGCGAGTCGATCTTCACGATGGCGCCCGGGTTGGTGACGTCGTAGAAGAAGGCATAGCCGCCGGAGACCTTCGAGCCGGTGATGGCGTAGTCGCGGCCGTCGACCCCCTCGAACACCCAGATGTCGGTGGTACGGTACCAACTCTCGAGTGCGTGGCCCGTGACCTCGACCTCCTGGACCACGTCGCGGGCGACGGCCCGGAACGAGTGGCGTGCGGCGAGGGGGCCGGCCGTGGCGACCACCGTGTGGATCCCCGGAACGTCCGCGACGTAGGCGCCGTCCCGGATCTGGCCGGTGGCGGAAACGCCGAGCATGCCCTCGGTGGGCGTGTACGCGTGGCTCCAGGTCACCGGGACATCCTCCAGCACGCTGCCCTGGTCGTCGCGCAGCACGGCGCGGAGGCGAACCACGTCGCCGGTGCGGGCCTCTTCCACGCCTCCGTCCAGCGCGAGGGAGGCGGCCGGGAACGCGCGTACCGTATGCGCGATCGACGCTTCGCCCCGCTCGTAAGTGGCGGTGATCTCCGCGGTCCCTGGCGTGACACCCGTGACGTTGCCGAAGGCGTCGACGGTCGCCACCGACGGATTCGAGGAGCGCCACTCGATGGGCGCGTCCGGGCGCTCCGTGCCGTCCGCGTGCCGGGCTTCCGCCTCGTGCCCGAGGGTGGTCCCGACGTACAGCGCTCCGGACCCCGCCTCGACCTCGATACGCGTGACCGCGGGCCACGTCACCGTGACCGGGACCGTCAGGCTCGGCGGCTCGCCCGCGCCGGCGGGAAGCACGGCGGTCACGAAGATCTCGTGATCGCCCGGCGTTACCCCGGTGACCCATCCCTCTTCGATCTCGACGGCCGAGCGCGGCCCGACGATGCGGAGGGGCAGATCCACCTCACCACCCCGCCCGTCGAGCACCCGGGCCGAGAACGGCGTGCGCTGGCCGGTCTCCACGGCGATCCTGTCCACGCTCGCCTCGATGCGGAGCTCCGAAGCGGGGGGTGTCTGGGCGCGTAGAGGAGCGAACGGCGCGGTGGCCGCCAGCGTGAGAGCGGCGATGAAGGCGGTGCGGAGCATGTGCAGTCCCGTGTTGATTTCTGGTTCGATGGCGGTCGGCGGGCGGGCGACGCTAAAGCGTCACGTCGCCGGGCTCGACCACCATGGCAATGTGGCGTCCGTCCGGGCTGACCGCGAGGCGCGTCACGCGCACGTTGTGCTCCGAGAGGTCCGCGACCAGCGTCCAGCCGTCGCCTCCCGGCCGCCAAGCGTGGATCTCGGCACCCCGGGCCATCAGTACGGTCCCGTCCGGCGTCCAGGCGTGGAAGTCTCCGCCGCCGATGGTCTCGACAAGCGGGGTCAGCGTGCCGTTCGTGTCCCAGCGCGTGAGCATGGCCGGACCGTCGGCCGGCATCCGGACGAAGCTCACGGCGCGCTCCCCGGGGATCGTGCGGATGGAGCGCCCGATGCCTTCGGCGACGATGCGTGCGGACCCGATCCGGGCGTCCGCCACCTGAAGCGTCGGCGGATCGCCGAGCACGAAGAGCGCGAGCGTGTCCGGGCTCGCCCAGGCGTGATATCCCACGGGTGCCACGTCGGAGAGGATGACCGTGGACTCCGATCCGTCGAATGGGACCTTCCAGAGCCGCTGGGTGGAATCCGCCTCGACACGGATCACCGAAAGCCCCGAGCCGTCGGGGATCGGCGTGGCCGAATACTCGCTCTCGGGGGCGCTGTTCGTGACCTGATCGAACGCTCCGTCGAAGCCCCAGCGGAAGATGTCCGTCTGGCCGGAGTGCTCGTCGAGCGCGGTGAACCAGAACGCGGACCCGTCCGGCGTGAAGAACGGCTGGTTGTCGTATCCCTGTCTGTGAATGGCCTCGCTTGGGGCCCCGAGTGACACCGTGCCGTCGATGGACGCCAGCTCCGCCACCCAGATGTCGGCATCGAGGGGGAAGGTGGGACCCTCGGACGCTCCGTTCCCGGCGGGGGCGTCGGGCTCGTCGTCGTCCCCGGCACACGCTGCGGACAAGAGGATCATCAGCGACGTGGCGACAGTCGAGAGATAGCGGTTCATGGGCGTGGTGGGTTCGGGTGCAGGCGCGCGATCGACCAAAGTTACGACGAGGGCTGATATATTGGCGACGCGCCACGCGCGCCACGTACGCGATTCAATAGCCAGGAGCTCGGGCGAGACATGGACAGCCAGCGCCTCGCGACCGTCACGATTCCCGCGCCCGACCTACGTCCGGACGCCTTCCTCGCCCAGCTTCCCGCGGCGCGGCGCGGCTTCTGGGCGCGGGGCGACCGCTGGGTCGCCCACCGAGGCGTGGCTGCGGAAATCGTCATCGACGGGGCCCCTTCCGGTGACGACCGCTTCGCCGATGTCGCCAGGCGCGCCCGTGCCCTCGCCGAGGACCCCGTGCTGGCGCCAGGCACGACCCGGGCTCCCCGGGTTCGCTTCTACGGCGGATTCTCCTTCCGGGACGGACACGTAGCCGACGGAGCGTGGGCGGGGTTCTCCCGCGCCCGGTTCGTGGTGCCCGAGCTGGAGCTGGAGGGCGACGCGTCTGGCGACGCCTGGTTGAGGGCGCGGGCGCGGGCCGAGCCCGGACGTGAGAACGACACGCTGGCGCGGCTCCGACATCTGGCCGAGGCCGCGCGCGCCGAGCTCACCTCGAGCGGGGAGGCTCCGTCGCGGGAAGGGCAGGCGGTGCCGGGCGAGGTCGCGACAGGCGAACGGGCGCGGTGGGAGGAAGCGGTGGAGGGCTGCCTGGCCGCCATCCGGGAAGGACGGATCTCCAAGGCGGTGCTCGCCCGCACGGTGTCGGTCACGCTCGACCGCCGGATCGACCCGGTGGACGTCGTCCTGCACCTGTGGCTGGCGAACCGCGGTAGCCACGTCTTCCTGTTCGAGCCCGAGCCCGACGCGGCGCTGGTCGGGGCCGCGCCCGAGACGGTGGCCACGCTTCGCGATGGCGTCTTTCACGCGACCGCGGTGGCCGGCTCGATCCGGCGGGGGGGGAGCCCGCGCGAGCAGGCGGAACTCGCCGCGAAGCTCCTGGCCAGCGATAAGGACCGGGCCGAGCAACGGATCGCGCTGGATGACATGATCGCCCGTCTCTCCACGGTGGCGCAGCAGATCCGCTCGGATCCGCAGCCCCACGTGCTCACCCTCGCCCGGATCCAGCATCTCGAGACCGAGATTCGGGCCAGCGTGCCGGCCGGCGTCGGCGTGCTCGACCTCCTGCGCATTCTGCATCCGACACCCGCGGTCTGTGGGCTGCCACGCGACGCCGCACTCGACGTCCTCGCCGCGGGCGAGCCGTTCGAGCGCGGGTGGTACGCCGGCCCCGTCGGCTGGTTCGACGCCGAAGGGAACGGCGTGTTCGCGCCGGCCCTGAGGACCGGCGTCTCACGGGGGGCCCGGTGGAGCCTGTTCGCGGGCGCCGGGATCGTGGAGGGATCGGTGCCGGCCGCGGAGTGGGAGGAGACCGGAATCAAGTTCGAGCCGATGCTCGAGGCGCTCGTGGCCGGAGGGGCACGCCTTCCCGACGACCTTCCCCAGGGCGCGAGCGGCGGCGATCCCGCCGACCGGTCGTCGTCCGTCGGCGCCGACGCCGGGCCGGAGCGGCTGTGAGCGGACCGGCCAACACTGCTTGGGCTCGCGCGTGGGTCGACGAGCTCGCCCGGTGCGGGGTGAGGGAGATCGCGGTTGCGCCAGGATCGCGATCGACGCCGCTGGTCATGGCCTTCGCTCGCGACGGGCGCTTTCGGATGCGGGTGCATCTCGACGAACGGTCTGCCGCGTTCTTCGCGCTGGGGGTCGGGAAGGCGACGGGCGTGCCGGCGGCCGTCGTGACGACTTCCGGCTCGGCGGTGGCGAATCTGGTTCCGGCCGTGGTCGAGGCGAACCAAGCGGAAACCCCGTTGCTGGTCCTCACCGCCGACCGACCGCCACGACTGAGGGGCTCCGACGCCAACCAGGCCATCGATCAGGCCCGCTTCTTCGGGATCTACACGCGGGCGTTTTTCGAGGCGGGTCCGCCCGCCGCATCAGGACCGGAGTTGCGGCACCTTCGTCAGATGGCGTGCCGGGCGGTGGACGTGGCCAATGGGCCCCCCGCGGGCGCCGTCCATGTGAACTTCCCGTTCGACAAGCCGCTCGAGCCCGTCGAGACCGGCATCGACGCGCTTGCCGACGAGCATCCGACGGCGGTCCGGGGCCGGCCGGACGGGCGCCCGTTCACCGCGGTGTCGCGCCAGGGCGCGGCGGCGTCCGCCGACGAGGTCGCCCGGGTGGCGGAGCTCTGCGCCGCGGGGCGCGGTCTGGTCGTGGCCGGACCGTCTTCGGACCCCACCCGCACCGGGCCGGCCGTGCTGCGCTTCGCCGCGCGTGCGGGCTTCCCGGTGCTCGCCGATCCGCTATCGGGCGCCCGGTTCGGGCCGGACCATGGGGCGCTTCGGGTCGCGGCGTACGACTTTCTGCTGAGAGCCCCCGCCGCCCGGACGGCCCTCGCACCGGAGATGATCGTCCGCGTGGGAGGCTCGCCCACCTCGGCGGTGCTCCAGGAATGGCTCGTGGAGCAGAACGGGACGCCCTACGTTGTCGTCGACGGGGGAGCCCGCTGGAAGGACCACGGCGCGACCGCGACGGAGTACCTGGCCGGAGATCCGGTGGCCTCATTGGAACTCTTCGCCGAAGCGCTCGAAGTGGGGCGCCCCCCCGACGACCATGCCACCAGGTGGGCCGATCTCTGGCGCGCCGTCGACGGAGAGGCGCGCCGGGTGCTCGCAGAAGGCGACGGCGAGCCCGCACCCACCCACGAAGGAGCCCTGTGGCGCCGACTGGCGCGGGCCCTTCCCGAAGCTGCCGTCTTCGTGTCGAGCTCGATGCCCGTGCGGGACCTCGATGTGTTCGGCGTGCCCGACGGGCGCGCCTGGTCCGTTCTTGGCAACCGGGGCGCCAGCGGCATCGACGGGATCGTGTCGACAGCGTTCGGCGTCTCGGCCGGGCAGGAGCGACCGGTCGTGTGCGTCCTCGGCGACCTCGCCCTCTTCCACGACCAGAACGGCCTGCTGTGGAGTCGCGAGGACGATCTGGCCGTGATCTTCGTCCTCGTCGACAACGACGGCGGGGGTATCTTCCACATGCTTCCGATCGCGGAACACGAGCCCGACTTCACGACGTTCTTCGCGACGCCGCACGGCCTCGACTTTCGTCATGCCGCGGCGCTGCACGGCATCGAGTTCCGGGATGTGACGCCGGCGACGCTCGAAGCGGAGGTCGCGACCTCGGCGAGTCGCGGAGGAAGCTCGGTGCTTCGGCTCCGCACCGACCGGGTCGCCGCCCGCGCCCGTCGCGCCGAGATCGCGTCGGCCGTAGCGGAGGCCGTGACGACCGTCATCACATCGACCCACTGATCTCCATCCGCGAATCATCTACCTACAGAGGGAAATGGCCAGAATGAGCAAGGGGGTCCCTCGCCTCAACGTGCTCGAGTTGCAGCGCTACATGCGGTCGATGCCGAAGCCGGTGATGGCTCTGGTGCCCGGACCGACCGGCCGGTGAGCGGCGCGCCGATCTCCCGGACGCGTGCCTGGATCCTCGCGGCGCGCCCCAAAACGCTCACCGCCGCGCTCGCACCGGTGTTGGCCGGGACCGGCCTGGCGGCCCACCACGGGGTCGCCAGCGTCGGTCCGGCGGCCGCGGCGCTTCTCGGCGCGGCGCTCATCCAGATCGGCACCAACTTCGCGAACGACTACTACGATTTCGTGCGCGGCACCGACACGGGGGAGCGCGTAGGCCCCGTGCGGGTCACTCAAGCGGGTATCCTGCGGCCAGAGGCGGTGAGGAACGGGATGGTCGTCGTTCTGGGGTTGGCCGTGCTCGTCGGCGTGTATCTCGTCGCCGTTGGCGGGTGGCCGGTCTTCGCCATCGGCGTGGCCTCCGTGGCCTGCGCGGTGCTGTACACCGGTGGTCCCTATCCGCTGGCCTATCACGGGCTGGGCGACGTCTTCGTGTTCGTCTTTTTCGGCCTGATCGCGGTCGGGGGGACGTACTGGGTCCAGGCGCTGGCGTGGCCACCCGACGCCCTCCTCGTGGGGGTGGGGCTCGGGGCGCTCAGCACCGCGATCCTGGTCGTGAACAACCTGCGCGACCTCCCTACCGACGCGCGTGCGGGAAAGCGCACGCTCGCGGTGCGCATCGGGCCGGTGTGGAGCAAGGTCGAGTTCGCCCTCCTGCTCGTCGCCGCGCTGGCGGTTCCCCCCGTCGGGGTACTCCTCCTCGGCTGGCCGCCCGCGGTGTTCCTGGCCGTGCTCGGGCTGGCGGCGTCGGCGCGGCCCACCAAGACGGTCTTCACGTACGGCGAGCCGGCCGAGCTTCTCCCGACCCTCGGCCAGACGGCACGGGTGGTGGCCCTCTACGGGGGGTTGCTCGCCATCGGCTTCGCAGCGGGATGAGGCCGCTCGACGTCGCGGCCGCAGCGCTGGAGGGAAGGGAGCTGGATCGGCTCGCGGTGGTGGGTGCCGGCAGCTCGCTCGGGCGGGCCGAGCTCGATGCGGCGGTCACGGCGCGGGCGGAGGAGCTTCGGGTGCAGGGCGTCGCGGAGGGGAGCCTACACCCGGTCGTACTCGACGCGGACCTCGACGGGGTCCTGACCCTTCTGGCGCTCTGGCGGCTGGGCACCGTGCCGGCTCCGCTCAACGCCCGCTCGACGGAGCGGGAGCGCGAGGCCGCCGTCGCCCGGCTCGACCGCGCCCCGGACGGCGCTCAGGCCGTGCTATGGACGTCGGGCACGTCGGGCAGCCCCCGGGGCGTGGCGCTCGGGCGCGCCGGCCTCGAGGCCCACGTGCGCGCCGCGACCGAGCGCCTGGAGCTGGACGGCTCGGAGGTCTGGCTCGCGTCCTTGTCTCCGGCACACGTGGGCGGGCTGGCGCTCGTGGCGCGCGCCCTGCTGACCGGAGCGGCGCTCGTCGCCCACGGCCCCATCGACACGCACGGGCTGGTCCGTCTGCTCCGGAGGCGCGACATCGACGCCCACCGGCCGGCGGTCACCCACCTCTCCCTCGTGCCGACGCAGCTCGACCGGCTCCTTGGGGCGTGGGGCGCCGACCCGGCCCCATCCGCGCTCCGTTGCGTGCTGATCGGCGGCGCGCACGCTCCGGGCGACCTCGTCCATCGAGCGGTCGACGCTGGATGGCCGGTGTCCCTCACGTACGGCATGACCGAGATGTGGTCGCAGGTGGCCACGGCGCCGCCCGCGCTCACCCGCTCGCGACCCGGCACCGTCGGCGCGCCCCTCCCGGGCGTCGAGGTAGCGTTCTCCGTCGATGGCGAGCTCCTCGTGCGCGGGCCGACGCGTGCGCTCGGGTACGTCGGCTCCGACGACGCGCCCCTCGCCGACGCAGACGGATGGTACCGCACCGGTGACCTGGGCTCTCTCGACGACGAAGGGCTGCTGTGGATCACCGGCCGCCGGTCCGAACGGATCATCTCGGGCGGCGTGAACGTCGATCCCGCCGAGGTGGAAGACGTCCTCCGGGCGCATCCCGCCGTGAGGGATGCGGCCGTCGTCGGCCTACCCAGCCGCGAGTGGGGCGAGACCGTGGCGGCCGCGCTCGTGCCGGTCTGGGACTCGTTCGACCTGACGGAGGTCGAGGACTACGTGCGCGCCCGACTAAGCGGGCCCAAGCGCCCGAAGATGTGGAAGGTGGAGGCCAACCTGCCCAGGAACGCGAACGGGAAGGTCGACCGGGCCGCGGTCGCAGACCTCTTCAACATGGGGTGAGCTCGCCGCCTCGTCCCGTCTTCACCTTGCCCGCCCGCGCCCGCGGGGCCCATGTTCGCGCCCCATGAGCACCCCCGGACCGGTACCTCGATCCCACTTCTTCCCGCGCACGGCCGCCGGCCGGCGTGCGACGGTCGCGTTCCTGCTCCTGTTCGCGCTCTGCATGCCGCCGTTCACGCATACGGTCTGGAACCGGATCGAGCCGACCGTCGGCGGCCTTCCGTTCCTCTGGGTCGTCCTGCTCGCGATCTACACGCTGCTCGTCCTGGTTCTCGTCCGCGTCTATCGGAACGGGATCTAACCCATGGAAGCTTGGGTCGTCGCGACGGGGCTGATCTTCCTCTACCTGGTGGCGACGATCGTGCTCGGCGTCGTCGCCAACCGCCGCATGACGGTCGACATGGAGGACTTCCTCCTGTACGGGCGGCGCGCAGGCTTCGTGGTCCTCTACCTCACGGTCGTCGCCACCTTCCATTCGGCCTTCGCGTTCCTCGGCTCCGGCGGCTTCTTCTACACCCACGGCATCGGCTTCTGGATGGCCGGCACGTGGACCGTTCTCGTCGGCGCCATCACCTACGTGCTGGGCACGCGCATCTGGGCGCTCGGAAAGGCCTTCGGGTACATGACGCCGGCCGACATGCTGGCGGATTTCTACGAGTCCGAAGCGGTGCGGATCGCGGTGGCGGTCGTCTCGGTCCTCTTCACCATCCTCTACATCCAGGTTCAGGCGCAGGGGCTCGGCTACATCATCAACGTGGCCTCTGGGGGCCGGATCTCGTTCGAGCTCGGCACCTTGGTGCTCCTGATCGTGGCCGCCGCGTATCTGGTGGCGGGCGGGCTCCGCGCCGTCTACTGGACCGACGTGCTCCAGGGCGTCTGGATGTACCTCGCGGTCTGGATCGGCGCCATCTACCTGGCCTTCGAGCTCTTCGGCGGCCCCATCGAGCTGGTGCGAGCGGTCATGGCCGAGCGCCCGGACCTGCTCACGCTCCCGGGTCCCGAGGGCTTCTTTACTCCGGGGATGTGGTTGGGCATGACGCTGACGCTCTCGTTCGGGATCGTCTTCCAACCCCACATGATGATCCGCTACTACACGGCGATCGACGCCAAGACGCTCAAGCTCCTTGGCGCCACCACGCCCATCTACTTGATCACGCTCTATATACCCACCGCGCTGGTGGGCCTCGGAGGCGCGATCGTCATGCCGGGCCTGGACGTGCCCGACCGGATCTTCCCCGAGCTCCTCTTCGCGTACGCGCCCGCCTGGATGACCGGGCTGATCCTGGCCGGCGCGACCGCCGCGGCGATGTCCACCCTCGACTCGATCCTCCACGCGAACGTCACCGTCCTGACGCGCGACGTGTACCAGCGGTACGTGGCCACGGACCGTACGCAGGCGCACTACGTGGCCGTCGGGCGTGTTCTCGTGGCGGTGCTGCTCGTGGTCGGATACGTGCTCTCCGTCCGTACCTTCGGATTCCTGGTCGTGCTCGTCACGCTCTCGGGTTCGGGGGCGCTCCAGCTCATGCCGGCCATTTTGGGGGTCTGCTTCCCGGGACGCCGGACGCTCACGCGGGCCGGCGTGCTCACCGGTATCGGCGCGGGGATGGTTACGCTGTACCTCACCCTCGTGGTCGTGCCGCACCCCTGGGGCATGCACGGTGCCGTCTGGTCGCTCCTGGTGAACGGGGTCCTGGCGGTGGCGGTGTCCGGCTTCACGCGCGGGCCCTCGAGCGAGACCGTCGCGCGCATCCACGGCGAGGTGGAGCGATTCGTGTATGGGAGTGGAGAAGCTCCCCCAGCTATCGAAGGAACGTCATGAAGGAGATCATCGCCCGTCCGTTTCGGCGGCCCCGCCCGCTCGGAGCCCTCGCGCTCGCGGTCATGCTGCACACCTTCGCGCCCGCCACCGGCGAGGCGCAGGAGCAGCTGCCAGCCCCTCCGGTCGTCGGCCCCGAGAACGGCACCCTCGTCATCGTGGGCGGCGCGATGCGGTCGGCCGAGATCTACGAGGCGTTCATCGAGTTGGCCGGCGGGCCCGACGCCCATATGGTCATGATCCCGACGGCCGGCGGAGCGGCCGAGTACGACGAGCGGTACGGCGGGCTCAGCGCGTGGCGCGAGCACGGCGCGCGCAACATGACCGTCCTCCACACGACCGATCCCGAGGTGGCCGACACGGAAGCCTTCGCGGAGCCGCTCCGAACCGCGGACGCCGTCTTCTTTTTCGGTGGGCGCCAGTGGCGGCTGGTCGATGCCTACGCCGGCACGCGGACCGAAGAAGAGATCCGAAAGGTGCTGGACCGCGGGGGCGTCATCGGTGGCACGTCGGCGGGTGCCTCCATCCAGGGATCGTTCCTGGTTCGCGGTGACTCACGGACCAATCAGGTCATGATGGGAGACCACCGGGAGGGCTTCGGCTACCTCCGCGACGTCGGCATCGACCAGCACGTGCTGCAGCGGAACCGGCACTTCGACCTGCTCGAGGTCATCGACGCCCATCCTGAGCTGCTCGGCATCGGGCTGGACGAGGACACCGGGATCGTGGTCCAGGGCGACCGGTTCGAGGTCATCGGCAGCTCGTACGTGCTCATCTACGACCGCAACACCGAGACCAGCGGGGGAGGCTCGTTCTACTTCCTCGCGCCCGGCGACGAATTCGATCTCGCCGAGCGGCGCGCCATGCGGCCTGCCCAGACCATGCAGTCCGTTCCAGGGGTCCAGCCAAGGGGTCCGGGCAACCGGTGACGGGGCGGGGCGCGTCCATGAATGCTCGACTTCTCTTGGCGGCGTTGGTCGCGGGCGTGCCGGCGTTCGCGCTCGTCCTCCCGGCGTCGGCGACCGCCCAGGTCGTCCTCGACACGCCGGACCACCGCTTCCCCGAGGACTTCGGGTCCATCCAGACCGTGCGGGAGCTCCCTGACGGACGCGTTCTCGTGGCCGACCCACTGGGCCGCGCGCTCTACGCGGTCGATATGGAAGGCGGTACCCGGACCGTTGTCGGACGCCAGGGCCAGGGCCCCGACGAGTACATGCAGCCCGACGCCGTCTGGCCCCTCCCCGCGGACTCCACCCTCCTCGTCGACCTCGGGAACGGTCGTCTCGTGGCGCTGGGCCCGGAGCTGGTGTTCGGGGCGACCATGCCGATCGCGCTCGGGGACCCCCGTCCCGGCGCGGGCGCTCCTTTCACGCTCGCGCTTCCCCAGGGGATCGACGGCCGGGGTCGGATCTACGCCCGGGCTCTGGGCGTGGGCGGCGGTCCCGGCGGCTCCCTCCCGGACTCGGGAGCCGTCCTGCGGATCGACCGATCCACGCGCGCCGCCGACACGGCCGCCACCGTCAAGCTGCAGGACCGCGTGGTGCGGGAGACCGGCGGCGCGGACGAGCGCAACGTGGCTATCGAGGCCGTCCCCCTGTCCCCGGAGGATGGCTGGGGCGTCGCTCCGGACGGCTCGGTCGTCGTCGCGCGGTCGGGTGAACCGCGGGTGGATTGGATCGCGCCGGACGGCGCCGTGACCCGAGGACGCCCCATCCCCCACGATCCGGTCCGCATCGGAACGCCCGAGAAGGAGGAGTGGCTACTGGAGCAGGGGCGGTCGGGAGGCGGCATCGGCGTGGCCGTGTCCGTCGAGAACGGAGCGGTGTCCACGCAGCTGAGCCGGGGCGGGGCCGGCGGGCGCCAGCGGGACATCGACCATTACGCCTGGCCCGAGCGCACGGCGCCCTTCCGTTCCGGACGGGTGCTCGTCGACCCCGCGGGACGGGCCTGGGTGGGTCGAAGCGTCGAGGCCGGCGTGGCGTCCACCTACGACGTCTTCGATCGCGCCGGCGACCGCGTGGAGACCGTGCTCCTGCCCCCGGGCTCCCGCGCCGTGGGCTTCGGGCGCGAGCACGTCTACGTCGTGACCTTCGACGACTTCGATCTCGCCTATCTGGAGCGGCATCCGATCCCGCGCTGACCTGCCTGTGATCGCCGCGCTCATCAAAATGAGCGCCGAGCGTGTCTCTATAATTACAACAGGCCTCATCCCCCGGCGAGCGTCGGGGCGGGCTTTCTGGCATCGGTATCGGGGGTCCCCGTATACTGAGAGTTCGGATGGTTCGAGTGTGCGTACCGGAAGGAGACCGTCAGGTTGAAGACTCTGATCACAGCGATCGCGACTACTGCCACCGTGTTGACCTATGCCGCGGTGGCCTGGGCGCCTGCGGAAGACGACTTCGCGCTGGCGGGGGAATCTCGGGTCCACGACGCTGCGGTCGCGTCCACATCGGGTCTCGTCTTCGATGACCCCGGGGCCGAGGGCGAGTTGATCGAGCAGTATTGCGTCCGGTGCCACAGCGACCGGCGGCTCCAGGGCAACCTCTCCCTGGAGGAGTTCGATCCGACCGCTCCCTCCAACGATCCCGTGCTGGCCGAGAAGGTCGTCGTGAAGCTCCGCGCCGAGATGATGCCTCCGCCCGGCGCCCGTCGCCCCGCCGGTGACTCGCTCACCGCGCTGGTCGAGTCGCTCGAGTCCCGGCTCGACGCGGCCGCAGCTGCCGATCCGAATCCGGGCGGCCGGACGTTCCAACGACTGAACCGCGCGGAGTACCAACGCTCGGTCAAGGATCTGCTCGGGCTGGAGATCGACGCCGGCGACTATCTGCCGCTCGACACCAAGAGCAACAATTTCGACAACATCGCCGACGTTCAGATGGTGTCACCCACGTTGCTCGACGCTTATCTGACCGCCGCTGCGGAGATCAGCCGGCTCGCCGTCGGAAACCCCACCGCCACGCCGCTCGAGCGGCAGTACCGCATCCCGCGGTGGGTGTCGCAGTCGGAGCGCGTCGAGGGCGCGCCGTTCGGAACGCGTGGCGGGACATCTCTCGTGCACACCTTCCCGGCCGACGGCGAGTACGTCTTCCGCTTCTCCTTCCACCACGAGACGACCGGCACGGCCGTCGGCAACGGGCGCTCTTCGCTCGCGACGCCGGGCGACCCGGAGCAGGTGGAGATATCCATCGACGGCGAGCGTGTGGCGCTCCTCGACATCGATCGCTGGATGCACGTCGAGAATCCCGAGGGCGTCGAGATGCGGACGGAGCCGATCCGCGTGACGGCTGGACCGAAGCGGGTGACTGCGGCCTTCGTCAAGCGTATGGAGGGGCCGGTCCAGGACCTCGTTCGTCCGCACGACTGGTCGCTCGCCAGCACGGCGATCGCCGGGGAATACGGAGTCATGCAGCTCCCCCACATGCGCGATCTCGTGATCGCCGGACCGTGGGACGTCACGGGGGTCTCGGACCACCCCATCCGCGACAGGATCTTCTCGTGTTATCCCGATCAGCCCGAGCAGCGACCGGACGAGGCGCGTGCCTGCGCCGCCGAGATCATCGACGATCTCGGACCCGAGGCGTTCCGGCGTCCGTTGACGGACGAAGATCGTGAGGCGCTCCTCGGCTTCTATGACATGGGCCTGGAGGAAGGCGGCTTCGAGATCGGCGTCCGCACGGCGCTCGAGGCGATCCTCGCCAGCCCGAACTTCGTGTTCCGCTTCGAAGAGGCGCCCGCGCAGATCGAGCTGGGTGAGACGTACCGGGTCAGCGACGAAGACCTGGCCTCGCGCCTGTCCTACTTCCTCTGGGGACTCCCGCCGGACGACGAGTTGAGGTCGCTGGCGGCGGAGGATCGCCTCTCCGACCCGGAGACGCTCGAGGCCCAGGTGCTCCGCATGCTCGGCGACGAGCGGTCCGAGGCGCTGAGCACGCGCTTCGCTTCGCAGTGGCTCCGGCTCCAGGACCTCGAGAAGGTCCATCCGGACGTTCGCTTCGCGCCCGACTATCATCAGCAGCTCGCCGACGCCATGCTCCGCGAGACGCAGCTCTTCTTCACGCACCTCGTGCGTGAGGACGAAAGCATGTTCGAGCTCTATACGGCGGACTACACCTTCGTCAACGAGCGTCTGGCGCGGCACTACGACATCCCGGGGGTCAGCGGCGACCAGTTCCGTAGGGTCGACTATCCGTACGACTACCGCCGGGGAATTTTGGGGCACGGAAGCGTGCTCACGCTGACCTCGCATGCGGGGCGGACTTCGCCCGTGCTGCGCGGCAAGTGGATCATGGAGGTCGTGATGGGCACGCCGCCGCCGCCGCCGCCGCCCGGTGTTCCTCCGCTCGAGGAGACGTCGGACGAGGCGACCGAGGGCCGCATGCTCACGACCAAGGAGCGCATGGAGGTCCATCGCGCCAACCCGACCTGCAACGCCTGTCACCGGTTCATCGATCCACTCGGGCTCGCGCTCGACAGCTACGACATGACGGGTAAGTGGCGGATCAAGGAGAATGGCGTGCCGCTCGAGACGAACGGAGAGCTGTACGACGGCACCCAGATCGACGGGCCGGCCGCACTGCAGCAGGCGCTGCTCGACCGACCGGTGCTCCTGCTGAGGGCGTTTACGTCGAACCTCATGGCGTACGCCCTCGGACGGAGAGTCGAGTACTACGATCAGCCGGTGATCCGGGGAATCGTGCGACAGGCGGAGGAAGAGGACTACCGGATCTCGTCGTTCGTGCTCGGCGTGGTACAGAGCGACGCGTTCCAGATGCAACGTGCGGGGGCGGTCTCGACCGCTGCCGCCAACCAACACTGACGGCGGGAGACCGAGGCACCATGCGATTCATAACCGGAAAACAGATCGAGCGACGCACCTTTCTCAAGGGCGTCGGCGCGACCGTGTCGCTCCCGTTCCTGGACGCGATGGTCCCGGCGGGGCGGGGGAGCGCCGCGGCCATGTCGGAGTTCGACCGCACCAGGTTCGTCGCCATCGAGCTCGTGCACGGCTGCGCCGGAAGCAATGACTGGGGGGCGTCGCAGAACCTCTGGGCGCCCGCCGAAGTCGGTCGAAACTTCGACCTCTCGCCGAGCGCTCTGAGCCCGCTCGATCCGTGGCGGGACTACCTTACCATCGTCAGCAACACCGACGTACGCATGGCGGAGGCCTTCGAGCCCAACGAGATCGGCGGTGACCACTTCCGGTCCAGCGCGGTCTTCCTGACCCAGTCGCATCCCAAGCAGACCGAGAGTTCCGACGTCTTCGTCGGGACCTCCATGGACCAGCTCTACGCGCAACGGTTCGGGCAGGACACGCCGATCCCCTCCATGCAGCTCTGCATCGAGAACGTCGACCAGTCCGGCGGCTGCGCCTACGGGTACTCGTGCGTCTACACCGACTCGCTCAGTTGGGCCTCGCCCACCGAGCCCCTCCCGATGGTGCGCGACCCGCGGGTTGCGTTCGACATGCTGTTCGGCGCGGGAGGGACGCCCGAGGAGCGGGCGGTCCGTCGTCGGACCAGCAGCAGCATCCTCGACTGGATCAACGACGACATGCGGAGCCTGCGACGCCGGCTCGGCCCGAACGACCATGAGCGGCTCGACCGCTACCTCGACAACGTCCGCGAGATCGAACGCCGCATCCAGGGCATCGAAGCTCAGAACACGAGCGGCGAACAGCGTGAGCTTCCCGAGGCCCCGGCGGGTGTGCCGGATTCCTTCTCGGAGCACATGCGCCTCATGTTCGACCTGCAGGCGCTCGCCTTCGCGTCGGACATGACCCGCGTCTTCGCCCTCAAGACGGGCCGCGATGCGTCGGCCCGGGTGTATCCGGAAAGCGGCTCGGATACGCCGTTCCATCCGGCGTCGCATCACGGCGGCGTGGAGGAGCGGGTTCTCGACTTCGCGAAGATCAACCAGTACCACGTGAGCATGCTGCCGTACTTCCTCGAGAAGTTGAGCGAGATCCAGGAGGGAGACAGCACCATGCTCGACAAGTCGATGATCGTGTTCGGTTCGCCGATGGCCGACGGGAACCTCCACAACCACCGGCGCTGCCCGCTCGTCGTCCTCGGAAAGGGGAACGGCACGCTGGACGGCAACCTCCACGTGAGGGCGCCCGACGGCACCCCCATGTCGAACGCGATGCTGAGCATCATGCACAAGCTCGGCATGGATGACATGGAGCACTTCGGAGACAGCACCGGTGAGATGGCGCTCACCATGCCGCGTACCTCCACCGACGCCCGTTGAGGAGCCGTCGATGAGCAAGCCCTTCGCGAAGAACCGGACGGAAGCCGCATGGCTCCGCTCGTTCGGCGCTCTCCTGGTCGCGACGCTGGCCTTGTCGGCGTCCACGCCGCCCGAGGCCCCCGTCGCCGATGCGGCCATGCGCGGTGACGTCGGAACCGTGCGCACGCTGCTCGAGCGGGGCGGCGATCCCGACGCGGCCCAGGGCGACGGCATGACCGCGCTGCACTGGGCGGCCGAGCGGGGTGACGAAGAAGTCGCGCTCCTGCTCATCGAGGCAGGCGCGAGTCTCGGTCCGGTGACGAGGCTCGGCGCTTACACGCCGATGCATCTCGCGGCCAGGGGGGGCGACGCCGCCATTCTGCGCGCGCTGCTCGAGGCCGGCGCAGCACCCTCGGCGGCAACCACGACCGGCTCGGTCACGCCGCTCCATTTCGCTGCCGGCTCGGCCGATCCGACCGCGGTGCTCACCCTTCTCGAGCACGGCGCCGATCCGGATGTCCGCGAGTCACGTTGGGGACAGACGCCCCTGATGTTCGCAGCCGCCGCAGGCCGCGCCGCTCTGATCCGCGCGCTCCTCGAGCACGGAGCGGATCCCGAGTTGCGCGCGTTCGTCCTGGACATGCAAACGCGGGAGGCCGAGGACCGGGCCGACCAACAGGCCCGTGAGGAAGCGCGCCAGGCCGAGCGGCCCCGCGCCTCGGCCCGCGGACCGGAGCTGACTCCGCCCCGGCCGATCCAGAGGGGCGCTTCGGATGACACCGAGACGGAGAAACCACAGTCGCTCTCCTATTCCGATGCACAGCTGATCGGGGGATACGGCGGCCTCACCGCGCTGCTCATGGCCGTGCGGGAGGGCAGTGTCGAGGGTGCTCTCGCGCTCGTCGACGCTGGCGCGGACATCGACGGGGCCAGCGCCGGCGACGGCACGACGCCGCTCGTCATGGCCACGATCAACGGGCACTTCGATCTGGCGCTGGAGTTACTCGCCCGCGGTGCGGACCCGCACCTCGGCAACGACGCGGGGGCCACCGCGCTTTACACGGTGATCAATACGCAGTGGATTCCGAAGGCGCGGCATCCGCAGCCCACGCACTACATGCAGCAGCAGGCCAGCTATCTCGACGTCATGGAGGCACTGCTCGCGGCCGGCGTCGATCCGAACGTCCGCCTCGAGAAGCAGCTCTGGTTCACGTCGTGGGGTGGGGACTATCTCGGCGTCGACCGCATGGGCGCGACCCCGTTCTGGCGCGCCGCGTACGCGCTCGACGTGGAGGCTATGAAGCTTCTGGTCGCGCATGGCGCCGACCCGAGTATTCCGACTCGGAAGCCCGCCTCGCGGCGGCGTGGGGCTGACCAGGTGGAGTTCGGCGAGATCGTTGGCCAGGACCCGTCAGGACTGCCCGAGGTGTCGGTGGGTGGACCCGGCGTCTACCCGATCCACGCGGCGGCAGGCGTGGGTTACGGTGAAGGCTTTGCGGCGAACATCCACAGGCACGTGCCGGGCGGCTGGATGCCCACCATGCGGTATTTGGTCGAGGAGCTCGCCGCCGACGTCAACCAGCGCGACCACAATGGCTACAACGCCGTGCACCACGCGGCCGCTCGGGGTGACAACGAGATGATCACGTATCTCGTCGAGAAGGGCGCCGACGTATTGGCGGTGAGCCGCCGGGGTCAGACGACGGTCGACATGGCGAACGGACCGGTGCAGCGGATCACGCCGTTCCCCGAGACCATCCGGCTCCTCGAGGGGCTCGGGGCGATCAACAACAACAACTGCGTGTCCTGCTGATCTAGCGAGTCGGCGCAGAACAGATACGCGAAAGCCCCCGTCGACCGATCGGTCGACGGGGGCTTCGTTGTTCTGGCGAGCGACCTTTAAGGGACTTCCTCAGCGGTCGTCGGGGGTCGCGTTCAAGGTGGTGATGATCTCCTCCAGCCGGCTCCGTACGTCGTTGTCGATGCTGACCATGAAGGTGATGGCGTCGTACTCCTCTTTGGTCATGCCGTGCTCCTCGTAGAGCCCGTGGAGCCTCTCGTCCATCTCTTCGCGGAGCCGCTCCCGGGCCTCCCGGTCGTGCACCGAGGCCTTGGAGGCCTGGAATGCATCACGGGCTTGGTTGATGGCCAGGTGGAGGCCGGCGTACTCGGTCAGCCGCTCGTCCGTGAGGGATGCGCTCTCCGCGGTCTGCTCCGCTTGGGCCTCGACTTGAGCCGCTGGCGCGAGAACGGCGAGCGATGCGGTGAGCATCACCGTTCCCAGGAAGCGGAAGCGGGCGGTACGGGTGTCCATTCTAGTCATTCCTCCGGCGGTTCGGTCGCTCAAAATGACGGCTGCGTTGGTTCCTACCCGCGACGGGGCGCCAGTGTTGCGCGGCACTCCCTCGAGTGAGCCGTGTATCTTGGAGCATGTAAGGCTCGGGTACCTTCGACGTGAGGATGACATCATACCTATCTACGAATACTCCTGCCAGGATTGTGGGAACCGGTTCGAGATCTTCGTGCGCAAGGTCGGTGAGGAAGCGAGCGCTTCCTGCCCGTCGTGCGAGAGTTCGGCGATCGAGCGCATGCTCTCGACTCCCGCGGTGAAGTCCGAAGGGACGCGGAACCTGGCCATGCGGGCGGCGAAGAAGCGTGACGTGGCGCAGGGCCAGGAGCGTATGCACGCGCAGCTCCAGTATGAGCAGAGCCACGACCGGCACGGACACGACTGACGTCGCGCGAGACGGCTGAACCCGGAGCGCTTCGAGCTTCAACGCTCCGGGTCCCGGCCGTGTCTGTATTGGTACGGAACCGAAACGGGTCGGCCCGGCTTCGCCGCAGCTTGGCGTGACGGAAGACGGCCCCGTATAATCGGGATTCGACAGGACTCGGAACGTCACGTGGCGGCGCACGCGCCCAGGCTTGGGTCGTTACGTCCTCGATAGAGACTTCCCACCCTGAGGGTGTGCTCACCCGGTGGAAGGTCGCAGCAGGCCAAATGGAGGCCGGATGAAGACAGTCTCCGCGACGATCGCGGCACTAGGGGTTTTGACCGTGTACGCGGGGAGCGTCAGCGATGCTCCCTCGGCGGTCGACCGAACCACCGACGAATCGATCGAGCATTCCGCTTCGGTCGCGACGCTCGCCTCAGAGTCGTTCAACGGCGAGGTCATCGAACAATATTGCGTCCGGTGCCACAGCGACCGTCGTCTCCAGGGCAATTTGTCCCTCGAGGAGTACGATCCTGACGCGCCCGAGGCAGACGCCGTGCTGAGCGAGAAGGTCATCGTCAAGCTGCGTGCCGGCATGATGCCACCGCCCGGAGCCCGCAGGCCCGCCGGTGACACGCTTCAGGCCCTTGCGATGTCTCTTGAGTCGCGTATCGACGAGGTCGCCAGCACGAATCCGAATCCCGGCTCGCGGACGTTTCAGCGTCTGAACCGGGCCGAGTACGAGCGGTCCGTGCGCGACCTGCTCGCCCTCGATATCGACGCCGCGGACTATCTGCCGCTCGATACCAAGAGCGCTAATTTTGACAACATCGCCGACGTGCAGATGCTGTCGCCCACGCTGATCAACTCCTACATGAACGCCGCGGCGGAAGTGAGTCGCCTGGCCATGGGGAACCCCGACGCGACGCCCATCTCCATCACCTACACGAACCCCGGGTACGCGTCGCAGTGGGAGCGGGTGGAGGGAGCACCGTACGGGACGCGTGGTGGCATCAGCGTCGTCCACAACTTCCCGGCCGACGGCGAGTACACCATCCGCATGACCTTCGAGCACACGACCACCGGAGGCGTCTTCGGTGGCACGTACAAGGACGAGGACATCGAGGTCTCCGTCGATGGTGAGCGGAAGGCGGTCATCGCGTTCGACCGTTGGATGGACGTGTCGGACCCGAACGGCGTTCAGATGGAGCTCGAAGAGCCGATCTTCCTGACGGCGGGGCCGCATCGCGTCACGGCCGCGTTCCTCAAGAAGAACGAGGGCCCGATCGAAGACGTCCTGTCGCCGCACGACTGGTCCCTCACGGACCGACAGATCGGCGTGAGGGGCTATGGCCTCACGACGCCGGCCCACATGAAGGACCTCATCATCGGCGGTCCCTTCGACGTGCAGGGTGTGTCCGAGACGCCGAGTCGCAGTCAGGTCATGACCTGCCGGCCGGCGACGCCGTCCGAGGAGCGCCCGTGCGCTGCTGAGATCGTCGAGCGGCTCGGGCCCCAGGCCTTCCGTCGCCCGCTGACCGACCAGGATCGCGAGTCCCTCATGGGGTTCTACGATCTCGGGTACGAGCAGGGTGGGTTCGAGGTGGGCGTGCGCACGATCGTGGAGGCCCTGCTCGCGAGTCCGGACTTCATCTTCCGCTTCGAGGAAGCGCCGGCGGACGTCGAGCTCGGGGACCTCTACCGGATCAGCGACATCGATCTGGCCGCGCGTCTCTCGTACTTCCTGTGGGCGCTGCCGCCCGACGAAGAGCTCCTGCGTCTGGCCGCTGAGGATCGCCTGTCCGATCCGGCCACGCTCGAGGCACAGGTCGACCGGATGCTCGACGATCCGAGATCCGAGGCGCTTGCGACCCGCTTCGCGGCGCAGTGGCTCAGACTCGACGATCTGGAGAAGGTGCACCCGGATCGTCTGATGTTTCCGGACTTCCATGAGCAGCTGAAGGACGCCATGCGGCGCGAGACCGAGCTGCTGTTCGACCATCTCGTCCGCGAGGACCGGAGCGTCTTCGAGCTCTACACGGCCGACTACAGCTTCATGAACGAGCGGCTGGCCGAGCACTACGGCATCCGCGGCGTGACCGGCGATCGGTTCCGCCTCGTGGAGTATCCGGAGGACTCGGCTCGCCGGGGAATCCTGGGTCACGGAAGCGTGCTGACACTCACGTCCCATGCGGGCCGGACGTCGCCCGTGCTGCGAGGTAAGTGGGTCATGGAGGTCGTCATGGGGACGCCGCCGCCGCCGCCGCCGCCGGGTGTGCCGCCGCTCGAGGAAACCTCGGACGAGGCCACGGAGGGCCGCATGCTCACGACGAAGGAGCGGATGGAGGTCCACCGGGCGAACCCGACATGCAACGCGTGTCACCGGTTCATCGATCCGATCGGACTGGCGCTCGACAACTTCGACGTGACTGGACAGTGGCGCATCAAGGAAGGCGGCGTGCAGCTCGACACGAACGGCGAGCTCTACGACGGGACACCGGTCACGAGCCCCTTGTCGCTGCAGCAGGCGCTGCTCGACCGCGAGGTGCTCCTGGTCCGGTCGTTCACGTCGAACCTCATGGCGTATGCCCTGGGCCGGCGGGTCGAGTACTACGACCAGCCGACCGTCCGGCAGATCGTCAGTGAAGCGGACGACCAAGGCTACAGCATCTCCTCTTTCGTGAAGGGTGTCGTCGAGAGTGACGCCTTCCAGATGCAGAGGGCCGGTCAGGCCACCGACGTGGCCGCCAGTAACAGACAACAACAGTGACCGCACGCGGTTTTTCAGCACAGCTCTAGGAGAGCGACCATCATGGATTTCATCACCGGAAAGCATCTTCCCCGCCGCACCTTCCTCCAGGGAATGGGCGCGTCTGTCGCGCTGCCGTTCCTCGACGCGATGGTTCCCGCGGGACGCGGATGGGCCAGCGCTGCCGCCGAGCTCGATGCGACGCGACTGGTTGCCATCGAGATGGTGCATGGAGCCGCGGGCTGCAACGAGTGGGGCGAGACCCAGAATCTTTGGGCGCCTGGCGAGGTCGGCCGAAACTTCGACCTGACGCCGACGTCGCTCCGCTCGCTCGAAGAGTGGCGGAACCATCTCACGATCGTGAGCAACACGGACGTCCGCATGGCCGAGGCGTTCGAACCCAAGGAGATCGGAGGTGACCACTTCCGGTCCAGCGCGGTCTTCCTGACCCAGTCGCACCCGAAGCAGACGGAAGGCTCGGATGTGTACGTCGGAACGTCGCTGGACCAGATGTACGCCCAGCGCTTCGGTCAGAACACGCCGATTCCGTCGATGCAGCTCTGCATCGAGAACATCGACCAGTCCGGCGGCTGTGCCTACGGCTACACCTGTGTCTACACCGACTCGATCAGCTGGGCGTCGCCCACCGAGCCGCTGCCGGTCATCCGAGACCCGCGCGTGGCCTTCGAGCAGCTGTTCGGCGCGGGCGGCACCGCGGAGGAGCGAGCGCTCCGCCGCAAGACCGGAAGCAGCATCCTGGACTGGGTGTCGGGCCGCGTGAGCGAACTGCGCCGGGATCTGGGCCCGAACGACCGCGACCGCCTCGATCGTTATCTCGAGAACGTCCGTGAGCTGGAGCGTCGCATCGAGCTCGTCGAGACGCAGAACACCAGCGGAGAGTTCCGTGAGCTTCCGGAGGCGCCAGCCGGCGTCCCTGATTCGTTCGAGGACCATGTCCGCCTCATGTTCGACGTGCAGGCGCTGGCCTTCGAGTCGGACGTGACGCGCGTCTTCTCCTTCAAGATGGGACGGGACTCGTCGGCCCGGGTCTTCCCGGAGAGCGGCACGGACACGCCGTTCCATCCCGCTTCGCACCATGGTGGCGTGGAAGACCGCGTTCTCGACTTCGCCAAGATCAACAGCTATCACGTCAGCATGCTGCCGTACTTCCTGGAGAGCTTGAGCAAGATCCAGGAGGGCGACAGCACCATGCTCGACAAGACCATGATCCTCTACGGCTCGCCGATGGGTGATCCGAACCTGCACAACCACCGCAGGGCTCCGCTCATCGTGCTCGGCGGCGCCAACGGACAGCTGGAGGGGAACATGCACCTCCGCGCGCCCGACGGCACGCCGATGGCGAACGCCATGCTCAGCCTGATGCACAAGCTCGGCATGAACGACTTCGAGAGCTTCGGCGACAGCACCGGCGAGTTCTCGTTCGGCGCCCCGTCGGTCTCGGCGGCGATGGGACGGTGAGCGTGAAGACTCTACACATTCACCCCTTGGGAGCGCTTCTCGTGACGCTCCTGTTGTGGGGGGCGGCCCCGCCCGAGGCACCGGTCGCCGACGCGGCCATGCAGGGCGACCTTGCACGGGTCGAGGCGCTCATCCGGCAGGGCGCTGATCTGGACGCGGCTCAGGGCGACGGCATGACCGCGCTCCACTGGGCTGCCGAGCAGGGACACACGGAGATGGCCGCGCGGCTTATCGAGGCCGGCGCGAGCGTGTCGCCGACGACGCGCCTGGGCGACTACACGCCTCTGCACATTGCTGCGCGGGGTGGACATGCTGCGGTGGTAGCCACACTGCTCGAGGCCGGAGCGGATGCCGGTGCACGGACATCGACCGGTGGCAGCACGCCCCTGCATTTCGCGGCTTCCACGTCCAGCGAGGGAGCCGTCGCGGCCTTGATCGCGCACGGAGCGGACGTCGACGCTCGCGAGGACCATTGGGGGCAGACGCCCCTCATGTTCGCGGCATCGGCCGGACGCCTCGCGACCGTGGAGGCTCTCTTGGCGGCCGGCGTCGACGTGAGTGTCATGACCGGCGTGGTCGACATGCGCGAGCGCGCAGCCGAGGACCGGGCCGCTGGCCAGCTTCGTGAGGAAGTCCTCGAGGAGTTCCAGGGCGATCGGGTCGCGGGTGGCGGTGAAGGCTGGATGCCGAGCCCCACCGAGGTCCAGGCCGCCTTGCTCGAGACGCGGAACCTGTCCGACGCAGAGGTCGGCGAATCGCTGCGGACGCTGCGCTCGGCGTTCACGCCGCCGCAGGTGCAGGCCGACAACCCGACGCAGGACGCGGCGGACGCTCAGGCGGCCGCGCAGGACGCGTCCCTCGAGGTCGAGGAAGACGACGAGTACGACAACTCCTACCCGGCCCTCGTCGGAGCGCAGGGCGGCTTGACGCCGTTGCTTCACGCGGTCCGCGAAGGTGAGGCCGAGATCGCGCTCCGGCTCATCGACGCCGGTGCGGACGTCAACCAGTTGAGTGGCGGCGACCGCACCAGCCCACTGCTCATGGCCGCCATGAACGGTCACTTCGACATGATGTTCGAGCTGATCGACCGCGGGGCGGACCCGAATCTGCCCAGCCACGCGGGCACGACGCCGCTCTTCGCCGTCATCAACACCCAGTGGGCGCCGAAGGCGCGCTATCCCCAGCAGCAGGCGTATCTACAGCAGGAGGCCACCCATCACGACGTGATGGCGCGACTCCTCGAAGCCGGGGCCGACCCGAACGCCCGCCTGACGAAGCATCTCTGGTTCATGGAGTACACGTTCAGCCACCTCGGAGTGGACATGCGGGGCGCCACGCCGTTCTGGCGGGCCGCTCACGCGCTGGACGTGCCGGCCATGCGGATGCTCGTCGAGGCCGGCGCCGAGCCCCAGGTCGCCACGCGCAAGCCCCCTGAGCGGAGGCGGCGAGGCGGAGGCGACGGCGGGGATGACCCGTCCGGGCTGCCTCCCGTCGAGGTGGGTGGGCCGGGGGTCTATCCGATCCACGCGGCGACCGGCCACGGATACGGGACCGGGTACGCGGGCAACTCACACCGGCACGTGCCGGACGCGTGGATGTCGGCGGTGCGCTACCTCGTCGATGAGCTCGGCGCGGACGTGAACGCGCGTGATCACGATGGATATACGCCGCTCCACAACGCCGCGGCGCGCGGTGACGTCGAGATGCTCCAGTTCCTGGTCGAGCGCGGAGCTGACCCTCTCGCGGTGAGCCGACGGGGTCAGACCACCGTCGACATGGCGAACGGACCCGTGCAGCGGGTGCAGCCGTTCCCGCTTGCGATCGCATATCTGGAAGGCCTCGGCGCACAGAACAACGACAACTGCCTCGCCTGCTGAATCGGGGTGGAGTTGCGGAGGTGCGAGCGGGGCCCGGCGTGTCAGCGTCGGGCCCCTGTTCGTTCGTGAACTCAGCCAGGGAGGGACGCGAAATGAAGAGGCACGGGATCATGGTGGTGGGTGGAGCGGTGCTGACGGCGGGGCTCCTCGTCGTGGCGATGCCGTTGGTCGCCCAGCAGCCGGCCGTTCAGCAGTCAGCCGCTCACGCTCATATGAGCCACGTGGCGGACGGGTTCGCGAACACACCGGACGGGGCGGGGCTTCTTCCCACGGCGCTCGCGGAGGCCGCAGTGGCCCGCCAGCACGCGGAGCTGGCGCTCCGGAACACGACGGAGCTCGCCTCCATGCAGCGGCATGCGGGTCATGTGCTGCACGCCGTCGATCCCTCTCGGATCGAGCAGGGTCCCGGAGCCGGCTACGGCGTGGTCAGAGCCGCTTCCGGAGTCGCGCAGCACATCGAGATGGCGGGAAGCCACGAGACGGCTTCCGAGAACGTGCAGCTGCATGCCACGCACGTCGCGACGGCGGCGCGAACCGCTACGGAGCGTGCCGAGCGCATCGCGTCGCTGGCTGAAGAGATCATGGCCACGACGTCCGCCGACGGTGCCGCGGGGCTGCTACAGGAGTTGGCCGACCTTACCGAGCAGATGGTATCGGGCGTCGACGCGAACGGTGACGGCCGGATCGGATGGCAGGAAGGCGAGGGCGGGCTGGCTCAGGCCGAGCAGCACATCACCCTCATGAAGCGCGGAGAAGGGGGACGCTGAGGCGTCCCCGTCACTCGGTCCCTTCGTTGATCACGACGTCGACGGAGTCGGCGGTCTCCCCGATGCTCGTGATGACTCGTCCGATCACTTCGTACGATCCGGCGGTCTCGTAGGCGTAGCCCACGGATTCACGCCGCTCGACCTGATTGCTGCTTCCGGTAGGTAGCGTATCGACCACGCCGTCGCCGTACGCGAGGATCACGGCGAAGATACTGGTTCCGGTGGCATCGTAGGTGAAGACGACCGAGTCTCCAACCTCGGCGGTGGAGCGATCCACCTCGAGCGAGAACGAGAGCGGGCGCGTGCCCGTGATGGAATCGTCGAGGCAGGCCGTCGTGGCTGCCGCGAGCAAAAGGCCGAGGACCGCTACCGGTCGAATCATCTTGGATCGGGGTGCTGGAGTGGAACCGTGACACGTTCGAATGAATAACGTCCGGACCGATCTCTCGACAGCCTGACGTCGCCGGAACCCCTGAGCCGAGCGTCGTCCTGACTTGACCGGCTCCGGGCGCCCGCTACCGTTCGGACCCGACTCGCCACCACCCCAGCCCCCGGCACCATGACCCTCCTGTTCGA
Organism: Gemmatimonadota bacterium; assembly: GCA_040904945.1. Taxonomy (GTDB): domain Bacteria; phylum Gemmatimonadota; class Gemmatimonadetes; order Longimicrobiales; family Gaopeijiaceae; genus JAWLHJ01. The sequence goes on from JBBDSM010000092.1 coordinate 30,263, forward strand.
AGAGCTTCGTTGGCGCGGACTGCTCCAGGACGCCACCCACGGCGTCGAAGAGCACCTCGCGGAGGCTCCGAGGGTCGGCTATATCGGCTTCGATCCGACGGCGCGCAGCCTCCATGTCGGCTCCCTGCTCGTGATCATGGGCCTGGTGCACCTGCAGCGTGCCGGGCATACCCCCATCGCCCTCGTCGGAGGGGGGACCGGGCTCATCGGAGATCCCTCGGGGAAGACTGCGGAGCGTCAGCTCCTCACCGCCGAGGCCACGGCAGAGAACGCCGCCGGCATACGAGCGCAGCTCGAGCACTTCCTCGACTTCGAGGGCGTCTCGAACGCCGCCCGCATGCGGAACAACCTGGACTGGCTGGGCGGGCTGAAGCTGGTCGAGTTCCTGCGGGACGTCGGCAAGCACTTCTCGGTGAACCAGATGATGGCGCGCGAGTCGGTCAAGCGCCGGCTCGAGAACGAGGAGGCGGGGATCTCCTACACGGAGTTCAGCTACGCGCTGCTCCAGTCCTTCGACTTCCTGGAGCTCCGCCGACGCGAGGGGTGCACCCTGCAGATGGGTGGAAGCGACCAGTGGGGAAACATCACCGCGGGCATCGATCTTGTCCGGCGCGCGGACGGTGAGCGTGTGTTCGGCGCGGTGATGCCGCTGGTGACCAACGCCTCGGGCGCCAAGTTCGGGAAGTCGGAGGGCGGCAATATCTGGCTCGACCCGGAGCTGACGTCGCCCTACGCGTTCTACCAGTTCTGGGTGAATACCGAGGATGCCGATGTCGTGCGGTACCTGAAGTACTTCACGCTGATGGAGCGCGCCGAGATCGCGGAGCTCGAAGACGCGGTGGAGCGCGAGCCGCACCGCCGCGCCGCCCAGAAGGCGCTCGCCGACGAGGTGACGGAGCGTGTGCACGGCGCGTCGGGGCTGGCGTCGGCCCGACGGGCGACGGATGCGCTCTTCGGCGGAAGCCTCGAGGGGCTCGGATCGCGCGAGGTCGAGGAAATCTTCGCCGACGTTCCTTCGACCCGGGTCGCCCGGGACGCCTTCTCGGGCGGCATGCCCATCGTCGACCTCCTGGTCGAGACCGGCGTGGCCACCTCCAAGGGGGATGCCCGGCGGGCCATCGAGGGCGGGGGGATGTACCTCAACAACGAGCGGATCGGCTCCGTGGACGACGTGGTCGGCGTCGAGGACGCGCTCGACGGCCGGTACCTCGTGCTCCGGAAGGGGAAGCGGAGCTACCACCTGGTCGAGATCCAGGGTTGAACGGCCGGCCCGCTGACGGTGATGCTTACGACCTGATCGTCGTCGGCTCGGGGATCGCCGGGCTCTACGCCGCCCTCGAGGCGCCTGGCCGCGTGCTCGTGGTCACGAAGAGCGGGATCGCCGAAGCGTCGACCCGCTACGCGCAGGGTGGCATCGCGGCCGCCGTCGGGCCTGGTGACGATCCCGCTCATCACCTGCGGGATACCATCGAAGCCGGGGCGGGCCTCGTGGACGAGGAGGCCGCCCGCATCCTGTGCTACGAAGCGGCCGACCGGGTGGCCGATCTCATCCGCTACGGGGTGCGCTTCGATACCAGTGACGGGGAGGTGGCCCTCGGGCGGGAGGCCGCCCACTCGAAGGCCCGCATCCTGCATGCTCGTGGAGACGCCACCGGGCTCGAGATCGAAATCTCCCTGTCGAGCCTCGCCCGCGCCCGCGGAACCGTGCTGGAGCACGCGCTGGCCAGCCGGATCATGACCGACGGAGGGCGTGTCACCGGGGTCGAGGTCTTCTTCCATCGGAAGGGCGTCCACCACGTGTATCACGCCCCGGTGGTCGTGCTCGCGACGGGTGGGGCGGGGCGTATGTACCGGACCACGACGAACCCTCCGGTCTCCACCGGTGACGGGGTCGCGCTCGCGTACGAGGCGGGCGCGGACGTCATGGACATGGAGTTCACCCAGTTCCACCCTACCGCGCTGGTGCTCCCGGACAAGCCGGTGTTCCTCATCTCCGAGGCGGTACGAGGCGAGGGCGCTCTCCTCTACAACGTTCGGGGGGAACGCTTCATGCCGCGCTACGATGCCGAGCGCGCCGAGCTCGCCGGCCGGGACATCGTGGCCCGCGCCGCCCTGCGCGAGATGTTCGAGACCGATAGCGACCACGTGCTCCTCGACGCGACCTCCCGCGACGCGGCATGGCTCACCGCGCGCTTCCCTAAGATCTACGCGACCTGCCTGGAGGCCGGCCTCGACATGGCCACGGACCGCATTCCGGTTTCCCCGGCCGCGCACTACTCCATGGGAGGGGTGCGGACCAACAGCTGGGGTGAGACGACGGTGCCGGGGCTGTTCGCCGTCGGCGAGGTGGCCTGCACGGGGGTTCACGGAGCCAACCGGCTCGCTTCGAACTCGCTGCTCGAGACGATCGTGTTCGCTCACCGCGCGGTGCAGCGGCTGGTCGATCCGCCGAGCCCGACGCCGGCCCCGCCCGAGCCGCATCCCGATGGGCGTCCGCTTCCGGTCGGGGACGGACCGGACACTCCGCCGACCCGCCAGGGGCTGCGCGATCTCATGTGGCGCGACGTGGGGATCGTGCGGACCGGTGAGGGGCTGGAGCGGGCGTCGACGGCGCTCCGGAGCTGGTCGGCGGGCACCGGGGAGCGGTCGAGCCGCGAAGGCTACGAGGTCGGCGCGCTCCTCACGTGCGCGAGGTTGGCGACCGAGGCCGCCCTCCTGCGGGAGGAGTCGAGGGGCGCGCACTTCCGCGCGGACCATCCCGCCCCGGACGACCGGTGGCGGCGGCACATCTACTTCCGGAAGGGTTGAAGGCGGGCCCACTCGGGACCCGCGCGCTCAGCCCGGAGGCCGCCCCATGCGCCGCGTGGTCCGGGCGCTGAGGCCCGACGCTTCGGCGACGCCCGCCAGATACGACGCCTCGGCCGCGTCACGGTATCCGCCCGCGTAGATCCGGTAGCGTACGGTCTGGTCGGTGAAGCGGATCTCGGCGAGCTGGGCCGGGATCGCCTGGCCGCGGATCCGCTGGAGCTCCTGCTCCGCCGCGG
>JBBDSM010000093.1:0-33046 GCA_040904945.1 Gemmatimonadota bacterium
GCTCAGTGGATATCTGACGCGGTTCACGCCGGGGTTCATTCTGGAGCGGATTTAGGGGACGCGCAGCTCGCCGGCCCCACGCGGGCTGGCGGTGTGGTTCGGCAGAGTCCGGGCGGCGTCTCGGTTACGCCCCCGGCCGGCCAGCCTTCCTCGGATTCCTCGATCGCGATGAAAACCCGCACATGGGTGCGGCCCAAGATCACGGGTGTGCGACTTGGCCCCGCTGAGCGAGGAGAACGGCACAGCGGCGACGGCAGGTCGTGCCCACTGTGCACTTTTCCCTGATATGCGGGGCAAATCCACACATGGGTGCCGTCGGGCAGCACGGCTGTGCGGTTTTCCCCGACCGGCCCGCCCGCCGTCCGCCTGGCCCGCCGTCCGCTTGGTCCACCACCATCGTCAACCCTCCGCCCCCGCGGGTCCTCCGAAACGCAACCGTCCGCGAGAGCGATCGCGTCGGCCACCTCCTACGACGCCGCCCCCGCCAGATCCTCCGACTCCAGGTCCTGCTCCAGCATCTGCCGGCGTAGAAGCCGCGCGTAGGTGCCGCCTCCGCCGATGAGCTCGGCGTGCCGCCCCCGCTCCACGATCCGTCCGTCCTCGAGCACCAGGATGAGGTCCGCGTGCATGACCGCCGAGACCCGGTGGCTGATGATGAACGTGGTGTGGGTGGCCGTGACCGAGCGGAGGTCGGCGAGGATCTTCGCCTCGGTGTGCGTGTCGACGGCGCTCAGAGCGTCGTCCAGCAGCAGGATCGTCGGATCACGGGCCAGCGCGCGGGCGAGGGCCGCACGTTGCTTCTGCCCCCCGGACAGGTTGATGCCGCGCTCCCCGAGCGGGGTCTCGTAGCCGCGCGGGAAATCCTGGACCTGCTCGTCGAGTTGGGCGACCCGCGCCGCCTCCTCGACCACCTTCGGGTCGGGCGCTCCCTCGAGCCCCAGCGCGATGTTCGCGGCTATGGTGTCGCTGAACAGGAAGGCGTCCTGGGGCACCATCCCGATGAGCCCGCGCAGGTCGGCGGGGTCGAGCTCGGGCAGCGGCACCCCGTCGAGGAGCACCCGCCCCTCGGTCGGGTCGTAGAGCCGCGGGATCAGCGAGACCAGACTGCTCTTTCCCGACCCGGTCGGACCCACGATGGCGACGGTAGCGCCGGCGGGCGCTGTGAAGTCGACGTCGCGGAGCACCGGCCTGGTCGTGCCCGGATACGCGAACGACACACCCTCGAACCGGATCTCACCCCTGGGATTCTCGAGCCGTACCGGGCGGGCGGGGGTCGACACCGCCGGCTCCGTGTTCAGGATCTTGTTGATCCGGCCCATGGAAGCCGAGCCCCGCTGGTACAGGTTCACCACCCAACCGAGCGCGATCATCGGCCACACCAGCAGCGTCAGGTAGAACGTGAACGCGACGAAGTCGCCGACGGTGATTCGTCCGGCGATGACCTCGAGCCCCCCGAGCCAGGTCACGAGCACCATCGAGATCCCCGCGATGAGCATGAGGAGCGGCCGGAACGCGCCGGTCGAGATGACCAGCTTCATGTTCCGCTCGCGGTAGTCCTCGTTGAACGCGTCGAAGCGGCGGGCCTGGTCGGTCTCCTGACCGTAGGCGCGTACGATGCGCACCCCGGTGAGGTTCTCCTGTACGAACGTCGACAGCGCGGAGAACTGCTCCTGGATCCGCTCGAAGCGCTCGTGGATGATGTGGCCGAACTTGATCATGATCGGCGGGAGCGCGAGCAGCGGGAGTACGGCGTACAACGTCAGGCGCGGGCTCATCCAGAGCATGAGGCTCAGCGTGAGCGTGAACGTCACCGTCGTGTTCACTGTGTACATCACGGCGGGGCCCACCGCCATCCGGACCGCCAGCGTGTCGTTGGTCGCGTGGCTCATGAGGTCTCCGGTCCGCACCCGGCCGTAGAATGCCGGGTCGAGCCGGAGGAGATGGCGGAAGAAGTCGTCGCGGAGGTCGGCTTCCATGCGGCGACTGATCCCGTTCAGGAGCTCGCGCATGCCGTAGCGGAAGACCCCGCCCACGAAGGCGGCCAGCACGATGAGCCCCGCGAGCCCGGCGATATGACCACGGGTGACCTCGGGGTCGCCGATGCCGTCAATGGCCAGCTTCAGCAGCCATGGGCCCGCGACCTGGAAGACGTTCGCGAACAGGACGCAGACGAGCCCGAGTGAGAAGCCCTTCAGGTAGGGCCGGAAATACGGGAGGACGGTGCGGAGTTCACCCACGGGCCGGCCCTCCCCGGGACTCAGCCATCAATACCCGAGCGCCGTGCCGCCCCGCCTGGGGTCCGACCATCCCGTCATCAGCCCGTTCTCGATGACGATCATCTGAACGTCGCCGGAGATCCCGGACCGCTCGGTGACGGTGTGCCCGAGCGCCTGGAGGGCCGCCACGACGTTGGGCCGGAGGCCGCCACGCTCGTACTGGACCTGGTCCGGCAGGTGCTGGTGGTGGATCCGCGGGGCGTGCACGGCGTCGACCACGCCCATGCCGAAGTCGACCACGTTCGAGATCGTCTGGAACACGGTGGTGATGATCGTCGCCCCTCCCGGCGTGCCGGTCACGATCCGCAGCTCGCCCGCGGGATCGAGAACGATGGTGGGCGTCATTGCGGACAGCATGCGCTTCCCCGGCTCGATGGCGTTGGCTTCTCCCTGCACCAGCCCGAACTGGTTCGGCACGCCCGGCTTGGAGGTGAAGTCGTCCATCTCGTTGTTGAGCACGAAGCCCGCCCCGGCCACCGTGACCTTGCTCCCGTACCAGGAGTTGACGGTCGTCGTGATCGAGACCGCGTTCCCCTCGACGTCGACGATGGAGTAGTGCGTCGTGTTCTCGCCCTCGTCCCAGGCCCCGAGGCCCGGCTCGACCTCGGTCGACGGCGTCGCGGCATCGAGGGAGATCGTCGACGCGCGCTCCCGTCCGTACTCCGGAGATGTCATGCGCTCGAGCGGCAGCTCCACGTAGTCCGGATCGGCCAGGTAGTGGTTCCGGTCGGCGTATGCGCGCCGCCATGACTCGACGTAGAGGTGGAGCGTCTCGGGGGCGAACCGGTCGTTGGCCGCGAGGTCGTAGCCCTCGAGGATGTTGGCCATCTCCGCCATCGTCGCGCCGCCGGACGAGGAGGGTGGCATGGAGAGGACGGTGTGGTCCCGGTACCGGAACGAGACGGGGTCGCGCCACGCCGGCTCGTACGCCTCGAGGTCCTCGTGGGTGATGATCCCGCCGCCGCGCTCCATCTCGGCGACGATCAGGTCGGCCGTCTCGCCCAGGTAGAAGCCGTCGGCGCCCTGGTCTCGGATGCGCGCGAGTGTCCGGGCCAGGTCCGGCTGACGGAGCGTGTCGCCCACCATCGGGGGCTGGCCGTCGCGCGGCAGGAACTGCGCCGCCGACGCCTCGAAAGCCGACAGGCTCTCGACCATGTCCGGCGAGAGCGAGCCCAGGAAGCGCTCCTGCACCTCGAAGCCCTCGGCGAGCCGGACGGCCGGCTCCACCAGGTCGGCCCAGGGAAGGGTGCCGTACCGCTGGTGCGCCGCCCACATGCCGGCCACGGATCCAGGGACCCCGGAGGCCAGATGCCCCACGACCGAGCGGTCGGTGACGTTCCCTTCCTCGTCGAGGTACATGTCCCGCGTCGCGGCCAGCGGCGCCTTCTCTCGGAAGTCCAGGGCCGCCGCGTCGCCTTCGCCGGTGCGGAGGACCATGAAGCCGCCGCCGCCGATGTTGCCCGCCTCGGGATTGACCACCGCCAGCGCGAACTGGACCGCCACGGCCGCATCGACGGCATTCCCGCCCGCGCGCAGGACGTCCAGCCCCACATGGCTCGCGAGCTCGTCCGTTGTCACCACCATCCCGCTGTCCGCGGTGACCGGCTCGCCGCCGACGTACGTCCAGTTCTCCGGGAATCGGTCGGTACTGGGCTCCGCGCAGGCGAGCGCTCCGATCACGAGCAAGAGGACGAGGGGAAGCGGGCGGGCCGGGCGACGCGTTTCGAACTGGAGCATGGGCATGGACCGGGACGAAGTGGACGCCTCATGGAGGCGTACACTAGAGTGTAGGGCGACGACACGCCGGGACAGCGACGCGCTGCACCGGCTTCTCCGGAAGATCAGCGATGCCGAGGAGACGTACAACCCGATGCTGGACTCACGTCTGACCGAGCAGCGGAACGAGCGGTCCGAGCGGATCGACGAGCTCGACCCGCTGGAGCTCGTCGAGTTGATCAACGCGGAGGACCGCCGCGTCCCTGAAGCCGTGTGGGAAGTCCGCCACGCCATCGCGCGCGCGCTGGAGCTGGCCGAGACCGCGTTCCGCGCAGGCGGAAGGCTGGTCTACGTCGGCGCCGGAACCTCGGGGCGGCTCGGGGTGCTCGACGCTGCCGAGATGCCACCCACCTACGGCACCGGCCCAGAGATGGTCCGTGGGGTGATCGCCGGCGGATACGAGGCGCTGGTCCGAGCGCAGGAAGGCGCGGAGGACCATCCCGAGGACGGCGCTCAGGCCATGGACGAGGTTGGCGTCGGCCCGGGCGACTTCGTGCTCGGGATCGCGACGTCCGGCACGACCCCGTATGTGCACGGCGCCCTCGAGCGTGCCCGCGAGCTCGGCGCTCGGACTGGCTTCCTCCTCTGCACGCCCCCGAGCGACGAGCTGGTCGCCGCCCACGACGTCGTGATCGCGCCGCTGGTCGGCCCCGAGGTCGTGACCGGCTCCACCCGGATGAAGGCGGGCACTGCGACCAAGCTGGTGCTGAACACCATCACGACCGGGGCGATGGTGCGGCTCGGCAAGGTGCACGGGAACCTCATGGTCGATCTCCAGGTCACCTGTGAGAAGCTGCAGGACCGCGCCGAACGGATCCTGGTGGCGCTCGTGGACACCGATCGCGAGCGGGCCCGGGCGCTCCTGGCCGACGCGGACGGGCAGCTGAAAACCGCGCTCGTCATGGGGCGCCTCGGCATCGGAGCCGCGGTCGCGAGGGAGCGGCTCGCTGCGCACGGAGGCGTCGTGTCGCGGGCCCTCGAGTCCCCCTCCGGATGACGGTGCGCGGTCCGCTCCGCGGGATCCTCCTCGCGGCCTCGCTCGTCCTGGCGACGGGCTTCGTCTGGGCGGCGTTCAACCCCGCCCCGCATACCGGCGGCGACAACGCCGGGTACCTCGCCCTCGCCCACGCGCTGACGGAAGGGGAAGGGTACGTCGACGCCTTCGACCCGCTGCGGGCTCCGCACACGAAATATCCCCCGCTCTTCGCGCTCCTTCTGGCTGCGGCGGCTTCGCTCGGCGCTTCGACCTGGTCGGCGTTCAAAGCGCTCGTCGCGGTCGCTACCGTCCTCGGCGTCGGCGTCACCTTCCTCTGGGCCGAGCGCCGCCTCGGACCCTGGAGGGCCTTCGGCGTCTCCGTGCTCGTTGCCGCGTCCGCGGGGGTGGTCTACTACAGCCACTGGATCCTCTCGGACCCCGTCTTCGTGCTCCTGACCGTGGCCGCGCTATGGGCGCTGGAGCGTGGTGAGGCACGTTCTTGGGATCCCCGCTGGATCGCCGCCGGATGCCTGGCCGCGCTCGGCGCGTACTTCACCCGCTCGGCGGGACTGCCGCTGCTCGTCGCCGTGCTGGGCTGGCTCGCGCTGCGGGGCAGGTTCCGGCTACTCGTGTTCGCCGCCGCGGCCTTCGTGGTGCCGGCCGGGCTCTGGCTCGTCCGGGGACTCGGGACGGGCGTCGGCGACTACGGCGCGGAGTTCTGGTTGGTCGACCCCTACGAGCCGGGACTCGGCACGGTGGGCGTCGGCGGGCTCGCCGGGCGTGCCCTGGGGAATGGGTTGGCCTATGCCACGAGGCACCTCCCGGCCGCCATCGTCGGCGTCGAGGGACTGTGGACCATCGCGCTCGGCGTGGCGCTCCTGGCGGCCGCCGTCTGGGGCTGGTGGCGGAGCGCCCGCGAAGAGCCGGCCGTCGCCGAGCTCTTCCTCCCCCTCTACCTGGGTCTCATCCTGCTGTGGCCCGAGGTGTGGGGAGGCGACCGGTTCGTGCTCCCCGTGCTGCCGCTCCTGCTCTTGTACGCCGCCGTCGCCCTCGAGGGGTGGACGCGTCGGCTCGGAGGAGGCGCCCGCCTGATCGCCGCGGCGGCGCTGCTCGTGGCACTGCTCCCGGCGCTGGGGAGTTGGGTCGGGGCCGTAACCGATGCCCGAGGGTGCGCTGCGGTCGTCGAGGAGCGGGGCCCGTTCGCGTGCTACGGGCCGCGGGTCACGGAATTCGTCGAAGCCGCGGCCTGGATGGGTGGGGCGCTACCGGAGGGCTCGGCTGTCATGACCCGGAAGCCCCGCATCTTCTACGTGATGAGCGCGGGGGTATCGAGCCGTACCTTCCCCTTCGTTCCCGACCCGGCCGCCCACCTCGCGGAGGCCGATGCGGTAGGCGCGCGCTACGTCCTGCTCGACCGATGGGACGGGCAGGCGGGACGCTTCGTGGGCGCCGCGGTCCAGGCTCGTCCGGGCGCGTTCTGCTTCGTACGGGGGTTCGGTCCCGGTCCATCGGGCTCGTCCCAGCTCCTCGGCATCCTCCCCCCGGAGCTGCGCACCGGCGGAGCGAGCGGGCCGGGCGGTGTGTCCATTGCGATGTGTCCGGCCGACTATCTGCGGCCGGGCGCCGGAGTGGGTCCGGACGCGATCGGCCCCGGCGGGGCGGGCGGCCTCATGGATCCGACGGGGGGGAACCCTGCCCGGATCCCGTTGTTCTACGCGTCCGTTCCGTAGAGAACGCCGATGACGACACCGAACGCCAGATGCTCCAGGAACGCGCGGTCGCGCCCGTCGCTACCTTCGAGTACGCGCCCGACCACCGGGATCCGACCTTGAGGCGTGGCCCGTCCGAACACCCGCCCGAGCCCGCCCATCGGACCGGCCGCGTACTCCGCTGCGCCGTACACGGCACCTCGCAGGAGTCCGGGACCGGGAAGCCGCGGTTCGACGACGGCCCCGTAGACGAGGCCCTGCGCGACACCCGCGACGATCCTGTCGAATGTGTGCTCGTCGAGCGACGGGAGCTCCGCGTCCCCGTGGAGGAGCGGGCGCGCGAGCTCGATCAGCAGTGCGGCGCCGGCGCCCGTGAGCGCAGCCCGGATCAGGTCCCCCACTCCGGTCGAGTGACGGGGATGCCACGCCGAGAGCAGCCGGGCAGCCACCGCAGCGAGCCCAGCCGCTACGATCTGGTCGGTGTCCGGAAGCGGGAAGGGGCTGTTGCGTCCTTCTCGCCCGGCTCCGGGTACGACTTCCCGGGCGCGCTCCGCGAGCCCCGAAAGCGCGTCGCGCGCCTGGGTCGGGCCCTCGCGGGCCTGGGCGAGGAGGTAGCCGAAGCGGTACCAGGGATTGGAATCGGAGGACATCGTCGATGACATGGTCTGAGGGAACGCAGTTTCGAACGGTCGCCCGGGGCGGGCCCGTGGGCAAGGCAGTGGCGCTTGTCTGCCTCCTGGTGGCGCTCCTGCTTCCGGGCGCGACCCCCGCCGCCGCGCAGCAGGCGCCTCCCGACGAGTCCTGGCGCACCATCGAGACCGAACGAGCCCGCGTGACCTTTCCTGCGCGGCTCGAGGCCCTCGGGCGCCGAGCGGCGTACCGCACCGAGGTCGCGCTCGACGCGCTGGAAGCGTCGTTCCTGGCGGGTCCAGACGGCCCCATCGACATCCTCGTCACCGACCACACGGACTTCTCGAACGGGTTCGCCCAGGTCACGCCGTCGAATCGCATCACCATCTATGCCCGGCCGCCGGTCGACGAGCCCGGCCTCGGTTACTTCGACGACTGGTTCGATCTGGTGCTCACCCACGAGATCGCCCATGTGGTGCACCTCGACCGGACGGAGAACCCCCTCGGTCGGCTGCTCCGTGCCGTGTTCGGTCGCGTGCCGACCCGCTGGCCGTTCTTCCCGGGTCACAGCACCCCGTCGTGGACAACGGAAGGGTTGGCCACCTGGTACGAGTCCGATCTCACCGAGGCCGGCCGCCTGCACGGCACCTTTTTCGAGATGCAACTCCGTGCGGCGGTCCTCGAGGGTCGGTTCGAGGACGTCGGGCAGGCGTCGGGCTCGTCCCCGGTGTGGCCTGCGGGCAACCGCCCGTACGCCTACGGCTCCCTGTTCTTCGAGCACATGCTCGAGCTGCACGGTGAGGACAAGATGGCCGCCTTCGCGAAGGCCATCGCCGGCCAGTGGATCCCGTACCGGATGAACGCGGCCGGCAAGAGCGCGTTCGGTGTGTCGATCTCGGACGCCTGGCGGGTATGGGGAGACTCGCTCGCCGCGCAGTACAGCACTCTCGACGAGGAACTCCGGCGATTGGGTCCCATCACCGAGCCGGAGAGGGTCACCTCCGGTGCCCGGTGGGCCGTGGAACCGTCCGTGGGCCCCGACGGCACGTTGGCCTACGTCCGAGCGGACGGCCGCTCCGACACACGCATCGCCCTGGAGCCGACCGATGCCGGCGGCCGCTCCGGCGGCGTTCGGGTCAACGGCATCGCCTCCTTCGACTGGACGGCCGACGGTCGTCTCCTCGTCGGCCAGCTCGAGTACGAGGACACGCACAGGGTCTACAGCGACCTCTACTTGTTCGAGCCCGATGGGGGCAGCCGGCGGATCACCCACGGGGCGCGCCTCGCGCAACCCTCGCCGGGTCCCGACGGACGCTGGGCCTTGGCGGTGCAGGAGGGTGGGGGCACCGGCGAGCTCGTGCGCGTCGACCTCGAGGACGGTGCGGTGACGCCCCTCTCCGGGCCCGACCCCCTCGAGCACTGGGCTTATCCGTCGGTGTCGCCGGACGGACGCCACGTCGCCGCCACACGCTGGCGCTCCGGCGGCTTCCACGACGTCGTCGTGCTCGACGCGCGCACAGGCCGGGAGGTCGCCGCCCTGACCCGCGACCGCGCCCTCGACCTCGCGCCGTCCTGGAGCCCGGACGGCGGTTGGATCGTGTGGGCGTCCGACCGGACGGGCATCCTGAACGTCCTGGCTGCGCCCTTCGACGCCCAGGCCGGCACGGCCGGTCCTCCCCGGCAGCTCTCGAACGTGCGGACCGGGGTGGCGTTCCCCGCCGTCGATCCGGGTGGGGAAACCCTCCACCTTTCCCTCTACGGCGCGGACGGATGGGAGGTCGCCCGCATGCCCTTCGATCCGGAGGGCCAGCCCCCGGCCCCTGCGGCCGCCCCCCGTTTCGAGGCCGACCGACCGTACGTGGACGGCGCATCGGATGCCCCGGTCCGCGACTACTCTCCCTGGTCCACCCTCCTTCCGAGGTACTGGGAGCCGCTGCTGAGGGAGCCCGTGCGCACGCCGATCCTCTTCGGGCCGGACATCATCATCCCGCAGCGGGAGTTGCTCGGCTTCGCGGTGGGCGCCGGCACGGGTGGTCGCGATCTGGTCGGCCGCCATGCGTACGACGTCTTCGCCCGGGTGTTCACGTCGGGGGGCGGTCGCTTCGACGCGGGCGCGGCCTACGCCTTCGCGGGCCTCCGGAACCCGACCTTCACGCTGTCCGCCTCGCAGTACTGGGACGACGACGGCGCGCGGCTCGGTCGCCCCGATCCATCCGCGCCGTTCGACACGCTCTTCGTGCTCGAGCGGGAGCGATTCCTCACCGCATCCGTGACCACCGTGGTCCCCTCGTGGCGACGGAACCTCCGGCTCACGCTCGCGGGCTCCCTCGTGGACCAGGACCGCGAGCTCCTGGACAACACCCTGCGGCCTTCGGCCACGTACGGACTCACCCGGCCGAGCGCTCGTCTGGGTGACGTCCGCGCCACCGTCTCGTTCTCGACGGCTCGCTCGTACGCCTTCCAGATCGGAGGCTCGAAAGGGCTCGACCTCTATCTGAGCGGCCGCACCCGGCGCGAGCTGGCGCTCCCCGACTCGCTGACCAGCGTGGTCGGTGAAGACCGCTCTTTGGACGATCTCGTCGGGCGGCTGCGTGCGTACCTTCCCCTCGGTGGGCCTGGGCATGCGCCGCACGTGCTGGCGCTCCAGCTCGCCGGCGGGGTCGCACGAGGCCCGGACGCTCCGGGCGGGCACTTCGAAGTGGGCGGCGTGTCCGGTCGCCCGGAGACGGTGACCGGGCTCTCGCTGTTCGGAGGATCTCCGGTCTTCTTCCCGACGCGGGGCTACGCCTCCGGCTCCAGGCAGGGGCGGATCGCGTGGTCTGCCTCTGGCGAGTACCGCTTCCCCCTGCGTCTGGTGCACCGAGGCCTGGGTGCGTGGCCGCTCTACCTGGGTCGCATGACGGGCGCTCTCTTCGCCGAGGGCGGCGATGCCTGGGATCCCGGGACCACGGAGGGCTTCTTCGCCACCGGGCGGCGCCCGATGGCCTCGGCCGGCGGCGAGATCGCGGCCGAGATCGTCGTGCTCTACGACTTCTCCCTCCTCACCCGCCTCGGGTTGGCCGTTCCGCTCATCGACGGGTCCGATCCGCAGCTCTACATCCGGCTCGGCATCCCGTTCTGAGGGCGGCCCTTCCGGGCACGGCCATCTCGCCAGGGAACCGAACAGGAACCGAAGGTGTAGAAGGAAAAGGGTCATCGGCGCTCGCGACGTTCAGAGGCGAGGTCGACCGCGGCGCCTAATCCCCTTCGTGAAGCGGCTTTCCGGAGTAGGCTGAAAAAACACGCCCGAAACGTGCTTGACCACAACATATTGGGGTCCTATAGTGCCTTCACCCAATATCCGGTACGGTCCTCGGAGGCCTTTCCACAAATAAATCCACGGCGGGAGCCGCTTCCCGCCGTTTTTCGACTCTGTATCCAGCGTTTTCCACGTAGTTTTTCCACGCACCGCCCGCAGGAGGGCCGCCCACCATGCCCCGACTCCACACTCCGCGTCCCACCCGGGAACCCGTCCTCTTCGATGACGTTCTTCCTGACGACCTTCCGCCGGCCGAGCTCACCGAGAATGCCCGGATCGTCCTTGGCAAGCGGTATCTGAAGAAGGATCCCGAGGGGACACCCACGGAGGAGCCGGAGGTGATGTTCTGGAGGGTGGCGCGCACCATCGCGGCGGTCGATGGGGACTACGGTGCGTCGGAGGCGGCGGTCGACGAGGTCGCGCGGCAATTCTACGATCTCATGATCAACGGGAAGTTCGAGCCGAACTCCCCGACGCTCATGAACGCGGGCCGGCCTCTGGGCCAGCTCTCGGCGTGCTTCGTGCTCCCCGTGGACGACGCCATCTCCAACGGGAAGAGCGGCATCTACGACACGCTCCGCTCCATGGCCCTCGTCCACCAGTCGGGCGGCGGCACCGGCTTCTCGTTCTCGCGCCTGCGGGCCGAGGGTGAGAACGTCCGCTCCACCATGGGCGTGGCGTCCGGACCCGTCTCGTTCATGAGGCTCTACGACGCCAGCACCGACGTCGTGAAGCAGGGCGGCACCCGGCGCGGTGCCAACATGGGCATCCTGCGGGTGGACCATCCGGACATCCGGCGCTTCATCGCGTGCAAGAACGACACGACGCAGATCACCAACTTCAACATCTCCGTGGCCATCACCGACGCCTTCATGGACTCGGTGGCGAACGACGAGACGTACGACCTCGTCAACCCGAGGACGGGCGAGGTCGTGGGCCAGGACAACGCCCGCGAGATCTTCGACCTGATCGTGCACGGCGCGTGGCTCACCGGCGAGCCCGGGACGTTCTTCGTCGACCGCGCGAACGAGTACAACCCGGTGCCGCACCTCGGCGCCTACGAAGCCACGAACCCGTGCGGTGAGCAGCCGCTCCTGCCGTACGACGTGTGCAACCTGGGGAGCGTGAACCTCGGGCTGTTCGTGAAGGACGACGCCGGCATCGGCACGGACCCCGACGAGGGCATCGACTGGGAGGCGCTCCGTCAGGTGGTGCATCTGTCGACGCACTTCCTCGACAACGTCATCGACGCGAACCAGTACCCGCTCCCCGAGATCCACGATCTGGCGCAGCGCATTCGGCGCATCGGGCTCGGCGTCATGGGGTGGGCCGACATGCTCGTCCGCCTCGGCATCCCGTACGACTCGCCCGACGGCGTGGCCCTCGGCCGCAAGGTGATGGGTTTCCTGAACGAGGAGTCGCGCGTGGCGTCGGAGAAGCTCGCCGAGACGCGCGGTGTGTTCACCGAGTGGGAGCAGTCGATCTGGGGGCCGTCCGAGACCGCCGCCCGCAAGGCCGACGGCTCGCGGGTCCAGCCCGAGCGGCCGCTGCGGAACTGCAACCTGACCACGGTCGCGCCGACGGGGACCATCTCCATCTTCGCCGGCTGCTCCGGCGGCATCGAGCCGCTCTTCGCGGTGGCGTTCATGCGGAACCAGGCGGGCTCGCTCATGCCCGACGTGAACCCGGACTTCGTCCGCATGGCGAAGGACGGCGGCTGGTACTCCGAAGAGCTCATGGAGCGGATCGCCCAGGAGGGGCACATCCACTTCGACGAGGTCCCGGAGGAGATCCAGCGGACCTTCCGTACCGCGCACGACATCAGCCCCGAGTGGCACGTGCGCATGCAGGCGGCCTTCCAGGAGCACTGCGACTCCGCCATCTCGAAGACGACGAACTTCCCGCGCGAAGCGACCGAGGAGCAGGTCCGCGAGATCTACGAGCTCGCGTTCAGCCTCGGCTGCAAGGGTGTCACGGTGTACCGCGACGGCTCCCGCGAGGGCCAGGTGCTCTCCACCGGGAAGACCGGCAAGAAAGAGGTCCCGGCCGAAGTCACCGCGAACATCTCCGAACTCGAGCACCAGCTCGCCGATGCCCGCGAGGAGGCGCACAACCTGCGGCACGAGAACGAGCGGATCCGCTCGGAGCTGCGTGAGCACGACCTGACGGCCGGCGCGGCGCGTCAGAAGCGTCAGCGGCCCGAGGCGCTTCGTGGCTACACGATGAAGATGATCTCGCCGCTCGGCGATCTGTACGTGACGGTCAACGAAGACCATAGCGGCCGGCCGTTCGAGGTGTTCTGCACCCTCGGTAAGGCCGGCGGACCGGCCATGGCCGACGCCGAGGCGATCGGGCGGCTCATCTCGCTCGGGCTCCGGTCGGGCATCCCGATCCGCCAGGTGAAGGACCAGCTCCGCGGTATCTCCTGCGACCGCGCGGTGGGCCTCGGCCCGAACAAGGTGCTCTCCGCGCCGGACGCCATCGGCCAGGCGATCGAGCGGTATCTCGAGGAGAAGGAAGGCGTCCAGGAGGCGCTGGCGCTGGGTGTTCCGATGAGTGGAAGCTCGACCGGCACGCAGCCCGAGGCGTCGCGGGTGTCCTACACGGAGCCCGAGGAGTTCGACATGGGCGCCTGCCCGGAGTGTGGCTCGGGTCAGCTCGCCTTCGAGGAAGGGTGCAAGAAGTGCCACGTGTGCGGGTACAGCGAGTGCGGCTGAGGGGCTGAACGGCGAGCGGGTCTCCCATCGGGGGCGCCGTCGGCCGGGTCGTTGGAAGGGCGGTGCTCCAGGTGGGCGCCGCCCTTCGTCGTTGGTGCGGCTCAGTACACCGGCCAGACCCCAGGCGTCGCCAACTCCACCGAGTGCCCGTCGGGATCCCGGAGGTAGAGACTGATCCCGCCGCGCCCCCACCGCACCTCGCTCTCGATCTCGACGTTCTCGTCACCGAGGTGCGCGCGCCAAGCATCGAGATCCTCCGTGCGGATCGCCAGCGCGAAGTGCGTCTCACCCCGGCCGCCATGCGGCGGGATCCAGCCGCCGTCGAAGCGCGACTCCTCGTCCTCCGTAGCGCCCCGGCGGAACAGGAGCAACACCGTCCCGCCCCCGGCGTCCATCGGGATCATGCGCTCGCCCTCGGCCAGGCGCTCGAGCCCCAGCACGCGCTCGTAGAAGGCGGCCGAGCGCTCCACGTCCTCCACGTAGAGAGCGCTCTCCACGATGTGACCGACCGGCGGCGTCACGGGGGTGGCTCCCGCATCACGAGGTCACGGGCTCATGATCCCGGCGGCACGTCGAACTGCACGAGCATGCCTTTGCCCACGGCGCCCGGCACCTCCGCGACCCACGCATGGGGCCCGGCCTCGAAGTCGATGGTGAAGTAGCCGGTCGAGCCGGCGGGCATCTCGTTCGTGCCTCCGAGGAAGGGGGCCGGCGCCGGTGTCTCCAGGCCGCCCGGCCGGGTCCAGTCCATCCACGTCTCCACCTGGTCCGTCGAGACCCCGCCGTCGAGGCGCACCACGTGCACGTCATGACCCACGAAGTTCTCGTGCACGGTCTGGTCGGCGAAGTCCACGGCGACCGTCCTGCGACCGGGCGTGACCTGGCCGTCCACCGTGATCCCGGTCTCCGACGAGATGGTGATCCGGACATCGGCGGCCGGCTCCGGAACGTCCGTCGTGAGGCCGGCGACGACGAACTCGTGCACCATGCCGACGCCTTCCGGATTGAAGGAGTGGAAGCGGCCGTCCGTCTTCACGTAGCACTCCAAAAGGTACGTGCCGGGATCGAGGTGGACCGTGGCCTCACTCGTCCGCCCCGGCGACGTCATGCCCGGACCGCCCATGAAGACGACGTCGCCGAACCAGGGTGGAAGCGTGCCGAAAGCCGCCATGGCGGCGTCGGGGTCACCGGCCGCGAGGAGGTCGTATCCCTCCTGGAAGACGGGTGCGATCTCCGTCTGGTGGGAGGTCAGCCCGCGCCCCTCGGGAAGACGCTGCACGATGGCGAAGTGTCCCATGGGCGACGTGTTCACGAAGCGGAAGGTCGTCCACCCGGGCGGCACCGTGTCCGGCGCGATCAGGGTGAGGTCACGGGCGATCACGTCGACCAGCCCCGGGACGGGGACGGACACGACTTCGGCTGCGGCCTCCGTCGACGCTTCTTCGTCGGCCGGTCCGCACGTTGCAAGGGCCAGGCAGAGAACCAGCCACCCGCTGCGGGTCTTCATCACGATCACATCCTCCGGGAATAGTGGGGAGTACCCCAAGGGAGGGATGCGCCTCGGCCTCGGCAACCCCTCGGGACCGTTCCGGCCGCTCAGCGGTATGACCGCCCGCTCATGAATCGATCGAATTCCACCGTATGGCTCGCACTCGGGCTCTTCGCGACGCTCGCCGTCCCGCTCCAGGCCCAGAACGCGTCCGGAACGGGCGGCCTGACGCCCGCCGGCCTCGTGCGGCACGCGCCGCTGCGGGCGCTCAGCCCCGTGAACCGGGCCGATGCCCTCTACTTCGACGGCGACGCGCGCGCTTCGTTCGTCCTTCTCGACGAGTACCTGAAGGTCGAGCCGGACGACTACGAAGTGCTGTGGCGCGCCGCCCGCGCCGCGGTGCTTCTGGGTGTGTCCGAGGAGGGTTCCAGGTCGCAGAACCGGTGGCTCGATCCGGCGATGGAGCTCGGCCACCGCACGGTCGCAGTCCGACCCCACGGGACCGACGGGCTCTATTGGCGGGGCGCTGCGCACGGTCGCCGCGCCATGAACGCCTCGCCTGGCTACGCCACGGAGCTCGCCCAACAGATCTACGACGACGCGCACGCGATTCTCGAGGTCGATTCTCTCCACGGCGGCGCGCACAACCTGCTCGGAAAGCTCAGCTACGAGGTCATGAGCCTGTCCGGCTTCGAGCGTGCGGTTGGGCGCCTGTTCATGGGGAACGAGGCTCTCTCGAACGCGAGCTGGGCGTTGGCCGAGAAGCATCTCGAAACTGCGGCCGAGGCGTGGCCCGACCTCGTGCTCTTCCAGTTCGATCTGGCCCAGCTCTACCGGAAGCGCGGACAGGAGGACGCAGCGGTCGAGGTCTACCGCCGTGTCCTCGAACTCCCGGCCCTCCATCCCACGGACCTGGACTTGCAGTCACAGGCGCGGGAAGCGCTCGAGGAGCTCGGGTCCTGAGGAGGCTGGTGCCGGCCTCGTTGCTCCTCGCCTTCGGCTGTGCCGACGCTCCGGTCGGACCCACGCCCGGCAGCCCGGAGTTCCAGGGCACCTCGGCCATGACGCTCGTCGAACGGCAGGTGGCGTTCGGACCTCGCGTGCCGGGCACCGACGGGCATGCGGCTCAGCTCCGGTGGATGATCGCGCGCCTCGACGCGCTCGCGCCGGAGGTCGTCGCCGACACCTTCGACGTGGTGACGACGCAGGGCGACTCGCTCACCCTCACGAACGTGGTCGCGCGCTTCCGCCCGGAGGCCACACGGCGCATCCTTCTCCTCGCCCACTGGGACACCCGGCCGCGATCGGACCAGGCGGCCGACAGCGCCCTCCACGACACGCCCGTGCCCGGCGCCAACGACGGAGCCTCGGGCACCGCGGTGCTGCTGCATCTCGCCGAGCTCCTGGCCGAGGCGGCCCCTCCCATGGGTGTCGATCTTCTCTTCGTGGACGGGGAGGACTACGGCCCCGGTCCCGAGGACATGTTCCTCGGAGCCAGACGCTACGCCGACCGCCTCGCCACGCGTGACGTCCGTCCGGTCTACGGGGTCCTGCTCGACATGGTCGGCGACGCCGACGCGAGCTTCCCGGTCGAAGGCTATTCCGCCCAATATGCGTCGGTGGTCGTCGACAAAGTCTGGGACGCCGCCGAGCGGCTCGGTTACGCCGACTTCTTCCCGCGCGGGGCCGGCCAAGCCATCAACGACGACCACGTGCCTCTCATCGAGGCGGGCCTGCCCACGGCCAACGTGATCGACTTCTCCTACGGTCCCGGTCACGCCTACTGGCACACTCCCGACGACGTGCCCGAGCATGTGAGCGCGCTTACCCTGGGGATGGTCGGCGAGGTCGTGACCGAGCTCCTCTACTCGGGCGGGTAGCCGCCCTGGCTCGCCAGCGAGCGCGTCTTTCCCGTACACCCCCCTACACCGGAACCGAGGACTCCAATCGTGCCCAAGCCCACCCACGTGAAGGTCGCAGTCGCCCAGCCCGCCGGATCACCCTTCGACCCGACCGCCGCGATCCAGCGCATCGAATCCATGACGCGGGATGCCGCGGCCGAGGGCGCCGAGCTCGTCCTCTTCCCGGAGGCGTTCGTCGGGGGATATCCGTGGGGGCTCCGCTTCGGCACGGCCGTGGGGGGACGCTCCGAAGTGGGGCGGGCCATGTTCGCGCGATACTGGGAGGCCGCCGTCGATGTCCCGGGCCCCGAGGTGTCGCGTCTGGGAGAGATCGCCGCGGAGGCGCGTGTCCACCTGTGTGTCGGCGTCATCGAGCGCGACAGCACCTACAGCGGCGGCACTCTGTTCTGCACACTGCTCTACATCGGGCCGGACGGGCAGCTCCTCGGGAAGCACCGCAAGCTGAAGCCCACCGGCGCGGAGCGGCTTGTGTGGGGCGAGGGCGACGGAAGCACGCTCACCGCGGTGGAGACGCCGTTCGGGACGCTCGGCGGCCTCATCTGCTGGGAGAACTACATGCCGCTCGCGCGTATGGCGATGTACGGCAAGGGCGTCGACATCTACGTGGCGCCCACGGCGGATGCCCGCGACCGGTGGCTCGCGACGCTGCAGCACATCTCCATCGAGGGACGCTGCTTCGTGCTCGGCTGCAATCAGTACGTGACGCGGGACATGCTGCCCGCCGATCTCGAGGGCGTTACCGAAGAGCTGGGAGACCGGCCCGATCCGCTCTGTCGCGGCGGCTCGATCGTCTACGGACCGCAGGGCGAGGTGCTCGCGGGCCCGCTCTGGGACCGCGAAGGGATCCTGTTCGCCGACCTGGAGCTGGCCGCCCTCCCCCGCGCGAAGTTCGATTTCGACGTGACCGGCCACTACGCCCGGCCGGACGTCTTCACGCTGCTCGTGGACGAGCGCCCGAAGGCTCCGGTCAGGTCCGTCGAATAACGGGGTGTCGAACCCCCGCCGACGCTACCACTCGATCGACCCTTCTTTGGTGGTGTCGATGTCCTTGCCTTCGCCGCCCTGCAGGAGAACCTGCTCGATCTGCTCGTAGAGGAACGCCCTCGACTTCGGATCGCGCGGGTCGAGCCCGTAATGGTTGATGAGCAGCGTCTGGTGCTGCAGCCACTCTCCCCAACACGACGCGCAGATTTCGGCGGCGATGCGCTCCCCCAGGTCGTTGCGGAAGGGGGGCTTCGCGAGGGCGTCGACGTCGTCGTCGCAGCGGCGGCAATGAATCTGGGAACTCATGTCTTTTGTCCGGACGTGGGAGGCTCCCGGGAGACGCGTGGGCCGTCCCGGGGGGCGGCCGAATACCCGCCGAGCCCGCATGGGGTCCACCCGGGGGGGCGTACGTGGACGAGGTCAGTCGGCGTTGTTAATTTTCATGGCTGAGTCATCCGCCTTGCCGAGGGAACGACATGGCTTTGAACAAGAAGCAGTTGGCACACATCGAAAAGCGTCTGCTCGACGAGCGGGCTCGAGCCTTGAAGGCGCTCGGGCTGTTCGACGCGATGGCAAAGGCCGATCGGGAGTCGGGTGATTCCGACCTGGCGGCCTATACGGATCACATGGCCGATCAGGGAACCGAGGCCATGGAGCGCGAGAAGGCTGCCGCGTTCGCGACCAAGGAAGGGCGTTACCTCTACCGTCTCGAGGAGGCCCTTCGACGTCTGTACAACGATCCGAAGAAGTTCGGGACGTGCCACACCTGCGGCTCCGACGTCGGCTTCGACCGTCTCGATGCCCTGCCACACGCCCGGTACTGCATCGATTGCAAGCGCAAGGAGGAGGAGGCCGCCTGAGGCTTCCGCTGCGCACATAGGGGCGGTGGAGCGAGACGAGGACGTCGTCTCGCTCCACCGCGTTCCGTTCGTGTCACCTTGGGTCGATCCAGGCGGAAGGTGTCCCCTTGGGCGCACTCGTCGGGTGGACGCCGGGGCCAACCGCACAGTCGTGCAGCGCTCGATCCGTCCCCGTGCATTTGTCCCCGCCTGGCGGGGCGAAGTGCACACTGGTGTGCGTCACAGGAGCGCTCCGCGCACTTTTCCTCGCTGAGCGGGGTGAACCCGCCATGTCGCGCCCCCGGGCTGCACGACTGTGCAGTTTGCTCCGCTCGAGGACATCGTTGCTTGGCTGGGCCACGATCGCTGGGCCGGTCAGCCTCCGCGCCCGCCCGTCGGCGCCCTGGCACCCGGCAGCCCACCTCGCCCCTCCCCGCGCCGCGCCGGTCAGCGCTCCGCCTCCCACGGGCCACGCGCCCGGGCGCTCCGTGCATCCCGTCTCAGCGCCCCGCCAGCACCTCGAGTAGCTCACGGCCCATCAGCTCGACCCTCCAGGGCCGCATTCCGTCGATCTGAGACAGCGCCTCCATAATCGACGGAGCCTCGGTCGCGATCTCGAGCAGGACTGCGTTCGAGAGCAGCGTGCCCCTCGGGAGCTCCAACTCTCCGGCCTTCCTATTGCGGACGCTCTTCAGGCGGTTCGCCATCTCTTCGATCTCGGGCGGAGGCCGTCCCGGCCCGCTGGCGGCGACCCGCGGATAGCCCACGATCTCGTCATCGGAGGCCTGTGCGATCGCCTCGAGCCGCTCGAGCAGGGCTTCGCCCTCCCCTCGCGCGAGGTTCGTCGGGAAGCCCTTGATGTCCGCCAGCTCCTCGACCTTCCTGGGGTGCCTCGCCACGACGTCGATCAGCGGCCGGTCACCGACCACGCGGAACTGGGCGCGATCCCGGACGCGGGCGATCTCGTCGCGCCACAACAAGGCCTCACGCAGGGCGGCCACCTGTCGTGATGACAGGTCCTTGGTGCCCTTCACGCGGATGACCGGATCGTCCGGCTCGTCGTCCGAAGCGTCGTCCGCGGCTTCGGCCACCGACTCGAGCGCCCGGCACTCCTGCCGTGCCCACTCGGTCCGCCCCGCGGCCTCCAGCTCCGCCGCGAGCTCGTCCGCCAGGCGGAAGAGGTAGCGTGTATCGCTCGCCGCGTAGTCGAGCATCTCGTCGCTGAGCGGACGCTCGGCCCAGTCGGCGCGCTGATACTTCTTGGA
The DNA here is from genome assembly GCA_040904945.1 of Gemmatimonadota bacterium. Lineage (GTDB taxonomy): Bacteria > Gemmatimonadota > Gemmatimonadetes > Longimicrobiales > Gaopeijiaceae > JAWLHJ01. The sequence continues at coordinate 19,882 of JBBDSM010000093.1, forward strand.
CAGCTTCACGCCGAAGCGATTCTCGAGCAACGCCGCGAGGCCCAGTCCGTCGACGCCCAGCAGTGACGCAGCGATCTGCGTGTCGAAGAGTCCGTGCACCCGGAGCCCGAGGTCCCCTCCGAGGAGGCGCAGGTCGAAGTCGGAGCCGTGCATGACGACCTCGACATCCTCGCGTTCGAGGATGTCGCCGAAGACCGCGGCGATGTCCACCGCGAACGGGTCGACGACGTAGGTGTCGTCTACCGTCACCTGCACGAGGCAGAGCCGGTTGTCGTACCGATGGAAGCCCGCGGCCTCACAATCGAGCGCGATGCGCGGGGCGTCGGAGAGAACGTGGTTCAGGGCGCCGGCGGCGGCGGGCGTGTCGACGTGCTTGTACGTCATGGCTCGATGGTCGGAGGAATATCACGGCAGGCGCGGAAGAGACAGCGATCACGCGCTCGGCGCCACCCCCGCAGGTGTTGCCCGCTTTCCCGGGCGCTACCACAATTCGGGGCGGCGCCGCCGCGGAACCTGTCTCCCACCGCCCCCGTCCATGCTTCGAACGAAGGTCGTCTGTACTCTGGGCCCCGCCAGCTCGTCCCCCACGATGGTCCGGAGGCTGGTCGCGTCGGGGATGGACCTTGCACGCATCAACATGTCGCACGGGTCGCACGATGACCACGCCAAGGCCATCGCCGAAGTGCGCGCCGCGTCCAAGGAGGCCGGCAGGCCGGTCGCGGTGCTCGTGGATCTGGCAGGTCCGAAGATCCGGGTCGGCGAGCTCACCGAGGAGCGGGTGCTCACCCGTGACGAGGTCATCGTCATGGCGCCGGACGAGGAGGCCGAAGGCGACGAGATCCCGACCACGTACGCACCCCTCGCCGAGGAGCTCTCCCCGGGGGACGCGGTGTTGCTCGACGACGGGCTGCTCGAGCTCGAGTGCGTGGAGACGACCGGGAACAGGGCCAGTCTCCGCGTAGTTCGCGGCGGCGTTCTGAAGAGCCGGAAGGGGATCAACCTCCCGAGCGTCGCGCTCCAGACGCCTTCGCTCACCGAAAAGGATCTCCAAGACCTCGACTTCGCGATGGAGATCGGCGTCGAATACGTCGGACTGTCGTTCGTGCGACGGCCCGAGGACGTGACCGATCTGAAGGAGCGGGTCGCCGGCCGGGCCCTGGTCGTGGCCAAGATCGAGAAGGTCCAGGCCCTCCGGGCGATCGAAGAGATCCTTGCCGAGACCGATGCCGTCATGGTGGCTCGCGGCGACCTCGGCGTGGAGCTCCCCTTCGAGCGGGTCCCGTTGGCCCAGAAGCGCATCATCCAGCTCGCCAACTATTACGGCCGACCGGTCATCACCGCCACGCAGATGCTCGAGTCGATGATCGAGCACGCGCGGCCGACCCGCGCGGAAGCCTCGGACGTCGCGAACGCGATCCTGGACGGGACCGACGCCGTGATGCTGTCCGGAGAGACCGCCGTCGGACAGTACCCGGAGGAGGCGCTGAAGGCGTTGGTCTCGATCGGGACCGAGATCGAGCGAAGCGGCTTCCTGGAGCGCGGACCCCGCTACCTGACGCGGCAGGGCCTGATGTCGCGCGGCGGCGCCTCGCCGCGGGAGCACGCGGTGGCCGCGGCCGCGATGGAGTCCGTCCGGCAGGTTGGCGCTCCGGCCATCGTGGTGATCACGCGCTCAGGCTTTTCCGCCCGGCTGATGTCGTCGTATCGACCGTCGGTGCCGGTCTTCGCCGTGACGACGGACCTGCAGACGTACTGTCAGCTCGCGGCCGTCTGGGGCGTGCGTCCCGTCCTCGCCACCGACGCCGAGGTATCGTACACAGGGTTGGCGGAGTACGGTTGCGAGCAGGTCCGGCGTAGCGGCGTGGGTGAGCTCGGGGCGACGGTCATCATCACGGCGGGCTTCCCCTTCCACCAGTCGGGATCCACGAACACGATGCGCCTCGAGCGGTTGTGAGACGACGGCGCGAGGGGCGGGGTCACCCGTGAGGCTGACGTTCTTGGGGACCGGGACGTCGTTCGGCGTGCCTGTGATCGGGTGCGACTGTGACACGTGCACGTCGGAGGACCCGCGCGACCGCCGCACCCGACACGGGGCGCTGCTGGAGCTCGACACGGGCACGCTCCTCGTCGACACGCCGCCGGAGCTCCGCCTTCAGCTGCTCGCCGCCCGCGTGAGCGCCGTGGACGCCGTCTGGTTCACGCACGTGCATGCCGACCACGTCCACGGGATCGACGACGTGCGCATATTCACCGTGCGCCACGGCGACATGGATGCGTACGTGGCCGCGGAGTACCGGCCGACCATCGAGCGCCACTTCGAGTACATCTTCAACGAGGCGTTCCAGCCGCCGAAGGGCAGTTCGAAGCCGCGGATGCGACTCCACGACTTCGAGGCGGGGACGGGCGTCGAGGTGCTGGGGCACAACTTCGATCCGGTCCGCGTGCCCCACGGCAGAGTGCACACGTACGGATTCAGGGTGGGCAAGCTGGGTTACGTCACGGACGCGAAAATGCTCCCTGACGACGCCAAGGCCGTGTTGCAGGGGGTCGACGTGCTCGTTCTCAACGCGCTCTGGTTCGGGCCACCGCACTCGTCCCACTTCAACGTCGAAGAAGCGGTCGAGGCGGCCCGCTCGCTCGGCGCGCGACGGACGTATCTCACGCACCTGACCCACAAGGTTCGGCAGGCCGAGCTCGACGAGCGGCTCCCGGATGGCGTGTACGGTGCGTACGACGGACTCCAGGTGGAGATCGAATGATGGAAGGTGTGCGATTCGACTTCGGCAACATGATGGCCCCGCGTCTCGAAGGTGGGGTGACCGGAGAGGCGCTCGAGGGCGCCTTGGCGGAGCGGTTCCGGGCGGCGCACGCCCGCTTCGAGTCTCGGAAGGAGGCGGGGGAGCTCGGCTTCCTGGAGCTTCCATACGCCGCGGAGACCGTCGAGCAGGTACGTGAGCTCGCCGAGGGATACGGTCAGTGGTTCGAGGACGTGGTGGTGCTCGGTATCGGGGGGTCCGGGCTCGGACCCATCGCCCTCCGGGAAGCGTTGCTCGGTCCGTTCTGGAACCAGCTCGGCGCCGAGGAGCGGGACCATTTCCCCCGTCTGCACATCGTCGACAACCCCGACCCCTTCACCTTCCGGGGTCTCCTCGAGCGGATCGATCCGGCGCGTACGCTGTTCAACGTGATCAGCAAGTCGGGGACGACGGCCGAGACCATGGCGCAGTACCTGGTCGCGCGGCAACGGGTCGAGGAGGCCGTAGGGTCGGACAAGGCCCGGGGGCACTTCCTGTTCACGACCGACCCCGCGAACGGCGTTCTGCGCAGACTCAGCGACGCGGAGGGCATACCCGCGCTCGGCGTTCCCGAGAACGTGGGCGGTCGCTTCAGCGTGCTGTCGCCCGTAGGGCTCCTTCCCGCGGCGATCTGCGGTATCGACCCCGACCGTCTGCTGGGCGGGGCCGCCCGCATGCTCGAACGATGCCGGACGCCCGAACTGCTCGAGAACCCGGCGGGTCTCTTCGCGACGCTCCTGCATGACGCCGACACCGCTCGTGACCGCCGCATCCATGTGCTGATGCCGTACGCGGATCGCCTCCGCTCCCTCGCGTCGTGGTTCCAGCAGCTCTGGGCGGAGAGCCTGGGGAAGGCGCTCCTCGAGGACGGGACCGCACGCCCTACCGGTCCGACGCCGCTGGCCGCCCTGGGCGCGACGGACCAGCACTCACTCCTCCAGCTCCTGATCGAGGGGCCCCACGACAAGGTGGTGCTCTTCATCGACGTCGAGGACACCGGGGCGGAGGTCGAGATCCCCGGTCGGCATCCGGAGATTCCGGCGTTGGCCTACCTCGGTGGGCACACGCTGGGGGAGCTGCTCGCCACGGAGCGTCAGGCCACGGCAGAAGCGCTCCGACGGGAAGGACGTCCCAACGCGACCTTCACGGTCCCTTCGGTGTCGCCGGAGGTCTTGGGAGAGTTGATGATGCTCTTCCAGATCGCGACCGTCTACGGCGGAGCCCTCTACGGGGTCGACCCTCTGGATCAGCCCGGGGTGGAGCTCAGCAAGAAGCTCACCTACGGGCTCATGGGGCGCGAGGGCTCGGAGGCGCCGGACATCACGCCCCCCGATCCTCGATGGATCGTGTGACGGGCCCGGGGTGGTCCGCGGCCCCGTGTACGCGCTCCCGGGAGGACCTGTTAGATTCAGAGGCCCTTCAACAGCACCCTGTTCGAGGCCATTCGGAGGTTGAGACATGCGTGACCAGAACGACGTTCCATACATCGTGATCGAGCGGGACGGAGGCGGCCAGATCGGCACCTTCGTCGTCGGAGCCCTGTTGGGCGCCGGATTGGCGCTGCTCTTCGCTCCCAAGTCGGGGGAGGAGACCCAGGCCGAGTTGCTGGACCGCGCGCGCCAGCTTCGTGATACGGCCGAGGGTCGCGTTCGCGAGGCGCAGCGGAACCTCGAGGATCGCCTCGAACAGGCCCGCGACGGTGTCCAGTCCCGCGTGGACGAGGTGCGTGACGCGGTGGAGGCAGGACGGACCGCCGCGCACGACGCCCGTGGAGACCTCGAGCAGAAGCTCGAGCGCTCGAAATCGGCGTACCGTGCGGGTGTGCAGGCCGCCCGGGAAGCCGCAGCGCCGGACGCGGGTGAAGAGGGCGGAGCAAAGGACTGACGTCGTCCGACGGTCCCCGACACCTCGGTAGGGGTGCGCGCGCGCTCGAGTTTGCGCGAAGGATGATCGAGAAGGCGGACGACGACGACGTCTTCTTCATGGCCGGCGCGATCGCGTTCAACCTGCTGGTCGCCCTGTTCCCCCTCCTCATTCTCGGTGTCGGGCTGACCGGTATCGTCCTGAGCTCCCGCTTCACCGATCCCACCGCCGCCGTGATCTCCCTCTTCGGGGAGGCGCTTCCGGCAGCAGGTGTGGACATCCTGGGACTGGTGGCGGAGCTCACGGAGGGTCTCGTCGAGCAGCGCACCGGCTTCACCGTGATCGGGCTCGTGTTTTTCGTGCTTCTGGCCACGCGCCTGGCCGGCACCGTGCGCATCGCGCTTCGCGAGATCTTCGACGTCGGGAAGCGGCGCGGCATCCTCGAGGCGAAGCTATTCGACGTCGTGGTGGTCCTTGTCGGCGTCGTCCTCGTGACCCTGAATCTCGGGGTCACGGTGGGGCTTTCGGCCGCCATGGAAGTGGCCGTCGACTTCGTGGGTCTCCAGGGATGGACGCTCACCGTCGCGCAGCGGGCCTTCGGCTTGACCGTGGCATTCGGCTCGATCTGGCTACTTTTCCTGATCACCTACCGGTACATGCCGGCCCGGCGCATTCCCTGGAGGACGGCCGTCATCGCGGCCACGTTCACGGCGGTGGGCCATGAAGTCCTGAAGGCCGCCTTTTCGTGGTACGCGACAGACTTGGCGGACTACGGTTCGGCGTTCGGAAATCTGGCCACCGTCGCGGTGCTCTTCTTCTGGATCTATTACGGGTCCCTAGTGTTTATCCTCGGTGGCGAATTCGCGCAGGTATCGACGATGAGAAAGGCGAGCAGGGTGGGGGTCGTGAGCTTCCAGGGAGAGCGGTGAGCGAGAACGGACGGCAGGTCGTGGCGCGCAATCGGAAGGCGCGGCACGAATTCGATATTCTGGAGACGTTCGAGGCCGGCTTGGCGCTGAAAGGCCCCGAGGTGAAGTCTCTGCGGGAAGGGAAGGTGGCCTTCCACGACGCGTTCGCTCGGATCGAGCGGGGTGAGGCATGGCTCTACAGCCTGCACATCAGCCCGTACGAGCAGGCCAATCGGGCCAACGTCGATCCGCTTCGCACCCGCCGCCTCCTCCTGCACAAGCAGGAGATCCGCAAGCTCGTCGGACAGGTCGAGGAGAAGGGGCTCACGCTCGTCCCCCTCGACATCTATTTCGTGCGCGGGTACGCCAAGACGACCATCGCCGTGGCGCGGGGACGGAAGCTCCACGACAAGCGCGAGGTGCTGAAGCGAAAGCAGTTGGATCGCGAGGCCCGGCGCGCCATGGATGCGCACCGATGATGCTGCAGGGATGCTCCGTCGGGCGCTGGGCGGTGACGCTCTCGATCGCGCTCCTCCTCCTGCCGCTCACGGCGTCGGGTCAGGACGGACGCTCCGGGCGCACCGCCGCGACGCTCCAGGTGGAGCGGGAGGACGGCTCGCTCGAGGGATTGCCGCTGACGACCCGGCGCGGGTACGCCACGCTTTCGGTCTCCACCTTCCGTGACCTGGGTTGGACCGTCGACGAAGATGGAGACGGGGTCACCCTCCGGATCCCGGACCGCGCGACCGCGACCTTCCGGGTCGGCTCCCCGTTCTTCCGCTGGGACGGCCGTCCGTTTCAACTCGTAGACGTGCCCTACCGCGAGGATGGACAGGTCCACCTGCCTGCACAGGTCGTGACCGACGTCTTCCCGGAGCACCTGCCCGAGTACTACGACTACGACACCGGGAACGGGCGCCTGCGGGCCGGCGATCCGAGCCGCGTCGCGTCCGAGCCGACCGAGGCCCCACCGGTGCGTTCGAACGGCGTCGCGTCCGGTCCGACCACGATTCCGATCAAGACGCCGGAAGCCCCGGCACTCACCCGTCCTGGCGTCTACGACGGCGTGCGGGTGGTCTGGATCGATGCGGGCCACGGGGGAGCGGATCCGGGTGCGATCGGTCACGGCGTGCGGGAAAAGGACGTCGCGCTCGGCGTCGCACGCCGGTTGGCGGACGTCCTGAAGGACGAGCCGCGCATCGAGGTGCGCATGACGCGTGACGACGACGGCTTCGTCGAGCTCTGGGAACGCGGCCTGCTGGCGACCGACGCGAAGGGAGAGCGACCCGGAGTCTTCGTATCGATCCACGCCAACTCCTTTCCCGCCCGCCGCACCACGCGAGGCTTCGAGACGTACTTCCTCTCGGAGGCCCGGACCGAGGACGAGCGCCGTGTCTCGGCGGTGGAGAACGCGCCTCTGACCATCCGCGGACGCGGCGTCGACGCGAGCCGGCAGTCCGACCTCGACTTCATTCTCCGGGAGCTCAGGAACTTCGACCACGCCCACTGGTCGGCCCTGCTCGCGGGGATGGTCCAGGACGAGCTGGGGAAGTTCCACCCCGGGCCGAACCGGGGCGTGAAGCAGGCTCCGCTCGCCGTGCTCACCAACGCAATCATGCCCTCGGTCCTCGTGGAAGTCGGCTTCGTGACGAACGAGGCCGAAGCGCGCCTGATGACCCAGGCCGAATTCCAGGACCGGACGGCGCGGGGCATCGCCGATGCGGTGATGGCGTTCCTGGAACGGTATCCTCCGGGGAGTGGGCTCGGAGGCTCGCGCTGATGCGAGCTCCCGTGAGGAAGGCCGGAGCGGCCCTCACGGGGGTCTTCCTGCTCGGGGCCGCGTGCACCTATTACAACGCGATCTACAACGCCGAGCACCTCTTCGAAGAGGCCGAGAGGCTCAGGCGCGAAGGGCGAGACTCGCTGGCGGCCGAGCGGTACGAGGACGTAATCCGCAAGGCCGCAGATGGCTTCCGCAGTGACCCGGTCGGTGGGTGGGCGTACGAATCATCCTACCTCCTGGGGAGGGCGCACCTGAGGCGCGGCGATCTCGAGGCGGCCCGCGCGGCGCTGGGGCACAGCGCCGGCCTGGCCGAGAATCCCGACGAGCGGCTGGCCGCCCAGGTGTACGAGGGGGTCGTCGAGGCGCGCCTGGGCCACGGCGAAGCCGCGATCGCGCTCTTCAACGAGGCTCTGGCGGGCGCCTCCGACCCGGCCGTGCGCGGTGAAGGCCACCTTCACCGAGGACGGCTGCTTCTCGAGCGAGGGCTGACCGATGCGGGGTGGTGGGACCTCGACCGCGCTGCGTCCGTGTACCCGCCGATCCGTGCGGAGGCCGACCTCGAACGGCTGGCGTGGGGCATCGAGCGCGATGACCCGGTGCGCGTGAGGGAGTCGGTGAGCCGGCTTTTGTCGTATCCCGAGGCAGCCGCTCGCGCAGATGCGCTGGTAGGTCTTCTCCGCGGCGCCGAGCGACGGTGGGGTAGCCGCGCTGCCGTGGCCTTCCTCGACGGCGCCGAGGACGCAGCTTGGGAGCGAGACGTCCGCGACCGGATGGTCCTCGAGCACGCGCTCATGCTGCGGCGGGCCGGCGCCGAAGCCGAGGCCCAGGAGCGGGCGCAGTCGGTGGCGGACGGGCGCGGGCCCTGGGCGGCACGGGCGCGGGTCACCCTGGCGTCGTGGACGCTCGAGGCGGCAGACGACGTCGGTGACATCTTCGGCCTGCGTGCGGTGCTGCTGCCGTCCGTGGACCGTTCCGAGGTCTCCGAGCTGCTCGCGGTCATCGACCGGATCGAGATGCTCGCCTTCGCGGGGCTCGACGATCCCCTGGCGTGGTTCCTCGCCGGAGAGATCGCTCGCGACGCGGTCGGGGCGCCGCGCGTGGCTCGTGACCTCTTCCTTGCCTACGCCACGAGCGCCGACGATGAGCCATGGGCTCCGAAGGCTCTTCTCGCGGCGCTCCAGCTCACGGAGGGAGACGCCGAGCGGGCGCGCCTCCTCGAGCGGCTGGAGCGCCACCCCCGAAGCCCTTACGTTCTGGCCGCGCGCGGCCGTCCGGCCGTGGGATTCGAAGCGCTCGAGGAGGAGCTGTTGTCCAGACTTTCCGGGATCCGGCGTTGAAGCTGGCCACCGACCTGTTCGGGGTGACGTTCCAGAACCCGGTGCTGCTCGCGGCGGGCACGTGTGGCTTCGGCCTCGAGTTGGCCGACGTGTTGGACCTCGAGTCGCTCGGCGGTTTCGTGACCAAATCCGTCACCCTCGAGCCGCGGGCGGGCAACCCGGCGCCGAGGGTGGCCGAGTTCGACGGCGGCATGATCAACTCCATCGGCCTCGCCAATCCGGGCCTGGCCGCGACGCGGCGGGACAAGCTGTCTTGGCTCGCCTCGAACGTACGACGTGCCCGTGTCTTCGTGAGCGTGGCCGGCCACACCGTGGAAGAGTTCTTCGCTCTGGTCGAGGGGCTGGACGCGGCGGATGGCTTCCTGGGTTTCGAGCTCAACCTCTCCTGCCCCAACGACCGCGACCGCGCCGGCGTGCCGTTCGCGCTCGACCCCGACCAGGTCCGTGCCATCGTGTCCGGATGCCGAAGCCGAACCGAGCGGCCGTTGCTCGCCAAGCTGGCTCCGAACGACGGCCGGCTCGCGGTGACCGTGCGGGCGGCCGAGGATGCGGGCGCCGACGGGCTCACCCTCGTGAACACGCTTCCCGGCTTGCTGCTCAGGGCCGAGGATGGCGCTCCGGTGATCGGGGCGGGCCAGGGCGGGGTCAGCGGGCCTGCGCTCCGGCCGGCCGGGATGCGGGCCGTCCGTGAAGCTCGCGACCACACCGGACTCCCGCTGCTCGGCGTCGGTGGGATCGCGCGGGCCGAGGACGCCGTGGGCTACGCGCGGGCGGGGGCGCTCCTGGTGCAGGTGGGCACGGCGTCGTTCGCCCTGCCGACCGCGGGACCGAGGCTGGCGCGCGACCTCGAGCGATGGGGCCGGACGCACCGCGTGTCGGCCTGGCGCGACCTCCAGCCGGTGAGGGCCTGATGGCTGAAGTGATCGTGGCGCTCGACGTCCCGAGCGCGGACGACGCCAGGGCCCTCGTCCGGCGCATCGGGGACCAGGGCGACTTCTACAAGGTCGGGCTGGAACTCTACACCAGGGCCGGCCCGGACTTCGTGCGCGAGCTGACCGCGGCCGGGAAGCGGGTCTTCCTCGACCTCAAACTTCACGACATCCCGAACACCGTAGCGTCCGCGGTACGCGCCGCTTCGGATCTGGGCGTGAATTTGCTGACCGTGCACGCCGTGGGCGGCCCGTCCATGCTCGAGGCCGCGGTCGAGGCGGCAGGCGAGGAGCCGGTCGCGGGCACGTCGGCACTCCGCCTGCTCGCGGTCACGGTGCTGACGTCCCTCGATGCCGAGGAGCTCGGCGGTGTCTGGGGTCGCCCCACCGTCTCCGTGCCCGACGAGGTACGCCGCCTCACCGACCTCGTCGTGCGAGCGCACGTGCACGGGGTGGTCTGCTCGGCGGTCGAGGCGGCCGACGTACGGGCTGCCGCGCCCCCCGGGCTCGTCATCGTCACCCCGGGTATCCGGCCTGCCGGCGCCGACGTGGGCGATCAGAAGCGCGTTGCGACACCTGCCGCGGCGGTTCGGGCCGGAGCGGACTACCTCGTGCTGGGGCGGGCCGTCACCCGGGCACCGGATCCAGCCGTGGCCCTCGCGAACGTCCTTGCCGAGATCGAGGCATCGCACGAGACGTCGTAGGACGATCCTTCCTCCATCCCGACCCATCCATGCCGCTTACGCTCCACAATACCGCCGCCCGGGCGTTGCAGACGTTCGAGCCTCTCGAAGAGGGTAAGGTCCGCGTCTACGCATGTGGCCCGACCATCTACGACCACGCCCACATCGGCAACTTCAGGACCTTCCTCTTCTTCGATCTGGTCCATCGGTACCTGGAGTGGTCGGGGTACGACGTGCGCTTCGTCATGAACCTGACGGACGTCGACGACAAGACCATCAAGGGGGCGCGCGAGGCCGGCGTAAGCGTGCGGGACTTCACCGAGCCATACGGCGAGGCCGTGCTCCACGACGCGGGCGTGCTGGGCGTGCGCCCGGTCGACGCCTATCCGCGCGCCACCGAGTACGTCCGCCCGATGATCGAATTCGTCGAGCGCCTCGTGGCGTCCGGGCACGCGTATCAGGCTGACGACGGAGCCGTCTACTTCTCCATCGCGAAGTTCCCGGACTACGGCAAGCTGAAGGGGATCGACCTCTCGACGCTACGAAGCGGCGCGCGCGTGTCACAGGACGAGTATTCGAAGGACGATGCCCGGGACTTCGTCCTCTGGAAGGCCGCCACGCCGGACGACGAGGCGGCGGGCGCGGCGTGGGATTCGCCGTGGGGACGGGGGCGTCCCGGATGGCATCTGGAGTGCTCGGTCATGAGCGTGACGGAGCTGGGCGACACCCTCGATATCCACCTCGGCGGCGAGGACCTCGTGTTCCCGCATCACGAGAACGAGATCGCGCAGTCGGAGGCGGCCACCGGGAGCCCCTTCGTCCGCTACTGGCTGCACGTGAAGCATCTGTTCGTCGAGGGGAAGAAGATGTCGAAGTCGCTCGGCAACTTCATCACTGTCCGCGAGCTGCTCGACGAGGGATACGATCCGGCGGCCATCCGGCACTTGCTCATCTCGTCGCATTACCGGGGTGACCTGAACTTCACGCGCGACGGACTCCGGTCGTCGCGCGCGGCGGTTCAGCGGATGCTCGACTTCGAGGCGCGCCTCGAAGAGATCGCCACGGACGACGGTGCCGACGCCACACGCCTCACGGAGCTGGCGAAGGCAGCGCTCGAGCGTTTCCGTTCCGCCATGGACGCGGACCTCAACGCGGCCGACGCGCTCGCCGCCGTCTTCACGCTCGTCAGCGGCGTGCACGCGGAGCTGCGGGAACGCGACGCTATCCGCGCGGGCGAGCGCGATGCCGTGCTCGGGGCCCTTCGCTCCATGGACGAGGTGTTGGGGCTCCTCGAGGTCGCCCACGCGAGCCGGTCCGTGGACGACGATCTCGCTTCCTGGGTCGAGGAGCGGATCGAGGCCCGCGCCGCGGCTCGGGCTCGCAAGGACTTCGCCGAGGCGGACGCCATCCGCGACGAGCTCACGGAGCGGGGCATCGTCCTCGAGGACGGGGCGGGCGGGACGCGCTGGAAGTTCGTGGGGTAGTCCGGGCGCTGGGCGTGCCGCACCGGACCGCGGGCCCGGCTCGCGTCCTTGACCGAATCGGCCATGGCAGCGCCCCGGGAAGCAACTGACCTTTACGGGAGATGGGCGGCCCGAGGCCGTTCCTCTCCCCCGGCACCGTCAACGCGGCACGAATGCTCGGCCAGGTCGCCTCGTGCTGTCTTGACCGCGCCTGGCGCGGTGAATCCAGCACAGTCGCGGTGACGATCTCGGATGCTGCTGCGGTGACCGCACCAGACGCGGTGAATCCAGCACCAAGGAGGAGATCATGGGCTCCGTGCTGAGTTTCCGGCAGTGAGCGCCAGACGCAGGCGCGGCCCACCCCTCGAGGAGGCCGTCGTCTCCTTGGCCGCGGCACAGCACGGCATCGTAACCCGAGGGCAGCTCCTCTCCGCGGGGGTCGGTGCCGACGTAGTGGACCGTGGCGTCAAATCAGGGCGTCTTCACGGCCTCCACCGGGGCGTCTACCGCGTGGGTCCGGTGATCGCGGCGCACGGGCACCTGATGGCCGCTACCCTGGCGTGCGGCCCCTCGGCCGTCGTGAGCCATCGCAGTGCGGCGATCCTCTGGGGGATCGTCGGCGGCTCCCTTCGACCTCCGGCCGTCGAGGTGATCGTCCGAGGGTCCGACCGCCGTCGCCCCGGCATCCGGATCCGTAGGATCGCCACGCTGGAGGAGGACGAGGTGGCGCGACGGGATGGGATCCCCGTGACGGCGCCGGCGCGCACGCTGTACGACCTGGCGGCCATGGTCCGGCCGAGAACGCTGGAGCGAGCGGTGGCGGAGGCGTTCTCCAGGCGGCTCACCGACGCAGACCGGATCGTGGAGCTGATGGCACGCCACCCGAAGGGGCCCGGCCTCCGGGCGCTCCGGGTGGTGCTTGCTCGGGGTCGACCCGTACTGACCAGATCGGCGGCAGAGGAACGGTTCCTCGCCCTCCTCCGCAAGGCACGCTTCGATCCGCCTGAGGTCAATGTCGAATTGGCCGGATTCGAAGTCGACTTCCTGTGGCGCAAGGAAAGGCTGGTGACCGAGATCGACGGCTTCGCGTTCCACTCGTCGCCCCACGCCTTCGAAAGAGACCGACGCCGTGACGCGGTGCTTGCCGCAGAGGGCGTCACCGTCGTGCGCGTGACGTGGCGGCAGCTCGTCACGGAGCCTGAGGCTGTCGTCGTCCGGCTGGCCCGGGCCCACACACGGGCGAGGCTGGCGGATCACTTCCGGAGCGGAGCGTCGTGACGGAACCGGCTGCGTTGGCCCCACCCCATCCGGCGGTTAGTTTCGCCCTACGCTGGCGTAGCTCAACTGGTAGAGCAGCTGCCTTGTAAGCAGCAGGTTGGGGGTTCGAGTCCCTTCGCCAGCTTC
>JBBDSM010000094.1:0-5766 GCA_040904945.1 Gemmatimonadota bacterium
GACTGCAGGGACCGGGCGCGCCGGTACATCGCCGCGGCGTCCACCGGCTCGTGTCGACGGTCGTGCAGGTGTCCAAGCGTATAACACACGCGGGGATCGTCCGGAAGGAGCTCGGCCGCACGCTTGAGGACTTCGAACGCCTCGTCGTAGCGGCCGAGCCGGTTCAGCGACTCCCCCCGGTAGTAATGCGCCGGCCCGTGATCCGGCTCACGCTCGCAGGCCCACCGAAGCTCGGGCTCGGCCTGAGCGTACATCCCGCGGCGGAAGTGCAGGATTCCCAGCGCGGCCCGGACCTCGGGATCGTCGGGGGCAATACGCTGCGCGCGCCGGAGGACCGGCTCGGCCTCGGGGAAGCGGGCTTGTGAAGCCAGGCTGGTTCCGAGATTGGTCAGCACGTCGACATTGTCCGGATCGAGGCGCTCCGCGGCCTCGAGCTGCTGAGTCGCCTCGGAATGCCGGCCGAGCTCGTCGTAGAGGACGCCCAAATTGTGCCGAGCCTTCAGATTCGCGGGGTCGCTCTCGATGATCTCGACGTAAAGCGCGACCGCATCGCGAATCCGTCCGCCCGCGACGAGGGCCTTGGCCTTCCCGAGCTGCTCGTCCTCGGGCCGGGCGAGTGGTGCGGGGGCGTCGCCCGACGGGTCGACGGGTCGGTTATCCGCTTCGTCGGCCGGGAGGTCATCCGTCTCGTCGGGAGTCGTGTCCGAGGTGTTCATGACGCCCCACCCACCGATCCGAGCACCCAGTCCAGGTACTCCCGCGACCCGTCCCGTACGTCCAGCGTCAGCACTTCGGGCGTATCGTAGGGGTGGAGCTCGACCACCCGTCGCCGGAGAGCCTCGAAGCCCCCGGTCGAGGTCTTGATCATCAACAAGGTCTCCTCGTCGGTCTCGACTCGCCCTTCCCAGCGGTAGATCGAGGTGATGGCCGGCAAGACGTTGACGCACGCGGCGAGCCGCTCCTCCACCAGCACCCGTCCAAGCCTCTCGGCCGTGTCTCCGTCGGGGGCGGTCACGAGGACCACCGAGACTTCCGCCTCAGGCATCGGTCGCATCCGCCGGCTCGTGCTCGTAGAGCCCGTCGATGATGTCCTCCATGCGGTTCTGGACCTCTCTCCGTTTCACTTTCAGCGTCGGCGTCAGGAAACCGTTCTCCACGGTCAGCTCCTCCGAGAGGAGTGCCAGCTTCTTCGGCCGCTCATACGACGCCAGATCGTCCAGCGCCCCGAGTGTCTCGCGCTCCATATGCGCCACGACGTCGGGGTGCCGCACGAGCTCCTCGCGGCCGTTCCAGCTGAGACCCTTCTTTTCGGCCCACTCTTCGAGCGCCGCGAAGTCGGGCACGACGAGCAGCGACGGGTACTTCCGCCGGTCTCCGACAATGACCGCCTGCTCCACGAGCCGGTGGGTCTTGAGACGGTTCTCGATGGGCTGCGGCGCGACATTCTTGCCGCCGGCCGTGACGATGATGTCCTTCTTGCGATCGGTGATGGAGAGGAAGTCGTCGTCGTCGATCTCGCCGATGTCGCCGGTGGCGAACCAGCCGTCGTCGTCGATGGCGTCGCGGGTCGCCTCGGGATCGTCGAAGTACCCCTTCATGACCTGCGGACCCCGGACGAAGATCTCACCGTCGTCGGCGATCCGGATCTCCGTGCCCGGGAGCGGCTTCCCGACCGTGCCGATCCGGAAGTCCTCGTGGGTGTTCACGTTGGTCACCGGGCTCGTCTCCGTGAGGCCGTATCCCTCGAGAATCGTGAGCCCGATGGAGTAGAAGAACCGGTTCAGCACCGGCGCGAGCGGCCCGCCGCCGCTCACGAAGAAGCGGATGCGTCCACCAACCGCAGCCTTCACCTTCCCGAACACCAGCTTATCGGCCAGCCGGTACTGGAGGCCGAGCAGTCCGGTCGGCTCGCGTCCGGCCAGCCGGTCGTCAGCCACGCGGTCCGCCACGCCCGAGGCCCAGTCCACGAGCACTTTCTTGATACCGCTGGACGCCATGATCCCGTTGTAGATCTTCTCGTAGATGCGAGGGACGGACACGACGACGGTCGGGCGAATCACCTTGAGGTCATCGACGAGCGTGTGGATGTCGCGGGGATACGCGATCCGGCATCCGACCCACATGAAGAGGTAGTCGCACATGCGCTGGAGGATGTGCGACAGCGGGAGGAAGCTGACCGTGTTGTCCGCCTCCGACACCTCGAGCACCATCCGGCTGGCGCGCACGTTCGAAGCGATGTTGTTGTGGGTCAGCATGACCCCCTTCGGCTGCCCCGTCGTCCCGGAGGTGTAGAGGATCGTGGCCACGTCGCCGGGCTCGACCGAAAGGGCCCGCTCCCTGAACTCCTCGTCGGTCCACGCCTGCTCGCGCTCGCGGCCCCTGGCGAGGAAATCAGGCCACGCCACGACGCCGTCCACAGCGGCGCCGTCGGGGTCGAAGGCCACCACGGTGACGTCCTGTGAGCACCCGCCAGCGGCTTCGATCGCCTTGTCGACCTGCTCCCGGGACGACGCGAAGACCACGCGGGCCCCTGAGTTCTCCAGGAGATAGGTGATCTGGCTCGCCGTCAGCGACGGGTAGATCGGGACCGGGATCACCGCGGCGCACAGGCACCCGTAGTCGACGAACGCCCACTCCGGACGGTTCTCCGCCAGGATCGCCACCCGTTCGCCCCGCTCGATGCCGGTCACGTCGAGGGACGCCACGACGCCCCTGACGATCGATAGGGCCTCTTCGAAGGAGATGTCCTCGAGCACGCCTTCCGCCGGCATGCGCTGGAACGCCACGAGTCCCGCGTGGCGGTCCACCGACTCGAAGAAGAGCTCGGTGAGCGTCGATTCCGAGACGGGCGTGTCGTTCGAAGCCGAGGTGCGCGTCATCGGAAGCCTCGTACGGTCAGGTGAGAGAGCACGCGGGCCGCTTCAGGTCACACCGGGGGATTCGACCCGCACCTGGATATCCGTGGCCGGGTCGAGCGAGTGCAGCACGCTGCAGTACTTGTCCCGTGACAGCTCGACGGCGCGCACGACCTTGGCGACGTCCGGGGCGGCGGGTCCTTGGACCCGGCACACGAGCTCGATGCGCAGATAGCGCCGGGGGGCCTCCGGGGCGCGCTCCCCGATGACGTCGATTTCGATCCCCTCGAGGGGCACGCGCGATTTCTCGAGGATCATCTTGATGTCGATCCCCATGCACCCCGCGAGCGACAGGAGCAGCAGGTTCATGGGCGCGGCGCCTTCCTTGCCGCTCCCGTCTACGGTGACGACCGGCCCCTCTTCGGGGCCGCCGCGGAAAACCAGATCCTCGCCGGCCCACGCGAGGCGGACGCGACGGATGTTCTTATTCGAAGAAGTCATCAGGTGGTGGTTGAGCGGGGGCGCGGTCATGCGCGTCGCCTCGAAGCTTGGCGAGGGTCCGGCGCGCATGGTCGACGTGCTGCTCCGTGTCCGGCCCGTCGGGCGGGTTGGACAGAAAGGCTTCGAGGTGCGGAATGCACTGCTCGGGCCGTTCGGAATGCAGCAGGATGAACGCCAGGCCGTAGTTGGCGCCTGGCGAGTCAGGATGCTTCTGGAGCACGTGCCGGTAGGTCTTGGCGGCCTCCTCGACCATCCCGATGCGGGTGTAACACATGGCGATCTGCTGGAGCACCACCGGATCTCCCGGCATCTCCTTGAGCGCCAGCCGGAACGACGTCAGCGCCTCGTGGATCTTGCCGGCGAGGAGTAGCTGCTCACCCTCCCGGTAATAGTCGATCCAATCGGGGTCGTCGTCGTTGAAGAGCTTCTTCCAGAACGCCATGCAATCGGGTGTGGGAAGGGGGTCGGCCGGTCGCTCAGGACGCCGTCCGGAGCCGGCCGGAGAGCTAGCAGGTCGCTGAAAAAGGGGAGCACCCCGCGTTGGGAGCGCCACGGCCCCGAGCCGTAGGCGGAGCGACGACCGCATAGCCGTAGCTACGCGGAGGAGCTCCAACGACCGGAACGGGGCCGTGCCGCCCCAACCCTTCAGCAGGCAAGATCATACCATTCGAATAGTTGGGCGCATGGGGGTTTCGCTGGTGATGCGGCGTCACTCCTCGCTCGCCGTAGCGGTGCTATGGCTCGTCGTCGTTCCTTGCCTGACCAGCGAAATCCCCATGCGCGCGGGGTACTCCCCTTTTTCAGCGACCTGCTCGTGAAGGTAGACGAGCGCCGGGGTACGACGCAACGCCCACAGCCTTCAACCAGGGGCTGTTAAGGTCGTGCCGCGACGACGGTTCCGGCCTCGCTGGCCATTACCTCGAGGCCGGCCTCCCGGAAGATCTCACCGGTAGCGGCTTCGTCGGCCCGAACCGCCACCACGCGTGCCCTTGGAGCCACGACCCTCGCAGCGTCGTGGAGGGCCGCAGGTCCCAGCCGCGCATCGACCGCTACGCCACGAATGGAGCGGCTGAAGAGGGGGATTCCCGGTGCGGCCGCCATACGACTCACACCGGTGACGCCCGGCCACCCGGTGAGATCGGCGTCGATCGCGACCACATGGATACCCTCGATGGTGGCAGCGAACGCGGCGGCGTGCCGTGCCGGCTCACCCGCAAGCACGAGCGTACCGGGACCCTGCGCCACACCCACCAGGGCGATCAGGCGCTCGGCATCGGCGGCATCGTCCGGGCGTGGCTCGGTCCGGCCCGCATGCCCGGCCGGTAGAGGACCCCGGGGCGGAGCGCGAAGATCGGCGAAGCCGTCCTGCACCTCGAGTTGATCCCTGCAGTTGGGACAGCCGAACGTCCCGTCGATGACGCGCCGGTCCTCCATGCGGTCCGCGAGCAGGATGAGCCCGAACTCGGGTCCACAACGAGGACAGGTGAGGCGGTCGGTCAGGAGGACGTGCATCGATCGCCGGCGGCGTCAGGCCCGCTCGATCTGGAGGAGCGGGATCCGCACGTGATCCGGACGGGTGGAGACGAACAGCGCCGCCTCGGCGACGTCCTCCGTACGGAGCATCTGATCCCTCGAAGGAAGGGAGGGATCGGCATCCGGATCGAGGGGGTCCCACAGCTCGGTGTCGGTGGCCGCGGGCTCGAGCAGGGTCGCGCGGACGCCCGTGCCGCGGATCTCCTCGAGAAGCACTTCGTGCAGCCCGCGGAGCCCATACTTTCCGGTCGCGTACGCGCTGTTGCCCGGGAGTGCCTTGCGACCAGCGACGGAGCCCACGTTCACGAACAGCCCGCTCCCGCGCTCTAACATCCCCGGGAGCAGGGCTCGCATGACGATGAAAGGCGCCCGGACGTTGACCGCGAGTCCGCGGTCGAAGCTCGCGAGCGTCTCGGTGGCCAGGGACTCCAGGCTGAAGGTGCCCGCAGCGTTCACGACGATATCGGGCGGGCCACCATGCTCTTCGACCCACTCGTCGAGCGCGTCCCAGAGGGCGACGTCGTCGGTCAGGTCCACCACCAGCGACGTGCCCCCGGTGACGCGAGCGAGATCCCGCAGGTCGACCTCGCTTCGGCCCACCCCGGAGACGCGCGCGCCGGCCTCGGCCAAACGCTCGGCGATCCGTCTCCCGATGCCCCTGCTCGCACCCGTGACCAGCGCAGTACGCCCCCGGAGGCCGTCTTCGGCTCGCCCCTGCTCCGTGCCGTCGGTCATCCCAGCGGCTGATGCACGCTCGTGGTCAGGCGCAGGAACTCGTCGCGGGTCCGCTGGTCCTCCAGGAACACGCCACGCATGGCCGACGTGACCGTCTTCGAGTTCTGCTTCTGCACCCCGCGCATCATCATGCAGAGGTGGT
>JBBDSM010000095.1:0-5511 GCA_040904945.1 Gemmatimonadota bacterium
TCGGGCCCCGCCCTGGAGTACGCCAAGGCCGTCGAGGCCGAGCTCAACCAGCTCGTCTTCCCCGCGCTCAGGAGCCTGCTCGCGGCCAAGCCGCCGAAGAACCGCGAGGTGAGGGTCGACGGCCGCCCGCTCGATCTCGGGGGCGTCGTGCCGCATCAGACCCTGGGCGCCATCCGGAACCTCCTCGAGCACGAGCCGGTGGTGCAGGCCGGCCTCAGGACGCAGTTCCCCCACGATCATGCATGGCTGCTCGGCGTGCTGCCGCGCGAGCTCCGGCGCCTCGCCGAGTTCCGGAACGCGGGCGCGCATGCCGGGGTGACGGACGCGGCTGAGCTGGCAGAGGTGCGGCGGGGGGTGTTGGGCGTGGGGCAGGAGGGGCTGCTCGGGCGGGTGGTGAGAGTGGGGATGCGGGGGCGGTGAGGCACGGCCTCGCCGATCCACCCATCCCTCGTCCCATTCCGCCATGGGCCGGCCAAGTGGTCCCATCGCGCTATCCGAGCGCCCCGCCAGCGATGCCATTTACCAAACGAATGCGCGAGCGGGTCCTGGATTGCGGGACAAGGGCGTGTATTCCATATTCCGGAATATGGAATACACCTGGGAGACCCTATGCCACGCCCCGAAATGCTCCTGCCCGGAGATCTGCCCGTCGCGCTGCAGCTCGGGCTGACGCCCGCGCCCTCGTTCGAGGCGCTGTCGGCTGCGGTGGGCATCAGTACGAGTATGGCGTACCGCGCGGTTCAACGCCTGGAGCGGGCCTCGCTCGTCATTGTTCCTCACAGACGTCTGGCGGTGCAAACCTTCATGGATCTGGTCGGGCACGGACTGCGGCATGTGTACTATGCCGAGATGGGGCCCGAGACCCTGGGAGTGCCCACCGCTCACGCGGTCGGGAGGCTCGCCGAGGCCATCGTCTCGGACCGTCCCTACGTTTGGCCGAGTGCCCGCGGTAGCGTTCGAGGCGACAGCATCACGCCGCTCTTCTCGGGCGCCGCGGAGTTGCCCGCCTCAAATCCGGCACTCTACGAGGCCCTTGCCTTGATCGATGCGGTGAGAGTGGGGCGGGTGCGCGAGCGTCGGCTGGCGGTCGAGTTCCTCGAGGATATGCTAGTGGGAACGAGATCCGCTGATGTCGAATCTTGACACGCTGCTCCGCGTCGTGGGCAAGCTCGGGGCCCTCCACGAGGAGTTCGTATTCGTGGGTGGGATCGTGAACGGGCTCTATGTGACGGTGCCTCTCACCCCGGGACCGCGGCCGACCACCGACGTCGATGTTGTGTGCGAGGCCGTGACGTACAGCGGGTACATGCGCGTCGGTCGGGCCCTGGCGGATCTAGGGTTCGGGCAAGGAGCGTCGAGGGGGGACCCACCGTTTCGATGGAGGCATGAGTCCGACATTCTCGACGTCATTCCCGTGGGTGAAGATGTCCTCGGCTTCACGAACCGCTGGTACAGGCGGGGAATCGCTGACCCCTGGCTCGTGGAGATGAAAGGCGGTGGCCCGAGGATCAAGCTGTTCGCCCCACCTTACCATCTCGCGGCGAAGCTGGCCGCCTACGCCGACCGCGGGGCCGACGATCCTTTCGCGAGTCCCGACCTGGAGGACATCGTAGGACTATTGGCGAACCGTCCCGAGCTTGTCGCTGAGGTCCAGCAGGCGGACCCGGTGGTATCCACTTGGATTCGCGAGGCGGTGCGGTGGGCGCTCGCCGATGAACGCCAGGACGAACTTCTATCGGCACATCTGCCTCCGGATCTCCCACGAGACGCGCTCGCGGTCGTGCGTGCCCGCGTTCGAGCCGTTACACAGGAAATCTGACGGGCCCACTACG
This sequence comes from Gemmatimonadota bacterium, assembly GCA_040904945.1. Lineage (GTDB taxonomy): Bacteria > Gemmatimonadota > Gemmatimonadetes > Longimicrobiales > Gaopeijiaceae > JAWLHJ01. The sequence goes on from JBBDSM010000095.1 coordinate 1,833, forward strand.
GAGGGCGTGCCCTGGCGCGGTCCGGACGGTAAGATTCTGCTCCGTTCCTCAGCTCCGTCCCATGCCCGCACCAGACCTCGATCTCGACGACCCGACGCCGGACGTCGGTACCCCGCCCCTCGACCCGTCGATTCCCCGGAGGGTCGAGGAGGCCGCGTATCTGACAGCGCCGAATGCTGGGCGATACCGGGTCGTCGTTCACTTCTTCTACCAGCAGTACGTCGAGCAGAGGGACTGGCTCACGGTGGAGCAGGTGTGGCATCACATGCGTGAGCACTTCGACTCGGGTTACACCTTGGAGCGCTGCGAGGACGACCTGCGCGCCCTGGTCGGCTGGCAGAACCTGATGGCGGAGCAGGACCGGTCACGGGTGAGCACGCTCGACGAGTGGCATCACCGCCGGCAGGTCTATCACATCACGGCGGTGACCATCGAGCTGGAGGCGGCGCTCGAGCGGCTGCGGGCGGCGCACGGCCGTCGTGGCTCCCTCGACTCCAGCCTCATCGAGATGCTCGTCGCCGACCTGCACGGGCTCGACCGGCTTTTCGCCGGCGGCGTGGCCGCTACGCCCGCCAAGGAGTTTGTCGCGGCCAAGGTGCGGCGCCCCTGGCTCGACGCCTTCGGCCGTTTCGAGGAGCTGCGAACGAACGCCAACCGCTTCCACCACGCGCTGCGCGAGACGAGGCCCGAGGACCTGACCGATACCTCGGCGTTCTTCCTCTACAAGGACGTGCTCATCGATAACCTGTCGGGGTTCATCGTCGAGTTGGGCGACACGGTCGATCGCATCCGGGACATCCTGCAGCGCTGGGACAGGGACGGAGTCACGGAGCGTCTGGTGGATTTGCTGGTGGACCACGATGTCCGTTACCAGGCCGACCCTACGGGGCCTGCCGACCCGGACCGGGTGCGCCGCCACTACGAGCGGCAGATGGGCGTGCTGAGGGAGTGGTTCCGTCGGCGCGGCGGCAGCGACGTGCTTCGCCGCACCACGATGCACGCCATCGAAACCGTGGCCCGGCACACGCAGCGCCTCACGGACCCACGCCGTCTCGGCTCCAACCGCCGGCAGGAACTCGAGCGGCTGGCCCAGGCGTTCCGCGCGTGCGAGACGTTGGACCAGGCGCACCTGCTCGCCGCCCGCACGCTGGGGTGCGCGGTCCCGCGCCACCTATTGGGCCATGCGGAATGGCACCTGATGGGAGACGGCGCCTCGGTGTGGGAGCAGCCGGTGAGCCGGGTCGCGCTCGCACCGATCCGGCGGGGACCGCGGCGCGCGACGTCGAGACGTCCCGTGGCCGACCGGAGCCTGGAACAGGCCGCGCTCCTGGAGGAGGAGCGGGAACGGATCCGCGAGGAGGCCGAACGCTGGAATCGTCTCTTCGGAGGAGGCGAGATCGACGTGGGCGACCTCACGCTGGACGATCCGGCGGTACGGGACCGTGTGCTGGACGTGCTGGGCGGCTGTCTCGTGGCGCCACGGCAGGTGGGCGTCGCGAGCGACGGCTCGCGGGTACGCCTCGAAGCCCCCGCGTCCGACGAGGCCTACGGCGAGCTCGTCGCTCCCGACGGCGTCTTCGTCACGCCCCGTTATCGGCTCCGCCGCGTCGGCGGAGCGGACGCACCGTGATCGCGCCGCGGATCCGCACGCGCGAGCCGCAGCGCGCGTACCTCGACCTCCTGGACCGCGCGGCCGTGAGCGCCTCGGACGACGATGCGGCGTTCCGGCGCATACGCGCCACCGTGGACGACGTGCGGACGTGGTACGCACACCGGACGGGCTGGCCCACCATCGTCACCCGTGAGCTGATCCGCACGGTGAAGACGCCCTCCGTCGCCCACGTGGGCCAGGGCTTCGAGTGGGCGTCGGAGCCCCTCGACTACGAGCTCCTCTCGTGGATCCTCTGGTACGGAGAGAGCATCGCCTCGGACCAGTTCGTGTTCAGCGAGCTGGTCGAGGAGATCGAGCTCCGCACGGCCGAGCTACAGGGCGAGGGACACTTCACGTGGGACCGGCTCGAGCATCGGCGATCCCTCAAGCGGGCGGCCGAGGCCCTCGCGGACCTCGGGGTTATACGCGAGGTGGACGGATCGGTGTCGGACTATGCGGAGGCCCGGACGGAAGACGCACTCTACGAGTTCACCGCGGTCGCCCGGCACCTCCACCTCAGCTTCGGGGACGAGCTCTACGAGGCCGTAGCGCTGCGGGGAGACTTCGCCGTCCTGGAGGAGCCCGTGGACGACGCGGCCAGTGACGAGCAGCGCCTCTACCGGAGCCTGCTCCTCTCCCCGGCGCTGTACGCTCATCATGACCCGGACGCGTTCGCCGTCCTCCGGGGCCGTGGTCGCCGGGAGCGCATCGCCGACGACATCAGGGAGCACTTCGGCTGGGATCTCGAGGTGACCCGCGGCTATGCCTGCCTCCTGCGCCCGGCCCGGGACGCGAGGGGCCGCTCCACGTTCCCGGCTCGCTCGGCTGAGACGCACGTGGTGCTGCTGCTGTGCGGACGGGTCCGGGAGCTGGTGGCCGCGGGGGAGCTGGTGCCCGATGAGCTGGACGCCATCGAGGTGACGCGCGCCTGGCTCGAGGCCCGGATCGTGGAGCTCCAGGACGAGTTCGGCGCCCACTGGGGCCGCACCATGGCCCGTCTTTCGTTGGATGCCCTGGTGGACGGGGTCGTCGGGCTCATGACCGGGTGGTGCTTGATGGAGCGTTCGGGTCGGAGCGACGAGCTCCGTATCCTGCCGCTCGCCGCGCGTTGGGAAGCGATGTATTCCGACGACGACGGGCTGAACGACGACAGCGGTGAGGACGACGGAGTGGCCGACGCATGAGCGCGAACGATCTGTTCCACGGGGGCGACCGGCCGCGACCGGCCCTCGAGAACCGGCTGGACGAGCTCTTTCGCGCTGGACAGGCCGTCCCCACGCGCTGGGTGCCTCGCCGGCTCATCCTGCAGAATTACTGGCTCTTCGGCTATCAGGAGTTCCACTTCGGCAACGGCCGGCTCGTGCTCCGGGGGCCCAATGGCAGCGGAAAGACCAGCGTCCTGGTGAGCGCGGTCACGCTGGTGCTCGATGGCGCGAAGGGCGGGTCGAGGCTCGATCCGTTCGGCCAGGGCGGCCGGAGCATGGCGTACTACCTCCTCGGAAAGGCGGAGGCTGAGGAGGGCGGCGGGACGTTCTACCACGACGACCGCACGGGCTACGTCGCCCTCGAGTTCCAGCACGGAGGCGACGGGCGGTTCCTCACTATCGGGGTCGGCCTGCGCGGCCGGCGGCTCTCCGCGGCGGCCACCCCTCGCGTGGACTCCTGGGGCTTCGTGGTGCGCGACGGCCGGCGCGTCGGACGTGAGCGGCCGCTCGAGCTGACGACCCGGGAGGGCGTGCCCCTCACCCGCGCCGAGCTCGCCGAGCGCGTCGGGGCCGGCGGTGTGGTCGTCGAGCGCGTCGCCGATTACCAGACCGAGGTCAACCGCGCGCTGTTCGGGTTCGTGGAGGAAGAAGACTACCGCTTTCTCATGCAGATCCTCCTCGCGTTGCGGAGCCCGAAGCTGAACAAGGAGCTCAAGCCCACGGACGTGGCGGAGATCCTGTCGGACTCGCTCCCGGGGCTCGACGTCGCGTTGCTGGAGCGGGTGACCCAGATCATGGACGACATCGATGCCACGCGCGCCGA
>JBBDSM010000096.1:0-5473 GCA_040904945.1 Gemmatimonadota bacterium
TGCCCGTGAGCCAACTCGCGATCGACGTCGCCGTGCTCGTCGTAGGCATCGGCGTGCTCTACTTCGGAGCCGAGTGGCTCGTGCGCGGCGCGGCCCACATGGCGGCCTCGCTCGGCATCAGCCCCATCGTGGTCGGTCTCACCGTCGTGTCGCTGGGCACGTCTGCGCCGGAGCTCGTGGTCTGCGTGGTCGCCGCGCTCGAGGGGCGGCCCGCTCTGGCCACGGGTAACGTGCTCGGCTCGAATCTGGCGAACATGGGCCTCATCCTCGGCGTGACCGCGATGATCACGCCGCTGAACGTCCAGCGGCGGGTGGTGACCCGGGAGATGCCCATCATGCTACTCATCACGCTGGCGCTCTTCCCGCTCCTTTCGGATCTGATGCTGAGCCGGGTGGATGGACTCATTCTGCTCGCGGCTCTGGCAGCGTATCTCTTCTCGGCGTTCCGGACCGTGGGCGAGAAGGCGCCCGAGCTTCTCGGGGAGGTCCAGGGCCTCATCGAGGACGCCGACGCGCCGCCCCCCCTTCGGCTCAAGGACTTCGGACTCGTCGTCGCCGGATGTCTGGGGCTGGTCATCGGCGGATACGCCATCGTCGAGGGGGCCGTCGGCGTGGGTACCGCGCTCGGGATCTCCGAGGTGGTGATCGGACTCACCGTGGTGGCCATCGGAACGTCGCTTCCCGAACTCGCCACCTCGGTGGTGGCCGCCATTCGTCAGGAGGCCGACATCGCCGTCGGTAACGTCATCGGGTCGAACATCTTCAACCTCGCCGGCATCCTGGGGGTGACCTCGCTGGTCGCGCCCATACCCATTGAACGGACCGTGATGACCCACGAGCTCGTGGCGGTCACGATCATGTCGGTCGCCCTCTTTCCGCTGGTCCGATCGAGCTGGCGCATTCGCAGATGGGAGGGCGCCATCCTGCTCGTCGGCTACGTGGGTGGCTTCGCGTTCCTGATCTGACCTGGTGTGGTGCTACGCCACGCGACGGTGCGCGCGAATGTTGCGCGCCGGGGATCCTTGCGACCACCTTGGGCCGATGAGCCGAGACGTCGACGCGGTGTTCGAGGCGATCGACCGCTGGGAGCGGTCTGGTCTCGTCGATCCCGCCCTGGCCCGGGCCCTCCGGAGCGACACCCAGACCTCCGCGGAGGTCGGCACGCGCCGCATGGTGCAGTACGTGCTCGCCGCCACCGCCGCGACCATCGCCCTGATTGCGGGTGGCGTGTTCCTGGAATGGAGCTGGCCTCTGCTCGGGGACGGCGCGCGCGCCGCCGTGCTCGCCGCGTGCGGCGGCGGCATGATCGTCGGTGGGATCGTTCTCGAACGCGGCCGACGTTGGCTTCCGGTCGCGTACCTGCTGCAGACCGCCGGGCTTGCCCTCCTGCTCAGTAGCTTCGTCTACTCGAAGCGTGTCTGGGGCGACATGTCGCTCGGTGGCATGGTCGCCGGCGCGCTCGCGCTCGCGGTGCCGGTCATCCTCGCGCCGCGCGCCATTCGGACCGGGCCGATCATGCCGGCCATCCATCTCGCGTTTTCGTTGGCGTTCCTCGCGGTCTTCCTCGACCGTGCGACGCCCCTGTCCGAAGACGCCATCGTGTGGGTCCTCGACGCCGCGCTGCTCGGTGCGCTGCTCGTGCTCGGGCGCATGCTGCGGGACGACCCGGACGGCACCGAGCATCCGTGGCTCCTGAACGCGTTCGTGACCGCGATCTCGGCGGGGTTCGTCCTGATCGGTCTGACGGCCATGGGCCCCCTCGGGCTCGAGGACGAGGCGGTGCTTCCCCTCGACCTCTGGCTGCTGATGGCCGTCGTGCTCACCGCTCGCGCGATCGGCTCGGACGAATACGGTGACCGGCGGGCCTGGCTGGCCAAGCTCCTGTCCTATCAGGTCCTCATGTGGATCCCGTTCGGGTTCTACACGGCGCTCGAGCTCATCGATGGCCCCCCGGAGCTCGCACTCCTGCTGGTCGGCGGCGGTGGCGTGGCCGCGTTCGCGTACGGCAACACCCGCGGGCTCCGCCCCGTGATCGGGGCGGCGGCCGTCGCCTTCGTCGCGGCCGTCTGGTATTGGGGCGTGGAGCGGGGCGGCGCGCTGGGGGCCGTGTTCGCGCTCGCGCTCACGGCGGCGTTGCTGTTCTGGATTTCGGGCCGATCAGGCGACCCGGACGAGTAGCCCCGCCGGCCGGCCGCCGACCTGCTACTTTTCGGAGTCGACCTCGATCTCGTATCCGTATCCAGGAGTTCTCAGCACATGTTACCCATCGACCTCTCCGGAAAGCGCGCCTTCGTGGCGGGCGTCGCCGACGACCGCGGCTACGGGTGGGCGATCGTTCGTGCGCTGGCGCAGGCCGGTGCCTCGATCTGCATCGGGACGTGGCCGCCGGCGCTCCGCATCTTCACCAAGAGCCTGGAGCGCGGGAAGCTCGACATCTCCCTCCCGGGCGGGGGTGAGATCGAGATCGAAAAGATCTACCCGTTGGATGCCGTCTACGACCGGCCCGACCAGGTGCCGGACGAGATCCGGAACGACAAGCGTTACGTCGAGCTGGACCACTTCACCATCGAAGAGATCGCGAGCGAGCTCCGCGCCGACTTCGGCGAGCGCCCGCTGGATATCCTCGTTCACTCCCTCGCCAACGGGCCCGAGGTGCAGAAGCAACTCATCGACACGAGCCGGGAGGGATACCTGGCCGCCGTGAGCGCGAGCGCCTACTCCATGGTCAGCTTGGTGCAGCGGTTCGCCCCGCTCATGCGGGAAGGCGCGTCGGTCGTGTCCTTGTCGTACCTCGCGGCCGAGCGGGTCATCCCGGGATACGGCGGCGGGATGAGCTCTGCCAAGGCCGCGCTCGAGGCCGACACCCGCACTCTGGCGTATGAGGCCGGCCGCCGGCACGGGATCCGCGTGAACACCATCAGCGCCGGACCCCTCGCCAGCCGCGCCGCCAAGGCCATCGGCTCCATCGACCGCATGGTCGAGTACTACGAGGCCAACGCCGCACTCCCCGAGTGCAACTCCGCCGACGAGGTGGGGACCGCCGCGGCGTTCCTGCTGTCGCCGCTCGCGTCGGGGATCACCGGCGAGACGCTGCACGTCGACAAGGGGTACCACGCGATGGGCATGCAGGCCGAGGACCGGCTCGGCGAGGGCTGAAGACCCGGTGAGCCTCGGCGAGCTACTCCCCGACGTCCGGGTCACGCCACCCGGGCCGCGTTCCCGTGAGGCCGCGCGCAGGCTTCGCGCCGTCGAGTCACACGACGTCACGCACGTCCACCAGGGGTGGCCCGTGTTCTGGGAAGAGGCCCGGGGCGGGAACGTGCGGGATGTGGACGGGAACGTCTTCCTCGATCTCACCGGCGCTTTTGGCGTGGGGCTGCTCGGGCATGCGCCGAAGGTGGTGATCGAGGCGATCGAGACTCAGGCGCATTGCCTGCTGCACGGCATGGGCGACATCCATCCGCCCCGGGTGAAGCTCGATCTGCTGGAGCGGCTGGCGGCCCTGGCGCCCTGGCAGGAGAGCCGGACGGTCCTCTCGTCGACCGGATCGGAGTCGGTCGAGACCGCCCTCAAGACGGCCCAGATCGCCACCGGCCGGCCGGGGATTTTGGCGTTCGAAGGTGCCTATCACGGGCTGACCCTGGGAGCGCTTGCCGCTACCGATCGGGACCACTTCCGCGGACGGTTCCTGGACCGACTCTACGGTGGGGTGGCGTTCGTGCCGTTCCCGGGGGCGGGTGGACCGGTGGGCGCGTCCCAAGATGGCTCCGGCTTCGTGGATCGGGCCGCCGTGCTCGAGATGGTGGCCCGCACGCTCGATCGCGGCGCGCCCAACGGCGACGCCATCGGCGCCGTGCTGGTCGAGCCCATGCAGGGGCGGGGCGGTGCTCGGGTCGCGCCCGACGGTTTCATGGCCGAGCTGTCGCGGCTGGCCCACGAAGCGGGCGCGGTGGTCGTCGCCGACGAGGTGTTCACCGGGTCGGGCCGGTGTGGCGGCATGTTCGCGTCGCCCACGGTCGGGCTCGATCCGGACCTGATCTGTCTCGGCAAGGCCCTGGGCGGCGGAGTGCCGCTGTCGGCCTGCATCGGGCGCGCCGAGGTCATGGACCGGTGGCCGGAGAGCACCGGCGAGGCGATCCACACGAGCACCTTCCTGGGACACCCTCTGGGGTGTGCCGCGGCCCTCGCCGTGCTCGACGCGTACGAGCGGGACGGCGTGCATGAACGCGTGCGGGCGGCCGGCGCAGACTGGACAGAGCGGCTGCGGGTGCGACTCGACGGGTGCCGCCGGGTGCGGGAGGTGCGCGGCCTCGGGCTCCTCCTCGGCATCGAGCTCGGCGAAGGGGACGGAACGCGCGGTGGGGCGGGAGCCGGAGTGTCGGTCGCCGAGGCACTCCTGCGGGAGGGAGTTCTCGTCCTACCCGCCGGGCCGACGGGCAACGTGGTGGAGGTCACTCCCTCCGTCTACCTGACCGGCGGGCAGGTAGGCCATGCCGTCGAGGCTCTGGCCGCCGCCATCGAGGCGCTGCCCACTCACTCCGCCGGATGACCCCGTGAAGCGGGCTCTGTTCGCCGTCTGCGCCATCGCGCTCGCATGGGCCGTCGCGTCCTGGCTCCCCAGCGAGCTGTCGAGCGACGCGGCCGGAGCGGGCGATGCAGGACCCGACTCCACCTCCACACGTCTACCGGTGCTCCTGGTGCCCGGTTGGCTCGACACGAGTGAGGATATGGATCGCCTTCGAAGCCGTCTCGTCGATGCCGGGTGGCCGCCGAATCATGTGCGCGCCGTACCGTTCGACGATCCCGCGGGGAGCAACCGCGAGCACGCGGTGGAGCTCGACGTAGTCGCCAGGTCGGTGCTCCGGGAGACCGGGGCGGACTCCCTCGACATCATCGCGTTCTCCATGGGAGGACTCGCCACGCGCTGGTATCTGCTTCGGGAGGAGCCGGTCCCGGTCCGCAGGGTCGCCTTTCTGGCGTCACCCCACCGGGGGACCGTGGCCGCGCATCTCGCCTGGGGTGACGGACGCGACGAGATGCTCCCGGGCAGCCCGTTCCTCGACAGCCTGAACGCCGGCCCCGCCCTCCCCGAGGGCGTCGAGGCCATAACCGTGCGGACCCAGATCGACACCCACGTCATTCCCGACGAGAGCGCTACGCTTCCGGGGGTCCCCGATCACGAGGTGTGTTGCCCCACGCATCCCGGCATGCTCCGGAACGCCGAGGTGTTCGAGATCGTGCGGGCCTTCCTCACCGCTGGGGGTTGACCCCGTCGCCGTATACTTCTTAAGATTTGTGCTCTCCGAAATCGGAGTGACGCCCCCATCGTCTAGTGGCCTAGGATAACGCCCTCTCACGGCGTAGACCGGGGTTCGAGTCCCCGTGGGGGTATGTTGGTCGCTTAGCTCAGCTGGTAGAGCGCTACGTTCACATCGTAGATGTCGCAGGTTCGAGTCCTGCAGCGACCATGGAC
>JBBDSM010000097.1:0-5457 GCA_040904945.1 Gemmatimonadota bacterium
TCTTGCCGTGATCGACGTGGCCAATCGTGCCCACGTTCACATGCGGCTTCGTCCGTTCGAATTTCGCCTTACCCATCGTAGCCCTCTTCTCGTTCTGTCGCGGTAAACGTTACGTCTGGATCAGTTGCTCTTGCCGCTCGCGGCGACGATCTCATCAGCCTTCGACTTCGGAACTTCTTCGTAGTGCGCGAACTGCATCGTGTAGACGGCGCGGCCCTGTGACAGCGAGCGCAGCGTCGTCGAGTAGCCAAACATCTCACCGAGCGGCACCGAGGCGCCGATCACCCTGGCCCCCGCGCGCTCGGTCATCCCGCCGACGCGTCCGCGCCGGGAGGACAGGTCGCCGATGATGTCGCCCATGTAGTCCGCCGGCGTCACGACCTCGACGTCCATGATCGGCTCGAGCAGCACCGGGCCCGCACGGCGGACACCCTCTTTCAGCGCCATCGAGCCGGCGATCTTGAACGCCATCTCGTTCGAGTCGACGTCGTGGTACGAACCGTCCACGAGCTCGACGCGAAGATCAATGATCGGGTAGCCGCCGATGATACCTGTATCGAGCGCCTCCCGAACCCCCTGCTCCACCGAGCTGATGTACTCACGCGGGATCACACCACCGACGATCTTGTCCTCGAACATGAAGCCGGTGCCCGGCTCGCCGGGCTCGATGTTGATGACGACATGCCCGTACTGGCCGCGACCACCGGTCTGGCGAACGAACTTGCCCTCGACCTTCTCGGCCCGCTTGCGGATCGTCTCACGGTACGCGACCTGCGGCCGGCCGATGTTGGCCTCCACGCCGAACTCGCGCTTGAGCCGATCCACGATGATCTCGAGGTGGAGTTCACCCATGCCGGAGATGATGGTCTGAGCCGTCTCCGGATCGGTGAACACGCGGAACGTCGGGTCCTCGTCGGCCAGCTTGACGAGACCGTTGGTCAGCTTGTCCTGATCGGCCTTCGTCTTCGGCTCGATCGCGACCGCGATCACCGGCTCGGGGAAATTCATTGCCTCGAGGATGATCGGGTGCTTCTCGTCGGAGAGCGTGTCGCCCGTCTTCACGTCCTTCAGGCCGATGGCTGCGGCGATGTCGCCGGCGTACACCTCATCCCGCTCCTCACGCTTGTTCGCGTGCATCTGCAGGATGCGGCCGACGCGCTCACGCTTGTCCTTGGTCGCGTTGTAGACGTAGCTGCCCGAAGGAAGCGATCCCGAGTACACGCGGAAGAAGGTCAGCTTACCGACGTACGGGTCGGTGGCAATCTTGAACGCGAGCGCGCTGAATGGCGCGTCGTCGCTCGGCTGCCGGGTGTCGGGCGTATCGTCGTGCTGCGGCAGGTGCCCCTCGATGGCCGGCACGTCGACCGGCGACGGGAGGTAGTCGATGACCCCGTCGAGCAGCGGCTGCACGCCCTTGTTCTTGAACGCGGAACCACAGAACACCGGGAACAGACCGCCCTTGATGGTCGCGGCGCGCACGGCGTGCCGGATCTCCTCGTCGGTCAGCTCCTCACCGCCCAGGTACTTCTCGATGAGCTCGTCGTCGTGCTCGACGGCGGCCTCGACCAGCGCGGCACGCAGCTCTTCGATCGTATCCTTCAAACCGTCCGGCACGTCGCCGGAGACGATCTTCGAACCCATCTCGTCTTCGTAGATGACCGACTTGCGCCCGATGATGTCGATGAGGCCCGTGAAGAGCTCACCCTCGCCGAGCGGATACTGGATCGGGTGGGCGTTCGCGCCCAGCCGGTCGCGCATCATGTCGACCACGTTCATGAAGTCGGCGCCCACACGGTCCATCTTGTTGACGAACGCGATGCGCGGCACGCGGTACCGGTCGGCCTGGCGCCACACGGTCTCCGACTGCGGCTCCACACCACCGACCGCACAGAACACGGCCACCGCACCATCGAGCACGCGGAGCGAACGCTCCACCTCGGCGGTGAAGTCAACGTGTCCGGGGGTGTCGATGATGTTGATCCGGAACTCTTCGTCGAAACGCTTCCAATGCGCCGTCGTCGCGGCGGACGTGATCGTGATGCCGCGCTCCTGCTCCTGCTCCATCCAGTCCATGGTCGCGGCGCCATCATGCACCTCGCCCACCCGATGCAGGCGTCCCGTATAGAACAGGATGCGCTCGGTCGTAGTGGTCTTACCGGCATCGATGTGCGCCATGATGCCGATGTTACGGAGCCGTGGCAGTGGAGTAAGTCTGGGCATCTATCTCAGGTCCTTCTGATGAAATCCTTCGCGTACCGCACCCTGGGGTGCAAAAAAGAAGCGCGGCCTGTGCCGCTGCTGTCCACAAGGGACGAGCAGGTGTCCGCGCTCCAACTGATCGGAGAGGGCCCGCAGGCCATCGCGTCTTGAATTTTTCCCGAACCCTTTCGGGGCCCGAGTCCTACGGACCCGCTACCAGCGATAGTGGGCGAACGCCTTGTTCGCTTCAGCCATCCGGTGCGTGTCGTCCTTCTTTTTGACGGTGGACCCCTCGCCGCGACTCGCGGCCAGCAACTCCGCCGCGAGACGCTCGGCCATGCTCTTCTCCGAGCGACCTCTCGCGAACGTGATCAGCCACCGACTGGCCAGTGCGGTGCGCCGCTCTGGGCGAACCTCGACCGGCACCTGATAGGTGGCACCACCCACGCGGCGGCTCTTCACCTCGAGCGCGGGCTTGGCGTTGTTCAGCGCCTGCTCGAACACCTGGAGGCCGGGCTGACCTGCCCGCTCCTCCATGATGTCCATCGCGTCATAGAAGATCTTCTCAGCGACCGACTTCTTCCCGTCGTACATCAAGTTGTTGATGAACTTGGTGGCGGCGCGGGACTCGAACTTCGGATCGGGAGGAGTCTCTCTCTTTACTGCACGGGAACGACGGCTCATCTCTTTCTTCTACCTTACTTGGGCCGCTTGGCCCCGTACTTGGAGCGCCCCTGCCGGCGGTCACTGACCCCGGAGGCGTCGAGGGTACCACGAATGATGTGGTACCGTACGCCCGGGAGGTCCTTCACACGGCCGCCGCGGATCATGACGATCGAGTGCTCCTGGAGGTTATGCCCTTCACCGCCGATATAGGCGGTGACTTCGAACCCGTTCGTGAGACGCACACGTGCGACCTTCCGAAGGGCGGAGTTCGGCTTCTTCGGCGTCGTCGTATAGACGCGCGTGCAAACCCCCCGCTTCTGCGGATTACGCTGCAGCGCCGGAGCCTTGTTCTTCTTCTTGACGGCTTTCCGGCCCTTGCGAACGAGCTGGTTGATGGTCGGCATGTACCCTCTTGCTTGAAAAAAGCGCGCTTGATACGGGTCGCGCGCTTGTCGGTCGATCTCTGGGCGGACATGGTCCGTCGAGAGCATGGTAAGGTAGAGGCGTGGCGGGGGGGTGTCAACGGTGGGGCGCGTGTTTTTGGGTGGTGAGGGGGGAGCGCTCGTGGGATCCCTCTAGGAGGGGGCGCTTCGCTCCGGATGCTGCGCATCCGAGCCCCTCTACGAGCGATCCCACGGGCGCTCCCCTTTCGGCCCACACGGTCGGCGCCCACCGTTGACGAAGCCGCGCGGGCAGGTCTCTGGGAGGGCGGGCCCGCGGCGCTCGGACGGACGATCCATGGTGATGGTGGAGCGGGAGGGTCGTCCTTAGGTTGGCGACGGTCACCGTCCGGGTGGATCCGGACTCCTGCCCGCTCTCCCACGAGGTCCGACCGTGGCGCCGTCGCAGCCGACTCGATTTCAGATTACACGCCTCATCGTGGTGGCCCTCGCAGGTGGGGTTTTCATGTTCTGGCTGGTCGCCTGGGTCATGACCGACGGCGGGGGCACCGGTCTTCAGCCTGACGTGCTCCCCGGCTCCCTGGCGCTCATCGTATGGGCCGTGATGGCGCTGCCGGCCTTCGGTGGCGCGTTGTTCTTCGCGAGGCGAGCCGCGGCTGGAGGAGGCCGCGCGCAGAACCTCGTGATCGTCGCCCATGCGCTACTGGAAGGACCCGCGCTCCTCGGAGGAGTCTTCTTCCTGCTCCTCGGCACGACGCCCGTGGTGTGGGTGGCGCTACCCGTGTACGTGCTGGGCCTGTGGCTCACCTGGCCGAGCTCGGACTGGTTCCCGGACGCCGGTGCCTGACCGAAGCGCCCCACCTCGCCGAGTCACGCCACTCGGTTGAGCCGACCGGGGACAACTGCACAGTCGTGCAGCACCGACGCACGACCTGTAGGGTTCACCCCGCTCAGCGAGACAAAAGTGCGCAGCGCGCTCCTCTGACGAGCTCGAGTGTGCACTTTTGCGCCGCCAGGCAGGGAAAAGCACCCAGGTAGCTCCCGGGCGCAGCACGAGTGTGCGCTTTTCCCCCGCGCCCGGCACGCCGGCACGCCGGACCGCCACGCGCCTCCCAAGGTCGAGAGCGAGCCGTGCCCTCCGCTTCGCCCCCGTGCCGCCCGGTGCTTGGAGGAGCGGCCGCCCGGTGCCGGAGGAGCGGCCGGACGGTGCCGGAGGACCAGCCGCGCGCCCCCACCAGCCGCCGGCGCCCCGGTCCAACGGACCGGCCCCGAGGCGGTGTGTACGCGAAGGAGCCCGTAGAGGGGCTCGGATGCGCAGCATCCGGAGCGAAGCGCCCCCTCATAGGGCTCCTTCGCGGGCCCACCGCCGCACACCAGAACGCAAAAAGCGGGGCGCCCCCGAGAGGACGCCCCGCTTCGGCCCTTCAGACCGGGTGCCGCGTCAGCCGTCCAGCAGCCCCTCGCCCAGCCCACCGAGGCCCGGCACCAGCTCGCCCGGCTCGCCGAGAGGAACGATCTCCTCATCGTAGTAGGACTGCTCGACCATGAACTCCACCTCGGAGTACCGGTGGATACCGGTTCCAGCGGGAATCAGGTGGCCGATGATGATGTTCTCCTTCAGGCCCTTGAGGTCGTCGCGGGCGCCGCGCACGGCGGCGTCCGTCAGCACGCGCGTCGTTTCCTGGAAGGACGCGGCCGAGATGAAGCTCTCGGTCGTGAGGCTGGCCTTCGTGATACCGAGCAACAGAGGCTCGGACCGGGCCGGCTTCTTCCCTTCCTGGATGGCCGCGAGGTTGGCGTCGCGGAACTCGGTCCGGTCGACGTTCTCACCCTCGAGGAGCGAGGTGTCACCGGCGTCGGTGATGCGCACCTTCTGCAGCATCTGACGCACGATCACACCGATGTGCTTGTCGTTGATCTTCACGCCCTGCAGACGGTAGACCTCCTGGATCTCGTTCAGCAGATACTCCTGAACGGCCCGGGGCCCCTTGATGCGCAGGATGTCGTGCGGGTTGATCGGACCCTCGCTGAGACGGTCACCGGCGCGCACCTGATCGCCCGCGTGGACGCGCATGTGCTTACCGACCGGAACGTCGTACGTCCGGCTCGGACCCGTATCGGGCGTGACGTGCACCTCGCGCTTACCGCGCTTGATGTCGCCGAAGCTGATCTCGCCGTCGATCTCCGTGAT
>JBBDSM010000098.1:0-5431 GCA_040904945.1 Gemmatimonadota bacterium
CGCGGGGACCAGCCTCTTCGTTGCCGGCTTCTTCCGCGGCAGGGGGCCGGATGTCTTCCGTGGCCGAAGGGCCGGCGCAGCCGAGCGCCGCGAGCGCCACCGCCGTGATCCAGAACCTCGATGCAGTACTTCTCATGCTCATGACCGATCTCCCTATGGTGCCCGCTGGCACACGCCGGTGGCCGTTCGTCGGCCGGCGTGCGCGTGTCGGGGCAGGATAGGCCCGCGGCCGACGGGTGTCCAATGAGGGCGCGCGACGACGTGCATCGTCCAGGGTAAGACTTGTGCCATAGCCGTGTCACAGGATAGACTTGTAATCGTGCCACGCTTGGGACTTGTATACGTGCCACATGAAAAACGTGTAGCGGCGCCACGGCACACACCTGCGATGGCGCCAGTGCCCGAGGATCGAGGTCGACCCTGATGCCTTCACCGAACGAGAAGCTGGCTGAGTCCCTGAAGGTTCTTGCCGACCTTCAGAGGGATGGCGGACGTGTCTTCGCGTCGTCCGAGCTCTCCCGTACTCATCGGGACCGGTTGAAGGCGGCGGGGTTCCTGGCGCCGGTCGTCCGAGGCTGGTGGATGGCGACCGACCCGGCCGCGCGTCCGGGTGACACGACCGCGTGGTACGCGTCCTTCTGGGAGTTTTGCAGCCGCTACTGCAACGCGCGCTTCGGAGAGGAATGGCACCTGTCCCCGGAGCTCTCGCTCCTACTGCAGACCGAGGCGACCGAGGTGCCGCGACAGGTGGTCGTTCACGCCCCCGCAGGGTCCAACAACACGGTCGAGCTGCCCTCCGGAACGAGCTTGTTCGATTACATCGTGGATCCCCTCCCTGAGGGGCGCTTTCTGACCGAGAGGGAGGGGCTGCGGCTGTTGACGATCCCGGCGAGCCTCGTTCGCATCCAGCCGAGCTTCTACCAGCAGCGACCGGTCGAGGCACAGGTAGCTCTCTCGAACGTCCGCGATGCTTCCGACCTCCTGGCCATCCTTTTGGCGGGGGACCACAGCGTCGTCGCCGGACGACTCGCGGGCGCGCTTCGGCGGATCGGTCGTCCCGGCATGGCCGACGAGATCTCGGACACGATGTCACAGGCGGGGTATCGGGTGCGGGAGAGCGACCCCTTCGAGGTGGATCGACATCTTCCCGCGATCCGGGCCCGTACGCCGGCCGTCGTCGCCCGCATGCAGGGGATGTGGGAGGCTATGCGGGGACCGGTGGCCGACGTCTTCCCCGATCCGCCAGGCGTTCCGGCGCCGGACGTCTACCTGGAGCGGGTAGACGCCATGTACGATCGGGACGCTTACCACTCCCTCTCCATCGAGGGATACCGCGTCACAGCCGAGCTCATCGAGCGGGTCCGTGCCGGAGCGTGGAATCCTGCCGATAACCTGCAGGACCGGGAAGGCCGTGACGCCTTGGCGGCGCGTGGATACTGGCTTGCCTTCCAGCGCGTGAAGGAAGCGACCGGAGAGATCCTGAGCGCTCCGACGTCCGCCGCGGCGGTCACGAGGGAGCAGCACCGGACCTGGTATCGCGACCTCTTTCAGCCGGCCGTCACGGCAGGGATTCTCGAGCCAGCCCAACTTGCAGGCTACCGGACGAATCCGGTGTACATCCAGGATTCACGGCACGTACCTCCCCGACCAAAGAGCGTCCGCGAGGCGATGCCCGCGCTGTTCGACCTCATGGAGCACGAGGAGCACCCCGCCGTCCGTGCCGTGCTCGGCCACTGGCTGTTCGGCTACATCCATCCCTTTCCGGACGGAAACGGCCGCGTGGCGCGGTTCGTCATGAACGTGATGCTTGCCTCGGGCGGCTACCCGTGGACGGTCATCCGCACCGAGGAGCGGGCGGACTACATGTCAGCGCTCGAAGCCGCGAGCGTGGACCAAGAGATCGAGCCCTTCGCGGTGTTCATCGCGGGGTGCGTGAAGCGGGCGGTGGGGGAGTTCGAGTAGGCGCGAGGTCACCTACCCTACCGTGCCAGCTTCCGTAGCTACGCTCGGTCCCGCGCGGCGGGCGGCTGCGATCGATGTGTTGGAGGTGCTCAGGGCGGAGTGACGTTGCAAGGCTCTTGACGCTGGGAATCGCGATGAGTTATAGATCATCGGTAATCGATCATCGATAACCAGTCGATGACGAGCCCTCCGGGTCCAGAGATGGCAACGATGCAGGATGAAGATCGGGCGCCCTCGCCGCTCACGCCGACGACCTTCCACATCCTCCTGAGTCTCGAGCAGGAGGTCGCTCACGGGTACCACATCAAACGCATGGTCGAGGGGCGAACGGAGGGAGCGGTCTTGCTCCGGGCCGGGACGTTGTATGCGGCTCTGCAGCGGATGAGCGACGACGGGCAGATCGAGGAAACGGATCCTCCCGAAGATCTCGAGAAAGAGCCCAACACACGCTGGCGGTTCTACACGATCACTCCGGTAGGAAGAGCGGTTTTGAGGCGTGAGATCGCACGCCTCGAGTCCGATCTCGCGGCGGCGCGCGCGATCCTCCCGGCAACCGCCCGAGCCATCGCTCGTCACAGTTGAAGACCGAGCGATGAGCGAACGATCGGACGGACCGGTGGAGGGAGGAGGCACGGAGGATCGGGCTTCCTCCGGCATCTCGATCCCGCTTCGTCTCCTGCTACGGGCCTACCCGCGGGCATTCAGGAAGGAGTTCGGCTCGGAGTGGGCGGCCCACCTGGCGCTCCAGCGCTCGGAGCCGCGGTACCGGACACGGCTCGGGGGGGTCCGCTTCTGGTGGGAGGTGGTCAGCGACGCAGCGATGACGGGCTCGCGGCTGCGGATGAGGAACGTAACCATGGGACATAACGGAGGAGGGGTGGGGATGATGCTCGATGCATGGATGAGGGACGTGCGACACGCCGTACGCGGCCTGGTGAGGAATCCCGGGTACGCGCTGGTCTTTATCGTGACGCTGGGCCTCGGAATCGGGGCCAACACGGCCATGTTCAGCGCCGTGAACGCGGTGCTGCTGCGGCCCCTTCCTCACGCCGACGGCGAGCGACTCGTGTACATCCGCCAGTCGGCCGACGGGGGGAACCTCGACAACGTGCTGTTTTCGGTCCCCGAGATCGACGACTACCGGCAGGGCGCCCCGTCGTTCGAGGCCGTCGCCGAGTTCTCGGCGCTCAACTTCACCATGTACGGCCATGGGACGCCCCGCCGCGTCCGAAGCGGCATCGTGACCGGAAACTACTTCGGCGTCATGGGCCTGTCGGCGCTCCACGGCCGCACGATCGGCCCCGAGGACGGTGGAGCGACCGCCCCATCGGTGATCGTCCTCTCCCACGCGTACTGGCGAAGCGCGTTCGGCGGGGACCCGCAAGCGATCGGCCAGACCGTCGAGATCAATGGCCGCAGCGCCACGATCGTGGGCGTCGCCGAGCCCGCGCCGCCCTATCCCGAGCAGACCGAGATCTGGGTCAACATGGCGACGAGCCCGCATCACCTCGACGCGACGATGAGCCATGACCGGACGCATCGGATGACGGAGGTGTTCGCTCGTCTCGCCCCCGGCTCGACCGTCGAGTCGGCCCGCGCCGAAGTCTCGGCGATCATGTCGCGGCTCCACGGCGACTTTCCCGCGGCGTATGACGCCGGCTCCGGCTGGAACGTCGCCGTCACGCCTCTCAAGATGCAGCTGACGAGCCGTGCCCGGTCGACCCTCCTGCTTCTTCTGGGCACGGCGCTCCTGGTGTTGGTCATTGCCTGCGCCAACCTGGCGAACCTGACGCTGACGAGGGTGCTCCGCCGCGAGCACGAGCTGACCATCCGGGTCTCGCTCGGGGGCAGCCGGGGGTCGCTGCGGCGTTCACTCCTGGTAGAGAGCCTCGTCCTGGCGGTGGCGGGCGCGGCCCTGGGGCTGCTCATCGCCTTCGTGAGCCTCGACCTGCTCATCCGCTTCGCCGAGGGCTTCACCTCCCGGGCGTCGGAGATCGCCTTCGACGGCACGGCGTTCGGATTCGCATTGGCGGCGGCGGTGGCGGCCTCGGCGTTCTTCACCATCGTCCCGCCGCTACCAACCGGTGACGGCGCGCATGGGGTGCTCACCCGGAGCGGCGCCCGGGCGACGACGGGATCGGGCGGAAGGCGCACACAGCGAACGCTGGTGGTGGCCCAGATCGCGACGTCGTTCGTGCTCCTCATCGGGGCCGGGCTGCTGCTCCGGACCATGATGCAGCTGAACCGCATCGAGCCGGGCTTCGACACCGAGGGGATCATCGCCATGAACATCCCGGTGGATTTCGGCGCCGGTGGCACGGCTCCCGAGCTCCAGTCCCGCCAACTCGCTATTCTCGACGGCGTGGAGGCGCTCCCCCGGGTCGAAGGAGCGGCGCTGACCAGCGCGGTGCCCATGCGCGGCGGTGCGGCCGTGGGATCGCTGATGGAGATGGACGTCGAGGATCACGAGCCCGCCGCCGGAGCGCCGACCCCGCGGGCTGACTTCCGCGTCGTTTCGCCCGAGTACTTCCGGACGATGGGGATCGAGGTTCTCCGGGGCCGGGAGTTCGTCACCACGGACGTCGGGGACGCGCAGAAGGTCGCGGTCATCAACGAGTCGGTGGCGCGGAGGTACTTCGGGGACGGCGACCCGATCGGCCGACGTATCGCCTGGACGGATGACAACGCAAGGTTCCTGGGGATCACGCCCGAGTGGCGCACCATCGTGGGGATGGTCGCCGACACCCGGGACGCCGGTCTCGACGAGCCTGTGCTGCAGACGATCTACATGCCCTACCGGCAGGTGACGCCCTGGTTCACCGGCTCCCTCGTCGTGCGCGTGGCCGGGGACCCGGCCGTCGTCCTGCCTGCCGTGCGCGAGGCGATCCTTGCCCGCGAACCGAGCCAGGTGATCGACAGGGTCGCGACGCTGGAGCGGATGACGGCGGAGTCGGTGGCGCACCGTCGGCTGAACGCCTTCCTCCTCGGAGGGCTCGCCTTGCTCGCACTCGTGATCGCCGCGGTCGGAATCGGCGGGGTGTTGGCCTTCTCGGTCGGGAGCCGCAGAAGGGAGTTCGGCGTGCGGTCCGCCCTCGGCGCCGCTCGTCACCAGATCTGGGCCGGAGTCCTCGTGGAGGGCGCCGTCCTCGCCGGCATCGGCGTCGGCCTGGGCGTTCTCGCCAGCTTGGGACTCTCGCGCGTGATGTCGACCCTCCTATTCGGAGTCGACGCTCTGGATGTCCCGACGTTCGTAGGCGTGGGCGCGCTCCTGGCAGCCGTGACGGTCATTGCCGCCTGGGTGCCGGCATGGCGTGCTGCGCACGTGGCGCCCGTCGAAGCCCTATCCGCGGAATAGGGTTCACGACAGAGGTATCGGGGCGCCGCGAGGTCGCCTACCGGTGCCGTGCCAGCTTCACTAGCTTTGGATTCTCGGGGCCATAGCTCAGCTGGGAGAGCACCTGCTTTGCAA
>JBBDSM010000099.1:0-23382 GCA_040904945.1 Gemmatimonadota bacterium
GCGCTGGCGGGATCAGGGAATGACGGGGAATCCGAGCTTCGCGGCGACGCTCCGTTGCCGCTCATCGAGGCTGACCAGCGGAAGGTCCGCCGGGCGCTCCGCGAGAAACAGCGCCGTGGCAAGGTGCCACGCATCGGCGCCCCGCTGGTAGCCGGCCGCGAACACCTGATCGAGCTCCTCGCTGAGGGGGCGGTCGGGGAGGACCCATCGGAATACCTCGAGCATCGGCAATCCGTCCTCCACCTCCTCTCGGGCGAGAACCGACCTGAACTCCGCTTCCATCAGCGGCGCGGCGAAGAGGTCCGGAACATCGTCCATCATCCGGCGGAGCTCGGCCTGATGGGGCTCGCCGAGTGCCACGGCGACCAGGGCCGATGTATCAACGAAGGCTCGCTTCATGCCTCGTCGCGTTCCGCAAGAAAGCGCTCGAGCGCGCCCGGTCGGCTGGCGATGGGCGCGAGCCGCCCTTCGTGATCGGGCCGCGGCGTCACCAACCCTCGCTCGGACAGCCAATCGATCCGCTCCTCGGTGCTCCCGCCGCTGCGGATCGGGCGCAGCTCCGCCACCGGCTCCCCGTGATAGGTGATGGTCACCGATTGGCCCCCGCGTACCCTGCGCAGCAGCTCCGAGAAACGGGCCTTGGCCTCGTACGTCGAATACTGATCCTGGCTCATACGATCCAATCTAGTCAGACCTGGTCAGAAATCCAGATACCGGTGGCGCGCCGCGCAGCGGTGGGCGAGGGCTACGTGCCGCTACATCACAGGCGGAAGCCCACGCTCACCGGGAAGTACCGGATCTTGTTGCCTTCCGTGTTGATCTGGATGACCCGGAACTCGGCGAAGCCGCCGAAGCCCAGCGCGCCGATGTTCACGCCGAAGCCGCCCTGGAAGCCGGTCTCGGTCACGGGATCCGTGTCGAACCCGTCGAGGTCGGCGTCCACCCGGTACCGTCCGATGCCGGCGAGGAAGTACGGGCTGATGCCCGTCCCCTGCAGCTCGAGCACGGCGCTCAGTGTTCCGTTCAGGACCTTGTACTTCGGGAGTCCGGTGGTCTGCCCGAACGAGTGGTACTCACCTTCCAGGCGGCCGGCGAGAGGGAAGGCGGGCGCGCCCATCTGGAGCCCCACGCGGCCGTGGTAGCCCACCTCGGCCGCGTCGTTGAAGTCGCCGGTCGGCGTGCTCAGTCCCCCGCCGGCCATGATCCGCGGAAGTTGAGCCTCGGCCGCGGCGGGAAGCAGGAAGCCCGCCAGCACGGCGGCAAACATAAAACGTCGCATGATTCAGTCCTCGATTGGCATGAAGGGGGGGCTCGAAAAAGCTGTCACCGTTTGTGCGCAAACCGCAAGGATTATTCCGCGCGCATCGTAAGTCGTTCGAAAGTCGAACGACCTCGGGAGGAGATCTTTTGGCGACCACACGGGCGTAAGTCGTTGCCATGCCGTGCCTTCGAAGCCTACGTCGCCGTGGCGTCAGAGAATCCAACTCGTTCGAACATCGAACGATTCCCGAGAAGGCGGAACGAATAGCCCACAGCCAGAAAAAAAGACTCGAGCGGGGCTCGCTCAGAAGCGCCATCCGACGGAAAGGATCACGGCCGAATAGCGATAGTCGGACGAGCCCGTCGAAAAGCTCTGCAGCCCGGTCGAGGAGTACCCACCGGACAGCGCGATCTCGCGACCGGAGGCCACGGTGTACCCGATGCGCGCCGAGGCCCGCACGGTCCCGCCGGGGTCTCCGTCGCTGGTGACCTTCTGCACGCCGGGAGCGCCTTCGAGGAGCAGATTCCAGGCCCCGAGGCCCCCCTGCCAACGTCCCGTCAACTCGAGGATGCCGTAAAAGTCCGGGTCGAAGTATCCGTCACCCAGATCCTTCTCGAACGTGAACGCGCGCCCAGCCACACCCACGGCGAGTCCCAGCGGCAGCGTCCGGGCCGCGGAGACCGACCCGTTCGTGCGCGTGTTGGACTCGGAGCCGTCGAAGCGCGCGTGGCCCACCGAACCGTCCAGCCGCCACGCGGTCGCAGGACGCCAACGCATGGAGAGAGCAGCCTCCGACATGCGGACTCCGGCCGCGGCCAGCGCGGCAGTCGCGTCGAGCTGGCTGGTGCCGACCTGGAGCGTGGCGCCGTACGGGTGGCGGCCGGGTGTGGCGAGGCCGGCCTGAGCGGAGAGCTCCGTCGCCGCGCCGGGCCCGTCCACCCGGGTGCCGCCGAGCCCAGCCGACACCGTCCACCCGGGCTCGAGGACGTAGGCGCCCGAAAGGGTCACGCCGAACGTAGACCGTGACAGCGGGTTCTGGTCGAGGGCCTTTTCGTACAGGTCGGACCGGATCCGGAGGCGCGGCATAGCGTGCCAGCTCGCGCCGACCGAGACGGTCCGCATCCGGTTGCCGTCGGAGTCGGACTCGAACGCCACGCTCGGCCACGCCGACGGGGACATCGCCGAGCGTAGCGACCGGAGCTGCTCTCTGGCATCGCCGTGCGTGGGGTCGGTGGTGACGGCGCGCTCGAGGGCGGCGAGCGCGGCCGCGTTCCGCCCCTGCCACCGGAGGTTCTGACCGAGCGCGACCCACGCCTCCGCCCCTCCGCCGTCGCGCGTGGCAGCCCGCAACGTCTCTTCCCCTTCGACGAGCCGGCCGGCCCACCCGAGCGTGCGACCGAGCCCCACAAGCGCCTCCGGATCGTTCGGCGCGCGCTCCAGGACCCGATCGTACTCGGCAATCGCTTCGTCGAGTCGGTCGGAGAAGGCGAGCGCCCGCGCCCGGGCCCGCCGGGTGTCGAGATCGTCCGCATCACGAATCAGGATCGAATCGTACACCGCGATCGACGCGCCGAAGTCCGACGCCCAGGTCAGCACCTGCGCCTGCTGACGCCGGGCATCGACGTTGTCCGGCGCGATGGACAGGAGGTCTTCGTAGGCCGCCAACGATTCGTCGTAGCGACCCTCCCAGGCCTGGAAGAGGGCGCGGGCCTCCAGCGCCGGCGCGTGGGCCGGGTCGCGCTCGAGGATGGTGTCGAGGGCCGCGAGCGCCGAGGGGATTTCTCCGGACCAGGCCAGGACGCGGGCCCGGTCCACCTGTGCGCCCAGATTCTCCGGGGCCTCGGCGATCAACCGGTCGAAGCGGGCAAGCGACGCCTCGTACTGCTCCTCCCAGGCCAGCATGAGCGCCGTGCGATGCAGCGCGAGAGGGTCCGCGGGCTCATCCGCGAGCACCGCTTGGTACAGGCGCATCGCGTCGTCCGTCTCGCCCTCGTCCCAGGCCCGGGCCGCGGCATCGCGCAGCGTGTCGGGGGGCGTAGCGTCCGGCCCCCCGGGCTGGATCATGGGGCCCGTGCCATACGGCTCGAGCTCCGCGAACAGCTCCGTCATGACGTCGTAAACCGGCCTCGGCCGCTCGACCCATTGCGGCTCCTCCCAGGTCGGCCAGCCGAAGCGGGCGACGGGACGGCCGGCCGCCGGAAGCGTCGCGTCAGCCGAGGGCCCCCTCACCGAGGCGACGATCCCGATATCCTCGACCTGCTCCGTCCCGAAGGCACCGAACACCGAGTCCGGCCAGACCCTGACCCCACCCCGGAGCCTCCAGCGCCCGTCCGGTCCACGCTCGGCGTCACGCGCGTTCGCGTCGCCCGGGCCTTGAAGCACCGTGCGGCTGGACGGATCGGTGACGTTGATCAACAGCCAGGGGATCCGCACCTCCAGCATGCGACCGTCCGCGGTCCGTTCCCAGAATCCGTCGGGCGTACCTCCCGCGGGCAGCACGCCGCGGTCGTATCCCGCGGCCAGGAACTCGGTGGAGTCGCTCCCGAACCTTCGGCGGTTCACCACGACGCGGAGCGAATCGTAGCGGCCGTCCTCGTTGGGCTCGCTGTAGTACGGGAGGTTGAACCGCTGCTCGACCCGGGCGTGGAAGAGACCTTCCGGCGGATTGTCGAACGATACGCGCCGACCCGTGAGGCCGGTGGTGCCCTGTCCGACCTCGGCAAGCCGGA
This sequence comes from Gemmatimonadota bacterium, assembly GCA_040904945.1. Classification (GTDB taxonomy): domain Bacteria; phylum Gemmatimonadota; class Gemmatimonadetes; order Longimicrobiales; family Gaopeijiaceae; genus JAWLHJ01. The sequence goes on from JBBDSM010000099.1 coordinate 3,991, forward strand.
ATGGGTTGGACGGCGGGTCGGCCATCACCCGGACCTCGTCCGCCGTGGCCCTCAGCACGAACTCGAGACCCACGGGGAGCCGCTCGCCCACCTGCCCCGGCCACCGGAAGTCCCCGGCCTCGGGCCGCACGACGTCGAAGCCGACCAGCACCGTATCCGCAGACAGCGCCCGGGGCACCTCGACGGAGAGCCACAGATACGCGGCGTCGTGGGCCGCCCGCAGCGTGAGCTCCGGTGTCTCGTAGAGCGCGGGCTCCTCGCGCCACTCGGCCGCCCTCTCCTCGATCGTCGCCCCCGCAAACGGGGGGCGGGCCTCGACCGCCCACATACCGTAGTGCTGCTCCGCGTCCAACCGGTTGTACCATAACCGGTTCCGTTCGGCCGGAAGCTCGAACTCGAGGGCGACCCAGTTCTGCTTGAACCACTCGTCGATCCACGCGAAGAGAGCGCCGCCCGCCATGCCGACCTCCGCCAGCTCGAGGGTAAGGCGCTGGTTCACGCGGGCCATCTCGTCTTCGGTGAGACCACCGTGATGCCACCCCTGCGGCTGCAAGTGGGCGTTGCCGAGCGACGCCGGCACCCCGTATTCCGAGATGACGACGGGCATGTCGGGGTGGTGGGCTTTGAGCTCGCGCAGGTAGCCGATATAGCGGGACGGACCCATGGTCGAGGACGCCGACGCATACCGCTCGGACAGGATCATGAAGTCCGGGTAGTACGGGTAGGCGTGGTAGGACGCGAAGTAGCCGGCCGGGAAACCCTCGGTCGCACGCACGAGCGACGCGTCCAGGGCGATGGCGTCGTTCTCGTACTCCCGGGGACGGACCGCGGGATCCTCCCCCAGCGCACGCCGGATCGCCATCTCCTCGTCCGCGGTGGTCTCGGACGGATGGTCGAGCGGGTCCAACGTGGGCCAGTTCGTGTAGGCGACGGGCCGCTGAGTCCGGTACGTCTCGGTTTCGTAAGCGACGATCTCCTCGACGGCCTTCGCCATCCACGCATCCAGGGCGTTCCCGTCCTCCACCTGCACGTACTGCCCTTCGAACCCGCTCTCGCCTCCCCGGATCGAGTCGAATGCCAGGGCGCTGTGGGGCTCCCACTCGCGGCCCAGGATGTACGCGAGCACCCAGTCCGATACGTCGGCGGTGTAGTGTCCCCAAGCGTTCCCCGACCGATACTCCACGCTGGCCCGGCCGTGGAGAACGTCGACGACGCGACGCATCTCGGCGAAGAACTCCGACTCGTACGGATCGCCGGCGAAGTCACCGTTCGGCGGGATCCCGGCCCACGCCCCGTGGATGAGCCAGAGGGGCCGATCGGGGTTGCCGACGTTCCAGTCTCGCAACGCCTGGTAAAAGCCGGGGGGATGGATCGTGTAGACACGGACGGCGTTCGCGTTCATCCCGGCCATGCGCTCCAGCCACCGCGCATACACCGCGGAATCAGGGAACTCACTCGGGAACCGGCCCGGGAGCGCGGCGCCGAGATTGACGCCCTTGATGTAGAAGGGCGTCCAGCCGTCCGGAGTCCGAACTTCGAAGCGATCGCCGGAGGTGCGAGATGGGTATCGCAGGCTGTCCGGCAGATCGAGCGGCGGCCGGTCAGGGGCCGGGCCGAGCGTGGGCCCGGCGATGCGCTCCAGGTAGTCGACGGCCGTCGGGTGCTCGGGGTCGACCCGCGTCACGTTCTCGAAGGCGTCCTCGGCCACCGGCAAATCTCCCCGGCGCCACGCGACGAGCCCGAGCCCGGTCCATGCGTCGACGTTGTCCGGCTCGGCTGCGGTCACGATCCTCCACAGGCGGGCTGCCTCCTCCAGTTCGTCCTGCCGGAGCGCCACGTATCCAAGTCCCGTGCGGGCGTAGTGGTCGGCCGCACACAGCTCCAGCGCGACTTCGAAACGGGCTCCGGCTCCCGCGATGTCGCCGGCGGCGTAGGCCGCCCAGCCGGCCTCGGCCTCGGGTCCCGAGAGCGAGCGGCAGTCCTCCTGCCCCGCCGCTCCGGACGCCGACATGGCCGAGAGAACGACAAGCGTCAGAAGCAGGCGTCTCACAGGGATCCTCCCGGAGTCGTGGTGTCCGGCTCCGAGTCCCGCTTGGGGATCACGGTCGGCAGGATCAACCGGACGGCCTTTCGGAACGAGATGTAATTCCATGCCCAGTTCACCAGCACCAGAGCGCGATTGCGGAAGCCGATGAGCCAGGTGACGTGGATGCCGAGCCAGAGCCACCATGCGAAGAAGCCCCGAAACGCGCGCCCTCCCACATAGGCCACCGCCGCGTTGCGCCCGATGACGGCGAGCATGCCGAGATCCTTGTACCGGAACGGCTGGAGGGTCGCGCCCCGTGCCCCGCGCAGAATGTTACCGGCGGCGTGCCGTCCTTGCTGGATCGCGACCTGGGCCACCTGGGGGAGCGGCGCCCCGTCCTCCTCGAGCAGCGCCAGGTCGCCGATCACGAACACGTCGGGTCGACCCTCGACGTGCAGTTGGTCGGTGATCGGGACCCGGCCACCGCGTCCCACGGGGAAGCCCCAGCTCTTCACCCTGGGATCGCCCTTCACGCCGGCCGTCCAGACCACGGTCTCCGACGCCAGGCCAGAGCCGTCGCCGAACCGTACGTCGTTCGGCCCCACCCCTTCGACCGCGGCATTGAAACGCACCTCGACCCTCCGACGCCTCAACCGCTCGAGCGCGTACTGTCCCAGCTCGTCGGGCATCCCGGCCAGGATCTGCCCGGTGGCTTCCACCAATACGATGCGCACCTCGTCGGCCTCGATGTCCGGGAAGTCCCGAACCAGCGGACCGTGCACGAGCTCGGCCAACGCGCCGGCGTACTCGACCCCGGTCGGGCCGCCACCGACGACCACGAAGGTGAGCGCCCGCCGGCGATCGTCACCGGACCGCGAGCGTGCGGCCTCGAAGCGGGTGAGGATGTGATGTCGGAGCGGGATCGCGTCGTCCATCCAGCGAAGCGGAAACGCGTAACGGTCCGCTCCCTCGACCCCGAAAAAGTTGGACTCGCTCCCGAGGGCCAGCACCAGGAAGTCGTATTCGAGCGCGCCCTCGTCGGTGCGCACCATGCGCGCCTCGGGATCGACGTCCAGCACCTCGGCCATGAGCACGTCGACATTCCCCGCCTTTCGGAAGATGGAGCGGACGGGATAGGCGATGTCGGTCGGCACCAGCTCCGCCGCGGCGACCTGGTAGAGGAGCGGGAAGAACGTGTGGTAGTTGCGCCGGTCGACGACGGTCACGTCCACGGGCTCGTTCGCGAGGGTGCGGGCGCACCAGAGCCCTCCGAAGCCGGCGCCGACGACGAGGACCCTTGGGCGGGCGACCGGCTCGGTGCTCATGGCACCATCAGGTCAGGCTCGACCTGCCGGGCCCAGGCGACCAGCCCGCCTTCGAGATTGGCCACCGACGGGAAGCCCCGTTCGGCGAGGAGGCGGGCCGCCGTAGCGCTCCGCTGTCCGGACTTACAGTACACGACGATGGACCGGTCACGGGGCAGCTCGGCCAGCCGACTGTCGAGCTCCGCGAGAGGCACGAGCCGAGCGCCCCGGCTTCCGAGGTTGCCGACGGCCCATTCCCAGGACTCGCGCACGTCGAGCAGGAAGGGTGGGTCGTCGCCGTCCAGTCGGGCGACGAGCTCGAGAGTATCCACGGCACCCGCGCCCGTCGCCGTGCGCTCGCTCGCTTCGCCGCCGGCCGGCGCCAAGCCGCAGAACAGCTCGTAGTCGATCAGCTCGGTCTGTGTCGGCTCGTCACCGCAGACCGGGCACTCCGGATTCCGCCGGAGGGCGACCTCACGCCAGGTCATGTCGAGCCCGTCGAAGATGAGCAGACGCCCGATCAGGGGGCGGCCGACGCCGAGGAGGAGCTTGACGACCTCCATGGCCTGCATGCTGCCGATGATCCCCGGGAGCACGCCGAGCACACCACCCTCGGCGCAGTTCGGCACGAGCCCGGGGGGGGGCGGCTCGCGGAAAAGGCACCGGTAGCAGGGCCCGTCGTCGGCGGCGAAGACCGAGACCTGGCCCTCCCAGCGGAAGATCGAGCCGTACACGTTCGGCTTTCCGAGCAGCACGCACGCGTCGTTGACGAGATACCGGGTCGGGAAGTTGTCCGTGCCGTCCACGACCACGTCGTAGTCGGCAAGGATATCCAGCGCGTTCTCGGAGGTCAGCCGGGTCTCGTGACGCTCGACCGTGACGTGGGGATTCACGTCGCGCAGCCTGTCCGCGGCGCTGTCGAGCTTCGAGCGCCCGACGTCCGAGGTCCCGTGGAGGATCTGCCGCTGGAGGTTGCTCTCGTCGACCGTGTCGAAGTCCACGATGCCGAGCGTCCCCACGCCGGCCGCGGCCAGGTAGAGCGATAGCGGCGAGCCCAGCCCCCCGGCTCCGACGCAGAGCACGCGCCCCCGTTTCAGCCGGCCCTGCCCCTCCAGACCGACCTCAGGGAGCGAGAAGTGCCTGGCGTAGCGGTACAGCTCCTGGCGTGTGAAGTCCGACGTTTGCATGCCTGTCTACCCACCCCCGCCGGACTCGGGGGTTCCGAGCACGCCGCCCTCGGCCAGGACCTGGAACTCGACCGCGTCGGCCTGCAGCTCGGCGACGAGCTCGGCCGGCCTGCCGGCCAGCCCCGCGACGTCCGAGAGCTGGGCCGCGAGCGCGTAGTACTGCCAGGGAATATTGAGCGTGGAGCGGTCCTGCCAGATGAGGCGATCCCGGAACCCCCGGTACATGTAGACGTCGCGGTACAACTCCAGCGAGCGCTCCAGGTCGAACCACTCCGCGCCATACTCGCGGCGGCCCTGAACGAGCCCCTCGGGCACTTCGCCCCCCAGTGTTCGGAGCTCGAGCTTGGCCACCAGGCCCTGGCGGACCGCCCACCGCTCCAGCCCGAGCTCGCTCAAGAGACCACCGACGGCCGAGAAGTACACAGGGCGCTCTCCGAGGGAGTCGCGGATCATGGAGAGCGCGATCTGATGGCTCCGGTCGAGCGTCATGCCGGCCGGATACGTCACCGCCAGCCCCGGAAGCGTCACCGTGAGATCCTGTTGGAGCGTGACCCTTCCCACGCCGTCCATCTGGTCGGCGGGAATCGAGAGGATCGGCTCATCGGGGACCGGGCGGTCGTCGTAGAGCCCGGGGACCAACTCGGCATCGAACGGACGCTGCCGCTCCGGGCTGGTGAGCTGCTGCAGCTGCTTGGGATACCAGTCCGTGTAGAGGTACTGGCCGACGACGACGGTCACGTCGGGCCGGATTCCTTCCACTTCCTGGAGATACCAGAGCGGGAAGGTGTCGTTGTCGCCGTTGGTGAAGAGAACGCCGTAGGGCTCGACGCTTACCAACAAGTCGTAGGCCCAGTCGCGCGCGGCATAGTCGTCAACGCGACTGGCCCACGACCAGTTCAGGACGAGGGGCACCATCGCCACGAGCAGCACCGGAGCAGCCAGGCGCAGCCCACGTCGCGGGCCCGCGTCTCCACCGGCCACCTCGGCGACGACACGCCAGACCCATGCGAGCCCGAGCCCGGCCAGTGATCCCCAGAGCATGAAGCCCGCGATGAAGAAGTAGTCCCGCTCGCGCACCTCGTGCTGGGCGCGGTCGGCGATCTCCGGCGCGAGGGAGTAGCCGTGACGGAAGTTCAGATAGTAGACGAGCGCCACCGTCAGCGTGCCGGCGAGCACCGAGAGATACGCGAAGAGGACGCGGTCGGACGACCAGGCCGCCCACAGACCGGCACCCCCGAGCAGCAGGAAGAGAATCCCGAAGGGGAGCCGGGGCCCGAAGGGGGTCTCCGAGGGCTCCAGCCCGCGCGCCCACTGCCACTCGAAGTACTGCCACCACATCTCCATCTGGGCACCGAACGGAGCCTTCCGCTCGGTCACGGGAGGAGGCTGGTACTGCCGGCGCGTCAGGTTGTCGCCGAGCATCTCGCAACCGGCCCGACCGTGCGTGTAAATGGCCGCGGCGGCCCCCATGACGCTCTCGCAGGCGGGGTCGCCCTCGTTGATCACGGGATCGAGCTCGGCCCGGACGGGGAGGACGAAGTTGAACGACAGGCCGACCACGACGAGCAGGAGCGCCCGTCCGAGGAAGACCGGCGTGAAGACCGCGCGCGCACCGCTCAACAGCACGAGCACAGCCACCGCCGGAGCAGGCAGCACCGACATGAGGTGGTTCGTGGAGCCCAGCGCCAGCAGGAAGACGATCCAGAGGAGGTAGCGCTCGCTCCCTGGCTCGTTCCGAACGTCGCGCCAGCGGACCGCCAGCCAGCTCACCACCGCGATGATCAACACGCTGAGCGTGTAGACCTTCTCGTTCACGTTCGACTGGTTCCACACCGTGAACGCCGTGGCGCCGAGCAGGGCCGCCGCCCCCGCGCCGATCTTCGCGAACCACGCCCCCTCGGACAGTCCCGCCAGGACCCGGTGGACGATCAGATAGAAGCACGCCGTCGCGCCGGCGCTGGTCGCGGCGGCGAGCAGGTTGATGCGCACCGCCACGGGAAGACCGAGCGGCGCCAGCAGCAGGCTCCACGCCCTTCCGAGGAACACGAACAGCGGATTCCCGGGAGGGTGCGGGATCCCGACCGTGTGCGCGGTCGCGATGTACTCGCTGGCATCCCAGAAGGCCGTCGTCGGCGCGAGCGTGAGGACGTAGAGTCCGAAGGCCGCCAGCCCGGCGAGGGCGGCGGCCAGGTAGGGAGGTCTGTAACTCAATACGATCACGCCATGCCGAGCAGACGTCGGACCTCGGCCTTCACTGCGGGATCGCGGTCGTCGACGGCCTGATTCAGTAGGCGCCTGGCGTGCGGCGTTCCGATGTGACGGAGCGCTCCGTACGCGGCGATGCGCAGGTCCCGGGGTGGGCGTCTGAGGAACGAGCCTACGGCATGGTGCTCGATGGCGCGCACGGCGGCCGGGTCACCCAGATGCCCGAGGGCGTGGAGCGCCGCGAGGAGCAGATCGGGATCGTCCTCCTGATCGAGCATGCGCATGAGCGGCTTCACCGCCCGCTCCACGCCGAGGGCGCCCACTGCGGACACCGCGGCCACCCGCACGGTCGTTGCCGGATCGTCGAGCATCCCGAAGACGAGCTGGCTGGCGTCGACGCCACCCGCCTTGGCCAGCGCGAGAACCGCCTCGCGGCGCACCTTCGGCTCCGGCCGTGCGAGGCCCCCGACCAACAACTCCACGGCACGCGGGCTCCCGATCTCGCCGAGCACGAACGAGCCGTTGCGGACCACGAACCAGCGTGGATCGTCCATCATCTCTTCGACGACCTTCAGCGATACGGGCGCGAGGCTGATCAGGGCGTCGAGATACACGCTCCGGGCGAAACGGTCCTCGGTCTGGGCGAGGGCGTCCGCGATGGAGTCGGCCGCGGGCTCACCGAGGCGAGCCAGCTCGTCGACGATCGCGTGGCGCCGGTCGTCGTCCCGCTCGCGGCCGAGCGCCGCGACCAGCGGCACCGCCGGGTGGAGCATCGCGCTGCCCTCGGCCTCCACGGCGCCGTTTCCCCCGGTCGGAGGCTCGTCGTCGCGGGCGCTCCGGCCCGTCGTGAAGAGCTGGTCGATCGAACGAGCGAGCCCGCTCCGTTCAGGTGTGTCCGACATGCACGCCTCTCAAGCCAGATTCCAGGACCGCCGGGTGCATCTCCGAGTGTATCTCCGCACGCAACTAATCTACGGCCTGCCGGGCACGGACGCCCCCCTCGACATTCCGCACGTCCTGGAATCCCTCGGCCTGGAGCAAGCTCGCCCCGATGGCGGAACGGTTCCCCGACCGACAGTAGAGGACGACCGGACGGTCGCGATCGAGCTCGTCGACGCGGTCGCGCAACTCCCCGAGGTGGATGTGGGTCGCGCCCGGAACATGCCCCTCGTCCCACTCCGACTGGCCACGCACGTCGAGGAGCACGGCGTCCTCGCCGTCGACCGCCCGCTCGGCCGCGTTCCAATCGATCACCTCTATCGGCTCGAGCGGGCCTTCCGACCCCCTCCACCAGTCCAGCACGGCCTCGTCGGCGTATCCGACCGAACGATCGATGCCGATCATCGCGAGATCGCGGGCCGCTCCGCGCGCCTGTCCCGCCTCGTAGGCTACGAAGTGGATGGGCTCGTCGTAGGGAAGAAGCCACCCGGACCAGGTCGTGAAGTCGGGACCCCAGGGAAGGTTGAGCGTCCCCGGGAGGTGTCCCTCGGCGTAGTCGGCTCGACTCCGGAGATCGACGACCACCGCGCCGGAGCGGAGCCGATCGACCAGCGCTTCGGGGGCCATGGCTGCAGGCTCCGGAAGCCGTTCCAGGACGACGGGGCCGTCCCTGTTCATGCGCTTCATATGAGCGAAGTAGACCGGGGGCTCGGGCTGGTCCGCGAGGACCTCTTGCAAGAACTCGTCCTCGTCGGCGCACTGGAACGCCCAGTTCACGAGCTTTTCGTAGCCGAGCGTGGACGAAGGCACGGAGCCGAGTGCCTTGCCGCAGGCGGATCCGGCGCCGTGGCCCGGCAGGATCTGCAGGTAGTCCGGCTTCGTGCCGAACCGCTCCAGGGAGGCCCAGAGCTCCCGCGCGCCCGCTTCCATCGTCCCCGCCACCCCTGCCGCCTTCTCGAGCAGGTCGGGCCGCCCTACGTCGCCGACGAAGAGGAAGTCGCCGGTGAGGGCCCCCATCGGCAGATCGCTGGCCGCACCGTCCGTGATCAGGAAGGAGAGGTGCTCCGGAGTGTGGCCGGGCGTGTGCATGGCCTCGAGGGTGATCTTCCCCAACTCGATCTTGTCGCCGTCGCGCAGCAAGGTCGCGCCGTCCTCCGCAGCGAAGCCGTAGCGCCAGTCTTCGCCGCCCTCGTCGGACAGCAGCAAGGTCGCCTCGACCCTCTTCGCGAGCTGACGCGCTCCGGAGAGGAAGTCCGCATGGATGTGCGTCTCCGTCACGTAGCGGATGCGCATCCCCTCCTTCTCGGCGGCCTCGAGGTACACGTCCGTGTCGCGATGCGGGTCCACCACGACCGCTTCCCCGGTCGTCTGGCACCCGACCATGTAGCTCGCCTGGGCGAGCTTGTCGTCGTAGAAGCGGCGCAGCAGCATCGTTCCTCCCCGGTGGGTCATTCCCGATGGGTCGTTCAGCCTGATGCAAATCTAGCAGGTCACCGGGCCGCTTGCTGCCCCTCGACCCGCCCATCATCTTGGCGGTAGGGCCGGCGCGGACCGCGCGTCGACCAGCTTCCGTGAACAGGAGACGACCTCCGAGATGCCCGTCTTCTCGCGAGTGAAGGACGATATCCTGGTGCTCACCGCCGACGGCGACTACACGCCCGGCGAGTTGGCGCGGGTCGGCGCGCGGGCGTTCAGCAACCGCGAGCATCCGGGTCCGGGCCCAGTCCTGCTCGACCTCAGCGGCGCTGCCGGGTTGGACCACAAGTCCCCGGAGTCCTTGACGGCGGAGGGCGCGGCCCTGGCGGCGCATCGCGACCGGATCTCGCGCCTGGCGGTCGTCGTTTCGAGCCAGTTCTCCGACCTGTTCGCAGCGGACGGGCCGTTCTCAAAGGCCATCGGGGTCGAGGTGGCCGCGTGTCTGTCCCACAGCGAAGCGAAGGCGTGGTTGAGCTCATGAGGAGAGCCATGGTCGCGGCCGTGGCGGTGCTCGGCGTTTACGGTGCGGCGTGTCAGGCGCCACCCGTCGCGGAGCCCGGAACCACGGCGTTCGTGAACGTCTCGGTGATTCCGATGGATCGTGAAGGGGTCGTCCCGAACCAGACCGTCATCGTCGTCGACGACGTGATCCGCGAGATGGGTCCGGCGGACGAGATCGTCGTGGGCGAAGGCGCCACGGTGGTCGCCGGCGAGGGGCGCTTCCTGATGCCCGGGCTCGCCGAGATGCACGCGCACGTCCCACCGGGGGCGAACCCACCGCGCGATCAGGTGGAGGACATCCTGTTCCTTTACGTCGCCAACGGGATCACGACGATCCGCGGAATGCTGGGGTCGGACTACCAGCTGCCCCTCGCCGCCGAGATCGAGCGCGGCGACGTCCTCGGCCCGACGTTCTACGTGGGCGCGCCGTCCATCAATGGCAACTCGGCGCCGACGCCCGAGGCGGCCGAGGAGCTGGTCCGGCGGCATGCGGAGGCAGGCTATCACCTCCAGAAGATCCACCCCGGCGTGTCCCTGGACACGTGGAACCACATGGCGGAGGTCGCCGGGGAGGTGGGACTCACCTTCGGCGGGCACGTCCCTGCGGATGTCGGTTTGGAGCATGCGCTACGTACCGGCATGTCGACCGTCGATCACCTGGACGGCTACGTACAGGCCGTCGCCTCGGGCGAGGTGCAGGAGCAGATCAACGCGGGGGCCATCGATCTCGAAGGGCTCCTGGCAGGGGTAAACGCCGCGCGGATCGGGGAGGTCGTCGCGCTGACCGTGGATGAAGACGCGTACGTGGTCCCCACCATGTATCTCTGGGAGAACCTCTACCGCGGCGCCGACCCCGACGCGTTCCTGTCGCTCCCCGAGATGCGTTACGTGTCGGACGCCCAGAAGGAGGCGTGGCGCCAGCAGGGATCGGGCGGCCCCCAGGGCTCACCGGAGGCGCTCGACGCGTTCTTCGACCTCCGGAAGGGGATCCTGAAGTCGCTGGTCGATGCGGGCGCGGGCGTGCTCATGGGCACGGATTCACCGCAGCTCTACAACTTGCCGGGCTTCGCGCTCCATCGTGAGATCGCCGTCATGGCCGAGTCGGGGATGACCCCGCATCAGATTCTGGAGAGCGGGACCGTCGCGGTGGGCCGCTACGTCCGCGACCATCTCGGGCTCGACGGAGCGTTCGGAGCCGTGGCCCCGGGTCAGCGCGCCGACCTGCTCCTCCTCGAGTCGAATCCCCTCGACGACCTGGGCGACCTGACCGACCGCGTGGGTGTCATGGTCCGCGGCCGCTGGCTACCTGAGCAGGAGATTCAGGCCGGGCTCGAGGAGATCGCGGCGAAGCACGCGGGTTGAGGCGCCGAGCCCGCACCACCACCACCGCGTACGGGGTCCGGGAACACGCGGCGGCGGAAGAGCGTTTGGATGGCGTCACCCACTACTTTGCTCACCCGCGCGCTTCCGGAGCCCGCCATGCGACGATGGTCCCTCTTTCTCCTTCGCCTTTCGATCGGCCTGCTCGTCTTCTGGTGGGGTCTCGACAAGATCACGAACGTCGAGCACGCCCTTCAGGTATCGGACGCGTTCTACCTGGGCCTCTTGAGCCATCCGGCGGCGCTACCGGTGCTCGGCGGTCTCCAGATGCTCGTCGCGGTGGCCTACATCGCCGGATTCCAGCGACGCTTGGTCGATCCCGTGGTGCTGCTGGTCAACACGGGGAGCATGGTCGGCGTGTGGCGCTCGGTCGTCGATCCGTTCGGACACTTCATGGAGGGCACGAACGCGCTCTTCTTCCCATCCCTGACGGTCTTCGCGGGATGCCTGGTCCTGATCGCCTTCCGAGGGGAGGAGGAGATCGTCCTCGACCGTCGCTCAGCCGCCGCCTGAGGCTCCGTCCAACGCCTCGATCGTCGCGGTCGACGGTGGACGCTCGCGCTGCAGCCGGCGGGCGACCGCCTCGGCCTCGCGCATGACCCGCAGCAGGTTCCCGCCCGCCAGCTTGGCAAGCTCCTCGTCGGTCCATCCGCGACGCGAAAGCTCCGCGAAGAGGGCCGGGAACGTCGATACGTCCTCGAGACCCAGGGGCGTGCTGTCGATGCCGTCGAAGTCGGAGCCGATTCCGACGTGGTCGATCCCGGCGAGGTTCGCGACGTGGTCGATGTGGTCGGCGACATCGGAGAGCGTCGCCTGCTCCGCGGCCGACACGAACGAGGGCACGAACGTGACCATCACCACCCCGCCGTTCTCCGGGAGCCTCTGGAGCACCTGATCCGGGACGTTGCGGATATGCTCGCGTACGCCGTGCGCCGCGGCGTGCGACCAGATGACGGGCGCCTCCGCGACGTCGAGCGCGTCGTTCATCGTGGCGGGCGAGGTGTGCGAGAGATCGACGAGCATGCCCAGCCGGTTCATCTCGTGGACGACCTCGCGCCCGAACGCCGTGAGGCCGTCGTGGCGCGCCGTATCCGCCGCCGAGTCGGCCCAGTCGATGGTGCCGTTGTGGGTCAGCGTCATGTACCGGACGCCGAGCGCATGGAACGCGCGGAGCGCACCGAGCGAATTTTCGATGGCGTGCCCGCCCTCCATGCCCAGGATCGACGCAATGCGCCCCTCGCCGAAGATCCGTTCCACGTCGGACGCGTCGAGCGCCAACCCGAAGACGTCGGGATACGTGTCGATGATCTCCAGAGCGATATCGATCTGCTCGAGCTGGGTCATCGCCGCCCCGTCCTCCACGGCGCCGAACGGAATGTAGACGGACCAATACTGGGCCCCCACATGGCCCTCCCGCAGCCGCTCGATGTCGGTATGGAACGGGGTGCGTGTCCGCAGGTCGTGCGCCTCGTGGTGCACGTCCTTCGGAGCGAGGTCGCTCTGCCGGATGGCCCAGGGGAGGTCGTTGTGGCCGTCGATGAGCGGCGTCGTCGAGAGCACCCGGAGCGCCCGCTCGACGTGCGGGTCTTCCTGAGCGACCGCGAGCGAAGGGATCAGCACGAGTATCAGGGCGGCGAACAGGTTCGATCGCTTCATTCCGGCATGTCCGAGAAGGGTGTTGAAAGAGTCGAGCGGGCGCGCCTCGCGGCTCCGGGCACGGTTCCCGCAACGATGGGGCCGCGGGTGCGGTCGTAGCAAGGAAGCGCCGAACGGAGCGCCCCCCGGGGCTTGGGACTCGCCGGCCCGGATGCGAGATTCGAGCGACGAAGAAAACCAAGCACCAGAGCCATGTTGGAGACGATCTTGAGCGAGCGGATACCGGTAGGGATTCTCGGAACGACAGGCACCGTAGGGGCCCGTCTGGTGGGCATGCTCGCCCGCCACCCCTGGTTCGAGATCGCGGAGGTCGGGGCATCCGAGCGCTCGGCCGGAGGTCGCCTCGGCGACCTGCTCGCCGGCGAGGCGGGAGAGCTGCCCGGCGCCGTGGCCGACCTCGAGGTGCGGACCCTCTCGGGACGCTGGACGTCGCCGCTGGTGCTGTCGGCGCTTCCTTCGTCTGTCGCCAAGGAGATCGAGCCGGAGCTCGCCCGGGCCGGCCATCTGGTGGTGAGCAATGCGTCCACGTTCCGGCAGGATCCCGACGTCCCGCTCGTCATCCCGGAGTTGAACGCGGACCATCTCGCGCTCATCGAGCGCCAGAAGTCCAGGTGGCCGGGCGCCATCGTGACCAACCCGAACTGCGTCGTCACGGGGCTTGCCATGGCCCTGGCCCCCCTCCATGAGGCATTCGGCATCGAGCGCGCGGTCGCCACGACCTTCCAGGCCATCTCGGGCGCGGGCAAGCCCGGTCCGCCGGCCTTCGATCTGGTCGACAACGTGATCCCGTTCATCTCCGGCGAGGAAGAGAAGGTCGCCTACGAACCGACGAAGATCCTCGGGAGCGTCGAAGGCGGTGCGCTCCGCGAGGCGCCGTTCCACATCGGGGTGACCGCCACCCGTGTGAACGTGTTGCACGGGCACCTGGTGTCCGTGTCCGTCCAACTCGGCCAGGACGTCGACCCGGACGAGGCCCTGCGCGTGTTCCGGGCCTATCGCGGGAAGACGGCGGATCTCGGCCTTCCCTCCTCTCCGGAGCGGCTGATTGGCGTGACCGACGATCCCAACCGACCGCAGCCGCGACTCGACCGCGATTCGGGCCGCGGGATGACCGTCACCGTGGGCCGCGTACGTCGCTGTTCGGCGCTCGGGCTCTCGTTCATGGCGCTGGCGCACAATCTGGACCGGGGGGCTGCGGGCGCCGCCGTCCTGAACGCCGAGCTCTGCCGGGTGAAGGGGCTCGTCGAGGCGGTGGCCGGGAACCGGTCGTGACCAGCGGGCCCGCGCCCGTCGTCTACAAGTTCGGAGGGACTTCACTCGGCGACGGCGCACGGATCGCGCACGTGGCGGATCTCGTGGTCGAGGGTCCCCGGCCGCTCGCGGTCGTGGTCTCGGCGATGGCCGGGGTGACCGACCTGCTGCAGGGGCTCGCGCTGGCCGACACCTCGACACGGGCGGCGGTCGACGAAGTGGCCGGCGCGCTGTCGGAGCGGCACCTGGCCGCGCTCGACGCGCTTCACCCGGAGGGGAAGGCCGCCGGCGAGACGCACGAGCGTGCGCGACGCGATTTAGCGGGCCGCATCGAGCGGCTCGTCGAGGACGCGACCGGCCAGACCGGGCTCACCGGGCGCATGCGCGCCGACGCGATCCTTTCGACCGGTGAAGACCTCTCGCAACGCCTCCTCCTGGCCGCGCTCGAGGTTCGCGACCTCGCCGCGGCGGCGGTCGACAGCCGGAGCGTCGTCATCACCGATGCCCGTTTCGGGCGAGCCGTGCCCGACCGCTCCGGCACCCGAGAGGCTTGCGCCGCCCGCCTGCTCCCGGTGCTCCGCGACGGCACCGTCGCCGTCCTTCAAGGCTTCGTGGGCGCGACCCCGGACGGCCATACGACCACGCTGGGCCGGGGCGGCTCGGACTTCTCCGCCGCGATCCTGGGCGGGGCGCTCGATGCCGAGACCGTGCACATCTGGACCGACGTACAGGGCGTTCTCTCCGGGGACCCCCGGCAGGTCGACGCCCCGCGGCTCCTGCCCGAGATCGGCTTCGAAGAGCTCGTCGAGCTCGCGTGGGCGGGCGCCCGCGTCATCCATCCGGTGGCCGCGAAGTGGGCCATCGCCGAAGGCGCCCCGCTACGGATCCGCGATACTTTCCACCCGGAACATCCGGGCACGCGGGTGCTGCACGACGCGCGGGGCGCCTCGGAGATCGCCGCGATCACGACCAAGCGGGGCGTGGCGCTCATCAAGGTGCGGTCGCACCCCGTGGCGCTCCCCTACGGATTCCTGGCTCGCGTGTTCGGCGTGCTCGGGCGGCATCGTTTGGAGGTCGACCTGGTCGCGACCAGCCACTCGTCGACGGCGTTCACCATCGACGACCGCGCGCACCTCTCCGAGGTCGAGGCCGAGCTGGGTACCTTCGCCGACGTGGACGTCCGGCGCGAGCTCGCGACCATCACCGTGGTCGGTCGCGGGCTCATGGCCGAGCCCGGCGTGGACGGCCAGGTCTTTACCGTCGTCGGGGCCACGCGTGTCCATCTGGTGTCCCAGGCCTCGGACGTGAGCTTGAGTCTGGTCGTCGACGCAGAGGAAGCCGACGCCGTGACCCGGAAGCTCCATGACGCGCTCATCGGCCCCGAGGGGACCCGCGCGGAAACGACTCCATGACGCACAAGACGAGGACGAAGCCATGAAGATCGCGCTGGTGGGCTACGGCCGGATGGGCCAGGCCGTGGAGACACAGGCCGAGGAACGCGGCCACGACATCGTGGCACGGCTGGGCCGGGACGTGCTGGAAGGCACGCCGGAGCAGATCGCCGAACGTCTCGGGGGGGCCGACACGGCCATCGACTTCACCGTGGGCGCGCTGGTGCCGAAGATCGTCCGCGCGGTGGCCCTGGCAGGCACCGACCTCGCGACCGGGACGACGGGGCTGGGCGACGAGGCCCACGAGGCCATGCGCGCCGCCGAGGACATCGGTATCGTGCACGGTCCGAACTTCTCCATCGGTGTGCACCTCTTCTTCCGCATGTCCCGGGATGCCGCGAGGCTCATGGACCGGGTCGGCGGATACGACGCGCACATCCACGAGGCCCACCACCGGCACAAGCGTGATCACCCGAGCGGTACCGCTTGGCGGCTGGCGGACCTCCTGGTGGAGGAGCTGGGTGACAAGGCGCGCTGGGCCGCGGGAGCGCCCGACGGTCCGGCCGACGAGGGAACCCTCTATGTGACGAGCACGCGCGCCGGAGAGATCCCGGGCACGCACACCATCGGCTTCGAAGGCCAGCACGACGGGATCGAGCTGACGCATCACGCGCACGGACGGGACGGCTTCGCCTCGGGCGCGGTCCGGGCCGCCGAATGGATCCATGGGAAGGCCGGCGTGTTCACGTTCACCGACGTCATGGACCGGATTCTGGACGGCGAGCGGACGGACGCGACCGATCAACAAGACTGAACACGGGAGCAGCGAGATGAGGAGTGAGCGATTCGGTGGCGTGGGCGTGGCGTTGGTCACCCCCTTCGAGGCCGACGGAAGCCTCGACCTCGACGCCTACGAGCAGCACGCCGAACGGATGATCGCCGGCGGCGTCGACTACCTGGTGCCCTGCGGCACCACCGGCGAGAGCGCCACCATGACGGCCGACGAGCAGGCGGAGGTCATCCGGGCGGCGGTGTCCGTGGCGGACGGCCGGGTGAAGGTGCTGGCGGGAGCGGGTGCGAACGCCACCGCCGAGGCGGTGGCCCGGGCCAAGGCGGCGGCGAAGGCCGGAGCGGACGGGCTCCTGTCGGTGGCGCCATACTACAACAAGCCGCCACAGGAGGGGCTCTACCGCCACTTCGAGGCCGTGGCCGCCGCGACGGACCTGCCGGTCGTGCTGTACAACGTGCCCGGCCGGACGGCATCGAACGTGCTACCCGCGACGGCCATTCGGCTGGCCGCCCTCCCGAACGTGGTCGCCATCAAGGAGGCGTGCGGAGATCTCGATCAGATCGGCACGCTCCTCCACGAGCGGCCGGACGACTTCCTCGTCCTCTCCGGCGACGACGAGCTCACGCTTCCGATGATCGCCCTCGGGGCCGACGGCCTGATCTCCGTGTGCGCGAACGAGGCGCCGGGCGAGATGACGGCCCTCGTTCACGCGGCGCTCGACGGCGACTTCGCCGCAGCCCGTACCCTGCACTACCGACTCCTGGATCTCATGCGCTGCAACTTCGTGGAAACCAACCCCATTCCCGTGAAGACCGCCGTCGAGATGCTCGGCGGTCCCGCGGCCCGCTTCCGCGCGCCGCTCGTCCCGTTGTCGAAGGGCGCCCGGGCACAGCTCGAACAGGCCCTCGCCACCGCCGGCATCGCCCGGTTCGACGGAGCCGGCCGATGAGCGCCGCCATCGACGCGCTGCGCAGCCGCATCGAGGGGCTCACGGCCCCGGGTGCGACACCCGACCGCGACGAGGCTCGGGCCGCCGTGGCCGATCTCCTCGACGCCCTCGAACGCGGCGAGGTTCGCGCCGCCGAGCCCGGCCCGGACGGCTGGCAGGCGGTGCCCTGGGTGAAATCGGGCATCCTGCTCGCCTTCCGTTCCGGCTCCACGAAGGAGTTCGTAGCCCACCCGGCCGCCGAGAACGCCGACTTCAGCGGATCGACCATCCGTTTTTTCGACCGGGACACCCTCCCCCTCCGGGACACGGACGGCCCGGCCGAGAACGTGCGCATCGTGCCGGGCGGCTCGTCCGTCCGGGGCGGAGCGTATCTGGCCTCCGGCGTGGTCATCATGCCGCCGGCCTTCGTGAACATCGGCGCCTACGTGGACGAGGGCGCCATGATCGACTCCCACGCGTTGGTCGGCTCCTGTGCGCAGGTCGGTAAGCGCGTGCACCTTTCCGCCGGCGCCCAGCTCGGCGGCGTCCTCGAGCCGGTGGGGCTCCGTCCAGTCGTCATCGAGGACGACGCCATGATCGGCGGGAACACCGGCATCTTCGAGGGAACGCTCGTCGGCCGCCGCGCGGTCATCGCGCCCGGCGTGCAGCTCACGGCGTCGACTGCCGTGTACGACCTCGTGCGGGAGACGGTCTACCGAGCCGGACCCGAGGGTCCGCTCAGCGTCCCCGATGGCGCCGTCGTCGTTCCCGGCGCGCGCCCGGCCACGAACGCCTGGGGGAAGGCGCAGGGGCTCTCGCTCTACGCGCCCATGATCGTGAAGTACCGGGACGACAAGACCGACGCGTCGACGGCGCTCGAGGAAGCGCTCCGGTAGGAAGAGCACTCCGGGGGGAGGACACGGACCCCGAGGTCGGAGCGCGGGGATCGTTTCGGCCCGTCTGCAACCGAACGGGGCCAAGACTCGTCAGAGGGGATATGCCGCGACCCACGGGACCGTCCCCTGGGTGACGCGGCCGTCGTCCTCGAGTCACGGCGCATGCCCGCGTCGATCAGTGGAGCCCCTTCATGTCCGGTTTGAAGCTCGCCGTCCGAGCCCTCACCAAGTCCCCCTTCGTCACGGCCGTGGCCGTGCTCTCCTTGGCTCTCGGGATCGGCGCGAACGCCGCCATCTTCTCGATGTTCGACGAGATGCTCCTGCGCGCGCTCCCCGTGCAGGAGCCGGACCGGCTGGTGAACCTGAGCGCGCCGGGGCCCAAGCCGGGCTCTCAGTCGTGCAACCAGGCGGGCGACTGCGACGCCGTCTTCAGCTACCCGATGTTCCGTGACCTCGAGCAAGCGCGCGGGGCGTTCAGCGGCCTCGCGGCGCACAGGCTCTTCGGGGTCAATCTGGCGCGCACAGGTGAGACCCAGAGCGGCGAGGGTCTCCTGGTGTCCGGCTCGTACTTCCCCGTCCTCGGGGTCCAGCCGGCCCTCGGAAGGCTGCTCGGGCCGGGCGACGACGAGGTGCCTGGCGGACACTTCGTGACCGTGCTCGACTACGACTACTGGCAGAACCGGCTGGGCGGCGACCCCGGCGTGCTGAATCAGCCCATCATGGTGAATGGACAGTCGCTCACGGTGGTCGGCGTCGCACCGGCCGGCTTCGACGGCACGACGCTCGGCGGGGATCCGGACGTGTACGTTCCGCTGAGCATGAGGGGTATGCTGGAGCGCCTCGGTGACCCGGGATTCGAGAACCGGCGGAGCTACTGGGCGTACGTGTTCGGCCGGATGGCTCCGGGCGTGACGATCGAGCGCGCCGATGCCGAGATCAATACGGTGTACGCGTCGATCGTGAACGAGGTCGAGGCGCCCCTCCAGGAAGGAATGAGCGCCGAGACGCTGGAGCGCTTCCGGCAGAAGCGCCTCGGACTGGAGCCCGGCTACCGCGGACAGAGCTCGATCCACGCCGAGGTGCGCACCCCGCTCGCCATCCTCTTCGCGGTCACCGGGGTGGTGCTCCTCATCGCCTGCGCGAACATCGCGAATCTGCTGCTTGCGCGGGGCGCCGGACGCAGCCAGGAGATGGCCATCCGGGGCTCGCTCGGAGCCGGGCGCGGCCAGCTCATGCGGCAGCTCCTCACCGAGTCGGTGCTCCTGGCCGTCCTGGGCGGCCTGGCGAGCCTGGTCGTGGCCCGCTGGACGCTCCGCTTCATCGCCTCGATCCTGCCGCCCGAGGCGTCCAGCAGCCTGAGCCTGGCGCTCGACCCGCGCGTCCTGTTGTTCGCGGCAGTGCTCTCCGTCGGGACGGGCATTCTGTTCGGCCTGTACCCCGCGATCGCCAACTCGCGGCCCGA
>JBBDSM010000099.1:23482-30671 GCA_040904945.1 Gemmatimonadota bacterium
ACCGGCGTCTCGGCGGGCATGGTCCCGATCATGGCGGGAAGCAGCTGGGGGACCGACGTGTCCGTCGAAGGCTTCGAGTCCGGTCCCGACATCGATTCGAACGCGCGCCTGAACCGGGTCGGGCCGGGGTATTTCAGCACCTTGGGCATCGCGCTCGTCGCGGGGCGCGAGTTCGACGCCTCGGACGCGGACGGGGCGCCGCTGGTAGCGGTCGTGAACAAGGCCTTCACCCGGAAGTTCAACCTCGATGGCGCCCAGGCGGTCGGGAAGTACATGGCGACGGGCGGCAGCGGTGAGACGGAGCTCGACGTTCAGATCGTCGGGGTCATTCAGGATGCGAAGTACGCGGACGTGAAGGACGAGACGCCGCCGGTCTTCTACACACCTTATCGGCAGGCCGAGAGCATGGGCTTCATGACCTTCTACGCGCGCACCGCCGTGGAGCCGGGCGCCCTGCTGTCCCAGATCCCCGGCGTCGTGGCGCGGGTGGACTCGAACCTCCCGGTCGAGGAGCTGAAGACGCTCGAAGCGCAGGTGCGCGACAACGTCTTCCTGGACCGGATCATCTCGACGCTGTCGGCGGCCTTCGCGGTGCTGGCCACGACGCTCGCCGCCGTCGGCCTGTACGGCGTGCTGGCGTACACCGTGGCGCAGCGCACCCGGGAGATCGGGCTCCGCATGGCGCTCGGGGCTGGCCGGGCCCGGGTCCGCAAGATGATCGTCGCGCAGATGACCCGCATGCTCCTGGTGGGCGGCGTGGTCGGAATCGCCCTGGCGGTGGCGCTCGGACGGGCCGCTCAGTCCCTGCTGTTCGGGGTCGGCGGGTTCGACCCGGTCGTGCTCGCCGGCGTCGCGGTGCTCCTGTCGGCCATCGCGCTCGGCGCGGCGTTCATCCCGGCCCAGCGTGCCTCCCAGGTCGACCCGATGGACGCGCTGAGGTACGAGTAGTAGCGTAGGGCATGCAAAACTTCCTGATCCGACTGATCGTCAACGCGCTCGCCCTGTCGGCGGCTGCCTGGCTCCTCGACGGCATCGTGCTGTCCGGAGGCTTCTTCGACGTGGTACTCGTGGCTCTGATCTTCGGCCTCCTGAACGCGCTCTTGAAGCCGATCCTGCTCTTCTTCTCGCTCCCGTTCCTCATCGTGACCTTGGGCCTGTTCGCGTTCGTCGTGAACGCGCTCGTGCTCATGCTCACGGCGCGCCTGACCGACGCGCTGAGCGTATCGGGGTTCGGGGCGGCGCTCCTGGGGAGCCTCGTCGTGTCGCTCGTGACACTCGTCCTGGGCAGCGTGCTGGAGGACGAGCTGAAGGGCTGAGGCGGGCCAGGCCGAAACCGCCCCACCCACCGCCCCGCAGGGCCATTCGTCGGTCGTGAATGGGACCAGGCGGAGCGCGCGAGCGCCCGCCGCTCGACGGGGAGGGTGGGACATGGGTGGATTGGTGATGGACGTCCGTTACGCGCTCCGGATGCTGTTCAAGCATCCGGCGGTGTCGGGGCTGGCGGTGATGGCACTCGGCCTGGGCATCGGGCTCACGGCCGTGATGTTCAGCATCGTCTACGGGGCGCTTCTGCGGGGCCTTCCGTTCGAGAACGGCGACCGCATCGTGGCGGTCCAGCGCGCGAACCCGTCCATCGGCGCCGAGAACATGGGCGTGTCCATCCACGACTACCTGGACTGGCGCGCCCAGCAGAGCTCCTTCACCCACCTGGCCGCCCTCTACGACGGGACGGTCAACATCCGTTGGAGCGACGAGCCCGCCCGCTACGACGGATCGTTCGTCACCGCGAACACCTTCACGGCGCTCGGCGCCAACGCCCTCGTGGGGCGAACCTTCACCGAGGCGGAGGACGAGCCCGGCGCGCCCGGCACGGTCATCCTGTCGCACCGGCTCTGGATGGAGCGGTTCGGTGGTGACCCGGGCGCGCTCGGTCAAACGGTGACGGTGAACGGCGAAGCGTCCGAGATCGTCGGCGTCATGCCCGAGACGTTCGGCTTCCCGAACCGCCAGGACGTCTGGGTCCCCCTTCGCATGAACGCGCTCGAGCTCCCGCGCAACGAGGGGACCTGGCTCAACGTCTTCGGACCGCTCGCGGAGGGCCGCGACGTCGACGCCGCGATGCTCGAGATGACCGGGATCGCCGCGAGGCTCGCCGAGGCGTACCCCGAGACCAACGAGGGCGTGATTCCCGTAATCCGCCCCTACGCCGAGCAGTCGATCGGAACCGAGGCGGTCGCCCTTCTCTACACGATGCTCGCCGCGGTCTCGCTCGTGCTGCTGATCGCCTGCGCGAACGTGGCGAACCTGCTGCTGGCGCGGGCCGCTCAGCGTACCCGGGAGGTCGGGGTGCGCACGGCGCTCGGCGCGAGCCGGTGGCGGGTCGTCACGCAACTCGTGGTCGAAGCGCTCGCGCTCGCCATGGTCGCGGCGGCGATCGGCGCCGTCATCGCCTGGGTCGGCGTCGGCCTGTTCGATCGCGCCGTCGCGCCTACGAACCCGCCGTTCTTCATGCGCTTCGCGGTCGACGCGCCCATCCTCCTGTTCATCGTCGGCGCGGCCACGCTGTCGGCGGTCGTGGCCGGGGGGATCCCGGCATGGAAGGCGTCGGGCATGGACGTGAGCGAGGTCCTCAAGGACGAGTCTCGCGGCTCCTCGAGCCTCCGGATCGGCCGGCTTTCCAAGGTCCTGGTCGTGGGCGAGATCGCCATGTCCGTCGGCCTCCTGGTGGCGGCCGGACTCATGACCAAGAGCATCGCGACACTACGGGACTACGACTACGGATTCGAGACCGACGCGATGTTCACCACCCGCCTCGGGCTGTTCGAGGCCGACTTCCCCGACGTCGCGGACCGACGGGCATTCTACGACCAGCTCGAGGACCGTGTCCGGGAGATCCCGGGGGTGCGGCAGGCGGCGCTCGGGACCATCCTCCCCGGCGGATGGGGCGGCGGGCAGACGCCCATCGCCATGGAGGGCGTCACTTACACGGAGACCCGAGACTACCCGTTCGCCCGGTCGGGCGTGATCACCCCCGGCTACTTCGACGTCGCCGGGGTGTCCCTGGTGGAGGGCCGCGACTTCACCCCGTTGGATGATGCGTCGTCGGACCGGGTGGCCATCGTGAATCAGAGCTTCGCCCGCACGTACTTTCCCGGCGAGAGCCCGCTCGGCCGCCGGTTACGGCCCGATCGCGGCCAGGACGCGGAAGGGTGGCTGACCATCGTGGGTGTGGCGCCCGACCTGTTCATGGAAGGCGTCGGCAACCAGGAAGGCGATCCGGCGGGGTACTACCGACCCATCGCGCAGAGCGACGCTCAGTTCATGAGCGTCCTGGCGCGCGGGCCGGAGGAACCGATGACGTTGACCGAGTCCGTCCGCCAGGCGGTGACGTCGGTGCATGCCGGCACGCCCATCTACTACACGGAGACGCTGACCGAGCGCATTGCCGAGGGCACCTGGTTCTACAACGTCTTCGGCACGCTCTTCGTCGTGTTCGGCGTCGTGGCGCTGTTCCTCGCCGCCGTGGGCCTCTACGGGGTCATGTCGTTCAGCGTGGCCCGGAGGACGTCGGAAGTCGGCATCCGAATGGCCCTGGGCGCCTCCCGGAAGCAGGTGCTCTCGCTGATCATGAAGCAGGGCGGAGAGCAGCTGGTCATCGGACTGGCGCTCGGTCTCGGGCTCGCCTTTGTCATCTCGCGGGCTCTCCAGATCGCGCTCTTCGAGGTGAGCCCGAACGACCCGGTCGTGTTCGTGACGATCGTCCTGATCCTCGGAGCTACCGGTGTCCTGGCCACCCTGGTGCCGGCTCGACGCGCCACGCGGGCGGACCCCGCCATCGCGCTCCGGCACGAGTAGAAGAGGGAGCGAGCGGCCGGGCCCCGTGGACCCAGCCGCTCGGCCACCCCCTCCGGCGTCAGGTCAGTAGCACCGTCGACCCCACCGTCTCCCGCGCCTCGAGCGCCCGGTGCGCGTCGGCCGCTTCCTTCAGCGGATAGCGGGCTCCGATGTGCGGCTGGACCTTTCCGGCCAGGATAACGTCGAAAAGCGCGGCACACCCCTCGGCCGTCTCCTCGCGGGTCCGGTAGTAGTCACCCAACGTAGGGCGCGTGACGAACAGCGACCCTTTCTTCGCCAGCACGAGTGGGGAGAAGGGCGGCACCGGTCCGGATGCGTTACCGAAGGTGACCATCATCCCCCGGGGACGCAGCGAGTCGATCGATCCCTCCCAGGTGTCCTTCCCGACCGAGTCGTACACGACGTCGACGCCGCGGCCGTCGGTCAGCTCACGGACCCGCTCGGGGACGGACTCGGTCCGGTACAGGATCGTGTGCGCACACCCGTGCTTCTCGGCGAGCCGTGCCTTCTCCTCGGTGCCGACGGTGCCGATCACCGTGGCGCCGAGCGCAGACAGCCACTGGGTCGCGAGGAGGCCCACGCCGCCCGCGGCGGCATGGAGCAGCACGACATCGCCCTTCTTCACCGGCCAGGTGCGACGGACGAGGTACTCTACCGTGCACCCCTTCACCATGACGGCCGCGGCGGTCTCGTCGTCAATGCCGTCGGGTAGCTCAACCAGCCGCTCGGCCGGCAACACCCTCGCCTCGCGGTAAGCCCCCTCGGGGCCGTTCGACGTGTAGGCCACCCGGTCGCCGACCTCGAGTCCGTTCACGTCGGGGCCGAGTCGCTCCACCACGCCGGCGCCTTCGCTTCCGGGGATGAACGGGAGGTCGAGCATGTAGAGGCCGGTGCGGTGGTACACGTCGATGAAGTTGAGGCCCACCGCCGTGTGCCGGACCAGGACCTCGCCGGGCCCAGGCGCTCCCGGGTTCTCGCTCGTCCACTCGAGGACCTCCGGCCCTCCGTGCTTCCGTACGATGATCGCTCCGTCCATGTGCTGCCGTCCTTGAGGGGTGCGTCGGAATCGATGTCGGTCAGGAAGATAGCAGGGTGCGGGGACGGCCCCGCCCGGGGGCGCCCCACCGCCGCCAGCCTTACGCGTCCGGTTTCGACGGCCTACCTTGCGGCCTTCCGGTGCCCATGGCGGCGTCGGACCGCTTTGACCTTCACGCACGGAGAAGCACGGCATGCGCTCCACACGATCCGGAGGCGCGGTCGGGACCCTCGCTCTCGTCCTCGCCCTGACGCTCACGTACACGACATCCGCCTCGGCTCAGGTCACCTGGACGCCTCCGGCCGCCGGGTACCCGCAGACGGCCGCGGAGTTGAACGGCTTCTCGGCGCACACCCGCCATCTCGAGATGTGGGACTACCTCGAAGCGCTGAGTGGGGTGGCCCCGAACATGACGCTCGGCACCTATGGCGAGACCCGCGAAGGACGAAAGCTCGCGTACGCGGTCTTCGGCAATCCGCTGGTCGCCGAGCCGTGGGAGGCCATGGCGCTCGACCGTCCGGTCCTCGTGCTCGCGGCCAACGTGCATGGAGGTGAGCGCACGTTCCGGGAGGGGCTCCTCGTGCTCATGCGGGACTTCGCGACACCGGGCACGGATGCCTACGAGCTCCTGGACGACGTGACGGTCGTGGTCGTGCCGCAGATCAACCCCGACGGCTTCGAGGCGAGCTTCGACGGACAGCGCGGTAACGCCTGGGGCATCGACCTCAACCGCGACTACATCAAGCTGGAGCATCCGTCCATCGCCAGCTACGTCGAGAACATCATCGGCACGTGGCGTCCCCACCTCTTCGTCGACGGCCACAACGGCGGCTCCCGGCCGTACAATCTGAACTACCAGTGCCCGAGCATCGCCGCCGCCATGCAGGAGATCACCAGCATGTGCGACGGGGAAATCTTCCCCGCCATCGACGCCATGCTCGAGAGCGAGGACATGCTCGGCTGGTTCTACACGAACGGCGACCGCGAGGAATGGCGGGTCGGTGGATGGCAGGCGCGGATCGGTCGCAACTACGGCGGGCTGGTCAACAGCGTCGGGATCCTCTTCGAGGCGCCCCGGCAGGAGCTGGAGACCGGCGCGCGGGCGGGGTATCTGGGCTACCTCGCGGTGGTGGACTGGGCGGCTCGCAACCCGGACCGGCTGATGGACGTGGTCGCGCGCGCCAACCGGGAGACGGTGGCCATGGGCGCCCAGCCGTCGGGACAGGTCGTGGTGCGCCAGGACTACGAGCACGAGGACTACACCGTCGACTATCTCCTGGTCGAGGAGACGAACGGTGGGCTCGACACCATCCAGGTGACGGACGCCCGCATTCTGAAGAAGCCGGTGGCGACGCTGCTCAGGGATCGCCCGTGGGCGTACGTGCTCCCGCGTGACGCGGAAGCCGCCGTCGACCTCCTCCTCCAGCAGGGCATCCGCGTGGAGCGGCTCACCGAGCCGGCCGACGTGACGGTGCAGGCCTACACCGTCGGGAGCGTCACGCACGAGCGGCAGTACAACCACGCGGCGGTGACCATCGTCGAAGTCGGCGACGTCCTGACGCGTGAGATGAGCTTCCCGGCGGGAACGTACATCGTGCCCACTGGGCAGAACCTGGGGCGCCTCGTCTCGCACATGCTCGAGGCCGAGACGGACGACAACGTGATCTACTGGAACCGGATGGACGCCTGGCTCCCCAGGCCCGGCACCGACTGGGCCGCCGGGTTCGGAAGCCAGGATCCCGGCCCTCCTCTCGTTCCGATCTACAAGATCATGACGCCGATGCCGCTGACGGCGCGGTTGCTCGACGGAAGCCGCTGACCGCTGCGGCTCGCCGCAAAGCCGGCGGGCAGATGGCACGAGGGACGACGAGGGGTCCGGGCCGGCGGTCCGGGCCCCTCAGGCGTTCTTCCCGAGCCCCTCAGGCGCTCCGCCGCTCGGCGTCGAGCGCGTCTCCCACCCGTCGGCGCAGCGTCTCGAGCGTCCACGGCTTTTCCAGGAACGCGTAGGAACCTCTCCCCGCCATGCCGGATACGGCTTCTGGCGGATGCCCGCTCATGAACAGGAACGGGATGCTCCACCCCCGCTCCTGGAGGGTCTCGTAGAGCTCGTCGCCGCCCATGCGCGGCATCACCAGGTCGGAGATCACGAGATCCCACGCCGACGGGTCGGTGGCGATCCGCTCGAGCGCCGCCACGCCGTCCTCGGCGGTCGTGACGTCGTAACCCAGCCTGGTGAGCGCGCGCTCCGCCGCCTTCCGGAGACGCTCGTCGTCCTCGACGAGCAGGAGCCGGCCTTCC
>JBBDSM010000100.1:0-29532 GCA_040904945.1 Gemmatimonadota bacterium
GGTCGACGGTCACGCCGCCCTTGATCTTGCGGACCAGCGTTCCCTTGACCGGACGGTCGGCGTCGTGCGCCTCGCGGATCTTCTCCCAGACGCGGAGGAAGTCGGCCTTCTTCTTGGACAGGACGACAACGCCGTCGTCGTCCTCGAGGCTCTCGAGGAGGACTTCGACCTCATCGCCGTCCCCGGGGACCTCCTTGAACTCGTCGAGCGCGACCGCGCCCTCGCTCTTGAAGCCGAATTCGAGGATGACCGCGGTGTCCGTGACCCGGAGGACGGTCGCATTGACGATCTCGCCTTCGCGGAAGGCGCCGAAGTCACCACTGAACTCGGACAGCAGCGCCTCGAACTCGTCCTTCGAGGTCGCGAGGCGCTCTTCGCCGTAGGGGTCGTGGTAGAGCTCGGGGGAGTGGCCCTCGGGGACACCCTCCATGGCGCGCTCTTCGTCGGCCTTGTCGGCGGCGATCTCTTCGTCGGTCAGCGTGCGGACCTCACCGGTCATCGCGTCGACGACTACGGTGTCTTCACCGTCTTCGTCGTGCATGTCGGGAGCGTCCACGGCGGACTCTGGGGCTTCGGATTCCGTTTCCGGAATGGGGTTCTTCGTCTCGGCCATGTGACTCCGGGGTCGCGCGGGAGCGCGATCCTCGTGTGCCGGGGCTCGGGGGACGAGCGCCGGGCTCGGGTTCATAAAAGAAAGGCGCCGAGCGCAGCTTCACGCCAAGCAGCCTTTCGGCGACGCCAGGCCCACTTATGCTTCGCAGCGGACCAAGCCCTGAGAAGCTAGGCCGCCCTCAGGGGGGCGTCAACCGGCGCACGAGGTCGACAACCTCCCGCACCTGCTCATCGAAGTCGAGCTCGGTCGTGTCGATGCGGTGGGCGCCCTTGGCCTCACGGAGCGGAGAGTGGGCTCGCTCCGTGTCCTGGCGATCGCGCTCCCGGATGCTGGCCACCTGCTCGCGCAGGTCATGCCTGTAGGGGCTCGAGTCGCCCGCTTCGGCGAGCCGGCGCCGCGCACGCTCCTCCAGATCGGCGACCAGAAAGACCTTCACTTCGGCGTCCGGGAAGACGACCGTGCCCATGTCCCGGCCGTCGGTCACGAGGCCGCCATCCGCCCCCACGGACCGCTGCAACCCGATGAGCGAGCGGCGCGCCTCGGGCAGCCCCGCAAGCCGGGACACGTGCTCCGTGACCTCGGCGGTGCGGAGCTCATGGGTCACCGGCCGACCCGCGACCTCGACGAGGAGCGTGCCATCCTTCTGGACCGCGCGCACGTCGAGCTCGCGGAAGTCGTCGGCCGTGAGCGTCGGCCAGCGCTCGGCCGGGATGTCCGCCTCGAGGAGCGCGAAGGTGAGGGCCCGGTAGAGCGCGCCCGAGTCGAGATGCAGGAAGCCCAGCGCGTCCGCCACGGCCTTCGCCGTGGTGGATTTACCCGACCCGGCGGGCCCGTCCAGCGTCACCACCGGCTTTCGGCTCACCCGGTGACGCCTCCGGACGCGATGCCCCCCATCAGCTCCCAGAAGCCGGGGAAGCTCACGCCGGCGGCCCCGGGGTCGTCGATCTCGACCCGGTTGCCGGGGAGGGCGGCGAGGACGCCGAACGCCATGGCGATCCGGTGATCCGCGCGGGTGAGCACCGTGCCCCGTAGCGGCCGATCCGATCCCTCGACCTCCAGCCCGTCCTCGTACTCCTCCACCGACACGCCGAGGGCGCGCAGGTTACTCACCATGGCGGCGATCCTGTCCGACTCCTTGGCCCGGAGTTCTTCCGCAGCCCGGATGCGGGTCACGCCCTGGGCTCGCGCGCCGAGCACGGCGACGAGGGGAAGCTCGTCGATGAGCCGTGGGACCTCCTCCGGCAGCACGTCGGTCCCGCTCAGCTCGGAGGCGTGCACGGTGACGGAGCCCATGGGCTCGCCCGTGTCGTCCCCACCAGGGCCGTCGGCCTCGACGGTGACGGACGCGCCCATCCGCTCGAGCACGCCGAGGAACGCCGTGCGGGTCGGGTTGAGGCCGACACGTTCGACGGTCAGCGAACCCCGCCCCTCCACCCCACCCAGCGCGGCCAGCGCGATCGGGAAGGCAGCCGACGAGAAGTCCCCCGGCACCTCGAAGTCGAGGGCGTCGATGCGGCTCGGCGGGTCGCGCAGCTCCACCCGCCACCCCCCCGCCACCGCGTGGGAGATCACGCGCGCTCCCAACGCCGTGAGCATACGCTCCGTGTGGTCCCGCGACTTCCTCGGCTCGGTGACGAGCGCGTAGGCGCCTCCAACGAGGCCGGCCAGCAGGATCGCGCTCTTCACCTGAGCGCTCGCCACCGGGCTCTCCCAATCGATGGGCGAGAGGGGGCGACGGCCCCGGACCGTCACGGGGAGCCGCCCGTCCGCCTCGAGGAAGTCGAAGCCCGCTCCCATCGCGGTGAGCGGCTCCGTCACACGCCGCATGGGTCGTGACCGGAGCGACTCGTCGCCTGTGAGGGTCGCGCTTCGCCCGCTTCCGGCGAGGACCCCCATGAGCAGGCGGGTCCCGGTGCCGCTGTTCCCGAGGTCGAGCGCGCCGGCCGGCTCCTTCAGCCCGTCCAATCCGACGCCTCGCACCACGATCTCTCCCCCGTCCGCCGGGATCTCGGGAACGTCGACGCCGAGCGCCACGAGCGCCGAGCGTGTCGACGCGGCGTCGCCGCCGTACAGGAGTCCCCGCAGGCGACTCTCCCCCGACGCCAATCCCGCCAGAATCAGCGCCCGCTGCGTCAGCGACTTGTCGCCGGGTACCGTGATCCTCATGCCCCTTCCTTCCATGCCCGGGTCTCTCGCATGAGCGCCTCGAGCCGGTCGAGGTCGCGGGATTCGAGTGCCGCCGCCGTCGTCTCCAGGGTTCCGGCAACCCCGCGCAAGGCGGCCGGAAGTCCCTCCGGCGCGTGCCGGAACAGGTCGAGCCACATTCCGGAAGGGCTGGCCGCGAGACGGGTCATGTCCCGTCCACCCGGACCGAGCGTCTCGGTCGCGACCCCCCGCCCGGCCAACTCGGCCGCCAGCGCGTTGGCCACCAGCTGCGGGAGTTGGCTCACGAGCGCCATCGACCGGTCGTGCTCGTCCGCGTCGATATCCCGCGGATCGGCTCCAGCCGATCGCCAGAGCGCTCGCACCCGTTCGACGTGCCGCTTCCCCGCCCCGTCCATGGTGAGCCATACGCGGGCGCCATCGAAAAGCGTCGCCCGAGCGTGCCGGAATCCCGATCCCTCCGAGCCCGCCATCGGGTGTCCGCCGACCCATCGATCGGTGAGGCCCGAAGTCCGCGCGACGTGCATCAGCGGAGCCTTGAGGCTCGCCACGTCGGTCAGCGTCGTGTTCGGTCCCGTGAGCCCCGCCAACTCGGGCAGCACCCGTAGGCACGCCTCGAGCGGCATGGCGAGCACGACCACATCCGCCTCCTCCACGGCCTCCTCCCAGGCGGTCGGCGCCGCCTGGACGACCCCCTCTTCGAGCGCCTGTCCCCGCTCCCCGAGCGAGGGCGACCACCCGATGATGGTGAGGTCGCGCGCGCGTTCCGAGAGAGCCCGCGCGAGCGATCCTCCGATCAAGCCCAGTCCGAGCACGGCCACCCGGCGGGCCGACGTCTCGCCGCCCGTCACGACCCCTGCCCGAAGACGTATACGAGCGGCACCTGAGACAGGATGGGATCGGCGTGCGCGGCCGCCATGAAGCGTGCCTCCCTGGCCCGGTGCGTCTCGAGGTCCCGAAACGGAACGCCGAGGACGAGCAGGCCCCGAGCCTCACCGGACGGCCGAAGTCCCTTCAGTGTCGACTCGCTCACCGCGCCGAACACGGCTTCGGCCAACTCCCGGGCGCGCCACTGCGCCGCGCGGACGGCCCATCGCGCGCGGCGCTCGTCTCGGTCGAGATCTCTCTCGAGGAGCTGCGGATGGTCCGCCGCGCCCGTCGCACCACGTCCCTGCGGAGGGAGGAAGGCGCTCATGCGTGCTCCGACTCGGCGGCCACCGGCCGCTCCAGGTCGCCTGTGCGGAACGGCACTTCCACGACCAACCCGTCGTGGGCCACACGGGCCCGTGGAAAGACCTCCTTGGCCTCACGCTCCAGGTTCCGGGGATCGTCCGAATAACGAGCGGACAGGTGCGTCATGAAGAGCCGGCCGACGCCCGCGTCCTTCGCCACGGTGGCGGCCTCCGCCGCCGTGCTGTGGTACGTCTGACGAGCTCGGTCACGTTCCTCGTCGCTGAAGGTGGCTTCGTGCACCAACACGTCCGCGGCGGAGGCGCTCCGCCGGGTCGCGTCGCACGGCCGGGTGTCCCCCGTGTACACGATGGTTCGGCCGGGGCGCGGCTCCCCTACGAGGTCCGCGGCCCGAATCACGCGGCCGTCCACCTCGACGTCCTGGCCCCCGTGAAGCTTGCCGAAGAGGGGACCCTCGGGAATCCCCAGCTCCCGGGCACGCTCGACGTCGAAGCGGCCGAGCCGGTCGTCCTCGACCAACGCCCACCCGACGGCGCGTGTGCCGTGGTCGACCGGGAAGGCGTGCACGGCGTATCCGTCACCCTGGTAGGCCTCGCCTTCCCCACACTCGACCACGTCCAGAGCGAACGGAAGACGATCGCCGCCGAGCGCCACGGTCCGCCGGAGGAGCGACTCGGACCCGGGAGGACCCACCAGCAGGAGCGGCTCCGTGCGGTCCTGGAGCTGCATGGTCCGAACCAGACCGGTGATCCCGAGATAATGATCGGCGTGCATGTGCGTCACGAAGATGGCCCGGACCCCGAACCCCGAGCCGTACCGCATCATCTGGCGTTGCGTCCCCTCGCCGCAATCGAACAGGAACAGGTCGCCTTCACGCTGCACGGCGAGCCCGCTCACGTTCCGGCGCACCGTGGGGCGCGCCGCGGCGGTTCCGAGGAAGGTCAGACGGATCATCGACTACGACCTGCTTGGATGGCGGGGACGGCGGGCCCGAGGCGGCCCACCAGACTTCTACCACGGGCTGTCAAGGTAGCCAACGGCCAGGGAGCCTCCAACCGGGCTCAGTCGGGCGTTCCGACGCGCTCCGCCAGCGGCCGGTACATGAGCCCGTAGAACATCTCCAGATACCGCCGCGGCTCATCCCGGTCCAGCGAGGAGATGTACTTCCAGAACCCGTAGATGCGGGACAGCTCGAGCAGGCGGGCTGCGTACAACGGCCAGTTGTACCGCTCCGCCACCCGCGCGACTCCGGCCCGGGCGATCTCCATCCACGCGTTCTCGTCGGCCTCGAAGCGGCGCATGATCTCCGCCATCCGCTCGGTGCTCTCCGGCCAGGCCGTGGGGTCCACGTGGAAGCCGCTCACCCCGTCCTCGACGATCTCCTGGGGCCCGCCGAAGCAGGTGACGAACACCGGCAGCCCCGAGCTCATCGCCTCGATCACGGTCAGCCCGAACGCTTCGAACAGCGCCGGCTGCACGAACGCGCCCCGGCTGTCGGCCACCACGCGGTAGAACTCTCCGACCCGGCTCTTGTCGGTCTGCATCTCGATCCAGCGGACGTCGTCGTCGAGCTCCAGCTCGTCCATGAGGTGGTGGACCCGCTCGATCTGGCGCCGCTCGTCGACGTCCGAAGACCGGTCCGGGTCGATCCAGCCGCCGACGAGGAGCAGGTTCGCGCGCTCCCGGAGCTCCTCCGAGCGCCCGTACGCTTCCAGGAGGCCAGCGACGTTCTTGATCTCGTCGAGGCGCGACATGGCGAACAGGATCGGACGATCCGGGTGCGCGAAACACCCACGCGACCGGCTGTCCGGCTCGCCGAACACCATCGCGCGGACTTCCTCGGTGAGCTCCGGAATGCGGCGCTCCTCCTCCCAGAACGGCCCGAAGACGTCCGGGTTCGCGCCCGGCGAGACAATGTTGAACTTCGGATCGAAGCAGTCGATGCCTGAGACCACGCGATAGAGCCCCGGAAGGGTGAACGAACCGTAGCTCTCGTACTGCCCGACACTCGTCTCCGTGCCGGCGATCTCCTGGTACGTGCTCGTGATGATGAAGTCCGCGGTATTCATGGAGATGAGATCGGCCGTGAGCTGGCAGGCGAAGTGGTGCTCTTCCTCGTGCTCCTTCCAGAGGAGATCGGCGTCTCTGTACTTCGTCTTCTCGAGGGCGTGCGCGATGTTGCACTGGGTCACCCCCAGGCGGCGTGTCATGATGCTCGCCACGAGGTTCCCATCGGAGTAGTTGCCGATGATCATGTCGGGCCGCTGCCCGAGCTCCGCCAGCAGCTCCCGCTCCGCATCGACCGCGTAGCGCTCCAGGTAGGGCCACACCTCGAAACGCGAGATCCAGGGGCGCACGACCCCTCCGTCCCGGTCGCGGAACGGCACCCGCAGGATGCACGCGTTCTCCGTCCCGAAGATGGGCTCGAGGCGCTGGTCGCACGTCGTGCCGTCGGCCTCCGGAATCAGCCGGGTCAGCACGACGATGCGCGGCTCGACGTCGATCCCCTGCTCCCGGAGGGATGCCCTCATGGCCCGCTCGAGGGCGCGCACCTGATCGAGGATGTACACGACCTGCCCGCCCGTGTCCGGCTTCCCGAGCACGTTCGCCTGACCGAAGTACCCGTGCGGGGACACGATGGCGATGGAGGTGATCATCGGGATGCGCGCCAGGAAGTCGGCGAGATGCCCGGGGTCGGGCGCCTCGAGGATGTCCAGGAGCAGCTCCATGGTCTCGCGGGTCCGCTCGGCCGTGCGGCCCCACCCGGGCTCGAACCCGAGCCGCCGGAGCTCGGCCATCCACCGGACCCGGTCGGTCTCTCCCTCCTCGTCCGCCAACAGGTCGACCGCGTAGCGCAGCGCCGACCAGAGGGCGTCGGGCGAGTCGATGTCTCCTGAGAGCATGAGGGGTTGGTCGTCGAGATGGTGCACGCGGAGAAAGTCCACGAGCCGGGCCGGGCCGAGCCGTCGGTTGCCTTCGCCGGTCGGGGCGAGTCGCTTCCTGCGCTCCTCGAACAGGCCCATGGAGAGGTACCGGTTCAGGTGCTCCACGCCGCGGCCGATGGAGCGCGCCTGGGTGAGGCGGGGGAAGCCGCGTTGGAACGGCTCGAGGTCCACCTCGAGAACGAATCGCTCGTCGGCCCCCTCGCCGGTCACCAGCCGCTCCTTCACGTCGAGGAAGTCCGCGACCGTGACCTCGGCACAGCCGAGGTCGTCCGCGCTCACCCGCACGAAGCTCCAGCGCGCGACCCGCTCGCGAAGCGCCAGATACAGCACGCCGTCCGTCACGACCACTTCCTGAATGCGATCGATGAGCTGGTCGAGCTCCGGGGCCTGGAGGCTCCGCCACCCCTTGGTGGCCCGGAACGCCTCGTACTCGTGTCGGACGTCGACGCCGGTCAGAAAGGCCCGTGACATGCCGCGGAGCCTGCGCAGGAATACGTACAGGGGCTCCCGGTGGCGGGTGCGGAGGTCGGCCAGCATGTCGGTCATGCGTCGGGCTCCGGATCGGCGCGGATATCACCGAAGAAGTCATAGTGCTCGATGCCCTCGAGGACGCCCCAGGCGTGGCTCCGGTCGGCGAAATACACGCGGTGCCGGTCGCGCAGGTCTTCGAGCTCGTCGGTGTGGTTCCCGACGACGACACCCAGCGTGTCACCGGAGAGCATGTCCGCGTCGTTGCCCGAGTCGCCGGCCACGAGCAGCCGCTCGGGCGGAAGGTCCCACTTGAAGCTCAAGAAGCGGATCGCCATCCCCGGGGAGGCCCTGACGGGAATTACGTCGAGGAAGGAACCGTGATCGAGGATGGTCGTCGCGCGAAGCCCTTCCTTGCGCAGCATACGCCGCACGCCCGAGGCGCCCGGGCCATCATCCAGGTCGCTCACATACCTGAGTCGATACGGGGTCTGTGCTTCGTCTCCGTCGAGGCGCAGCCCGTCGACGCCGGAGAGGAAGTCGCGAATGCGGTCGGGCTCCCATCGGTGGTGGATCTGGCGCTCCCACGAGCGGTCCCGGATGAGTCGCTTGCCGTAGTGGAGCTGGGTGCCGGTTCCGGTGATGAGGACGTCCGGCACCGGAATGCCGAGGTCGTCGATCATCTCGAGCGCCAGGTCGAGCGACCGGCCGGTCGCGATGCCGAAGCCCACGTTCGGGCCCGCCCCGACGAGGCGCTCGATGAGGGCACGCAGCCCCTCGTCGTCGCCGGTGAGCGTGTCGTCGATATCGGTCACCACGATGCGGTCGAGCCAGGGCATACGACCCGCGCCGGCGTGTCGACCGCTCGGCCGTCCCCCGCTCACGACCTGCTCCAACTCCTCCAGGTAGCGCTCGGCATGGCTCGACCAGGAGAAATGCTCGTGCACCCGCTCCACCCCGCGCTCCGACCACCGACGCCAGCGGTCGCGGTCCGCCAGCGCCGCTTCAAGGCCCCGGGCGATCTCCCGGGGCTCGGTCGCGTCGACGAGCAGGCCGTTCTCGCAGGCGGCAATAATGTCGCGAGGTCCGCCGTCGTCCGTGGCGACGATCGGCAAGCCGCTGGCCGCCGCCTCCAACAGCGTCAGCCCGAACGGCTCGGTGAACGCCGGGTTCACGAAGACGCCGCCGCTGGCCGCCGCCATCCGGTAGAGATCCGGCACGTCGGCCGAGCCGTGCGCCTTCGGGTAGGCGACCGAGCCGTGGAGGTCGAACCGATCGATCAGGAGGAGCATCCGCGTGAGGACCGAT
Organism: Gemmatimonadota bacterium; assembly: GCA_040904945.1. GTDB lineage: Bacteria > Gemmatimonadota > Gemmatimonadetes > Longimicrobiales > Gaopeijiaceae > JAWLHJ01. The sequence goes on from JBBDSM010000100.1 coordinate 8,689, forward strand.
CGCGAGTTCGACGGCATCTTGCGGATGTCGTCCCGGTTCCCGGCGACCAGAACGAGGTTGGCCCACTTGCGGAGCTTTCCACTCCGACCGAACGCCTCGATCAGCCCTTCGAAGTTCTTCCGCTCGTCCGGCCGAGCGAGGGCGAAGATCATGGGCTTCCCGGGATCCTTGAGGAAGCGGCCCAGGTCTTCGGCGATGGGCGGCGGCGTCCAGTCGTCGTCCGCGGTCGTGAAGCGGTCGAGGTCCACCCCGGGTGGGATGACGCGCATACCGTCGGGATGATAGTTGTCGTAGAGCTGGTACTGCTCCTCGACCTCCTGATGTGTGCTCGCGACGACGATCGCCGCCGTCTCGAGCGCGCGCTCCTCCGCCTCGATGCGGAGCGGGAAATTATAGCGGTCGTCCAGCTTGGCGGCGTCCTTCCCGGCCGCCAGAAGACGGTCCTTCTTCACCCGGCCGAGCGAGTGCCCCGTGAAGAAGAACGGCACACCGAGGAGCTGCGCGAGACGCCCTCCGACGTAACCCGCGTCCGCGTAGTGGCCGTGGATAAGATCCGGGATCCGCCCGGTCCGGCGCACGTGCCGGATGAGCTCGTCGAGCAGGCTGTCGAGATGTGGCCAGAGCGACTCCTTGCGCAGGTACCGCCTGGGTCCGAAGGGGAGCCGCACGATACGCGCGCCCAGCGAGAGGAGCTCTTCGGGCAAGGCGTACTCGTCGTCCACACGCTTGTCGAAGACCTGGCGGGTCACCACCTCGACCCGCTCGACGGACGGATGCTCCGCCAGCGCCCGGGCTTCGTCGAGGACGTACGTGACCTGTCCGCCTGTGTCGGGATCGCGCCCGAGCTCGATGTCCGTGCCCCTCACCAGTCCGTGGATCGAGAGCGACATGACGTGCAGACCGCCCCGCCTCCCACCGGATATCCCGCGCGCGAGGCCGTCTTCGCCTGAGCCGATCTCGCTCTCGCCTTCCGACCATGCGCGGAGGTGGTGCTCGTAGAGCGCGGCGTCGTTGGTCGTCGCGCCGCGGATGCCGCAGATGTCCGAGGCGAAGCGGGTCGCCCGGTCCAGCGTCAGCCGGGCGCTCCAGCCCCCCAGAATGCCCATGCCCAGCACGGCATTGAACGCATCGCCGGCGCCGACGGTGTCGACGATATGGGGAACGACCGGATCCTGGCCGACGACCGTCTCCGCTCCGCGTGTCACACAGATGGCGCCTTCCGGCCCACGCGTGACCACCACCCGGTAGATGTCGTGGGCTTCGGCCAGTTCGCGCGCGGCCTCCTCACACGTCTCCAGCGTGCTCGTGTCCTGTCCGGAGACCTCGGCCAGCTCGGCCTCGGCCACCTTGAGCCAGTGAGCGCCCCGCATGGCCGCCCGCACGTTCTCCGGGGTCGACCAGGGCTCGCGCAGGTTCAGATCGACCAGCGCGGGCGCCCCGGTCTCGAGGATCACGTCGAGCGCCCGCCGGCTCTCCTCGGAGCGCATGGCGAGCGTACCGTGGTAGATGAAGCGCACCGCGTCGGGAATGGCGTCAGAGGCCGCATTCGCGTCGATGAAATCCCACGCCTGCTCGGGATCGATCTCGTAGCGGTTCTCGCCGTCGCCGATCTCGACCCGCACCCGCCCCGTGGGGTGATCCTGGCGCGTCTGAACGCCGCTCCGCGACAGCCCCCATTCCTCCATGCGCTGGAGGATGTCGTGGCCCCCCTTGTCGAATCCAACCGCGCTGATGAACGCCGGGTCCGCGCCGAACCCGCGCAGATGCCAAGCGACATTGAACGGCGCTCCGCCGAGGACCCGTGTTCCGTCGGGAAACTCGTCGAACAGCACTTCGCCGAAGACGACGGGACGACCCCGAGCAAGGGGAATCCCGTGGCCGCCGATGGCCGGCGCTTTCTCGGACTGCGTTCTCGTGGGAATCGGACTGCTCCCGTCGTGCGGGGGACCGAGCCGGACCCTCACGGGCCGCTCATCGTTATCATGGTAGGCCGTTCGGCAGGAATTTCCAGCCCAGGAGCGCACGACGTATGGCGCGACAACCCCTCATGCTCGCCTCGGATCTCGACGGAACGTTGATCCCGACCGACGTCGACGAGGCGCGCGCAGAGGAGATCCGCACGTTCCGAGCCGCACTGAGCGAGCGCGGGCTGAGGCTCGCGTACGTGACCGGTCGAGGGCGCGACCTGGCCCTTAAGGGCATCGAACGGGTCGGGCTCCCCCTGCCCGACGTTCTCGTGTGCGACGTGGGGACGAGCGTCTGGGTGCGGCGCGACGGCCACGACGCGTGGTTCGTCGACGAAGCCTACCAGGAGCGCATGCGTGAAGCACTCGGGGGGGTGGCCAGGGCGGACATCGTCGGGAGCATCGGCGCGCTCGACGGCCTCGAGCTCCAGGAACCCCCGAAGCAAGCCGACTTCAAGATCAGCTACTACGTGGCTCCCGAGCACCTCGAAGGGCTTCGCGACGGTGTCGGCGAGCGCCTTGCCCGCTTCCCGGTCCCGCCCAAGGCCGTCTGGAGCCACGATCCCTACAGCGGTCGCATGCTCCTCGACGTGCTCCCCAGAAACGTGGCCAAGCACGTCGCCCTCGGGCATCTCCGGGAACGGCACGGTCACGCGCTGGACGAGATCATCTACGCGGGCGACTCGGGCAACGACTTCGACGCGCTCCTGAGCGGCCACCCGGCGATCGTCGTCGCGAACGCTCCCGAGACGCTGAAGGAGCAGTTGCGAGAGGAGGCCGGTGCAGCCGGAACGCTCGACCGCATGTACTTCGCGGAACGCCCGTTCGCCGGCGGCGTGCTGGAAGGGTTACGACACTTCGGCGCGCTCTGACTGCCCGGGTCAGCGACCCGCGATGTACGACATCAGGTGCCGGTTGGCCTCGTCGCTCTCCGAGCGCAGCCGATTGACCACGTCGCCGATGGAGACGATGCCGACCAGCTCCCCGTCGGCCAGGATCGGCAGGTGACGCACCCGATGGTTCGTCATGAGGTTCATGACGTGATCGAGGTCGTCGTCGGGCTCGCTCGTCACGAGCTCCCGGGTCATGAGGGCGCGCACCCGGATCGATGCCAGCGCATCGGGTCCCCGCGCCGTCAGCTTCAGGATGTCCCGCTCCGAGACGATGCCCACGGGTCGGCCGTCCTCCACCACGACCGTCGCGCCGATGTTGTGGCGGACGAGCGTCCGTACCACGTCGAGCACCGTTCGGTCGGGGCCGATCGTGATCACGTTCGAGCCCTTCGACCGCAGAACGTCCGAGATCCTCATGCTCAGATCCTCCCTCCGGGGTCGCCGGGGGTTCCGCGCGCGGGGGCGCGGCCCCACGAGAGCAAGGTATCGGTCGATTGGGGGCGGGGAAACCGGACTGGCGGTTGAGGGCTCCGGCCTCGGCTGTGGCCCCGCCCGCGCGCACTTCGTAAGTCGTTCGAAAGTCGAACGAACCAGAGCGCGGCTCTGGCGGGGAGCCACCGGAGGATCTCCGCGCCACGTGGAGCCTTCCGAAGCCCGGGTCATCTGAGCGTGACGGAAGCGATCGTTCGAACATCGAACGAGTTCCGAGGTGACGAGGAGAAGAGCACGACGCCCCCCCAGGAGCGGTTCGAGTCCTGGGGACCACCCGCGCCGACCGTCTAGGCCGAGACGCGGTCCCGCCCACCCCGCTTGGCCCGGTACAGCGCCTTGTCCGCCTTCTGGAGCACGCCCTCGGGAGTCGCGGCGGCCGCGGCCTTCGAGTCCGCCGCGCCGACCGATACCGTCACGGAGAGCGTGCGATCGGAGCGCGCGGCCTTCTTCGCTCCCCCACCCCGCTTCGCCTTGCCGGCCTCCGTTCGCGCCGGCCGATTCCAGCGACGGAGCGAGAAACGGGCCGACGCCACGGACGCGCGTACGGACTCGAGGTACGGCATCGCCTCCTGGCGCTCCAGCCCCCGGTAGAGGATCGTGAACTCCTCACCCCCGTACCGATAAGCGCGCCCGCCCGCCGGAGCCTTGGCGAGGCGGCTGGCCACGAGCCGGAGCACCTGGTCGCCAACGTCGTGGCCGTGCTTGTCGTTGAACTTCTTGAAATGGTCGACATCGACCATCGCCAGCGTGTAGGTCCCTCCGAGCCCGTCCAGATCGCGCATGAGAGAGCGGCGTCCCGGTAGCCCGGTCAGTTCGTCCCGATACGCCATGGCGTAGGACGTCTCGAGCACGGCAAGCCCGAGCGTCAGGGCCGCGGCCATACGGAGGAGCGACGCCGTGGACCCCTCCGCTCCAGGCAGGGCCGACCCCACGACGAGCCCGAGGCTCCACAGCGCCGCGCGCTCGACCGGTCCCCGGCGCCGGTAGGCGGCCGCGACGGCCAGCAGGACACCGACCGCGACGAACACCAGAACCTGCGGCGAGGCGACGAGCCACGGAAAGGCGTCGGGTGGATCCGACGGCGCCAGCGCGAATGCGGTCAGCGCCGGAATCCCCCGAGACAACCCCGCCGCCCATACCGCGGCGAACCCCGACGCACCGACGACATGGCCCACGCCCACCATCGACGTCACACCCCGGTCACGCGCCACCGCGCCCAAGCCGAGGAGCGCGGCCATCGCCACCCCGAGGGCCGGGCCATCGGAAGGCGCCACCATCCCGGTTCGCGCCGCGGCCTCGAAGACGGCAAGCGCCACCACGAGCGCGAGCACCCGGCTGCGGTGGAACGCCACCGCGAGCCCGGCAGCGACCACGTACGCGATTGGTCCGTAACGGGCCGCGATCGTCGCAGCGAGGTCTTCCCGACCCGCGGGCGCCATGAAGAGGACCGCCATCGCGAGAGCGGCAACCACGCCACCGGGAAAGAGCCAGCGAAAGAGGGTTCGCATCGTCGTCATGACGTCAAAGCGGCCGCGCGCTCATCGACCAATGGGGGGCTCCCGGGGAGGGCGTTTGGAAATGTGGAGGGGGTCACGAAGCCAGGGCGAGGAAGGTAGGGTCGACGGTCCGCCCGTCAACGCGCATACTCATCGTCGATGGCGTGTCGGCCACCCGCTCCGACACCCGCTCCGACATCCCCCGGGACAGACGCCTTGCGCGACCTCCTCCTCTTCTTCGTTTCGCTCTTCTCGATCGTGAACCCGCTGTCGGTGATCCCCACCTTCATGGGGCTCACGCAGGACGCCACGAAGCCCGAGCTCCGCCGGATCACGAGGCAGGCTTCCTTTTCTGTCTTCCTGATCCTCATGGCCTCCTACACTGCGGGCGAGGCCGTCCTGGGCTTCTTTTCCATCAGTGTGGCTTCGCTGCGGATCGCCGGCGGGGTCCTGATCTTCGGCATGGCGTGGTCCATGCTCCAGGCCACCGTGAGTCGGGCGAAGCAGACGAAGGAGGAGGCCGCCGAGGCGCCCGATCGGCAAAGCATCGCCGTCGTGCCGCTGGCCATGCCTCTGCTCGCCGGTCCCGGCTCGATCAGCCTCATGATCATCGTGGCGGGCCGTATGGATGGAATGACCAACCACCTCACCGTCATGCTCGGGACCGCGCTCCTCGCACTCGTGACCTGGGTCGTCCTGCTCGCGGCCGGCCCCATCGCCCGCGCCCTCGGTCGGACCGGCCTCAACGTCGCGACCCGGTTCATGGGGCTCATCCTCGCCGCGATCGCCGTCGAGTTCATCACCTCCGGGCTGCTGGACATCTTCCCGGGCTGGGCGGCGGGCACGGAACCCTGACCCTGGATCGCGTGTTGGTAGGTCAGTGCGCAGACCGACCCTCCAGCCGCAAACACCCCATGATCATTCGTCGTCCTTCGGATATCCCGTCCTCGGAAATCACCCCCGAGCACGTCTACGTGAACCGCCGGACGTTCATCAAGGCGGCGGCGCTCGGCGGTGCCGGGCTGGCCATCGGTCCGGACGCGCTGAACGCCCTGGACAAGTCGAACGCGCAGGAGGTCCCCGCCCGCTTCCGGGACATGCAATCCGAGCTCGGCGAGGAGCTCAACTCGTACCGGGACATCACGACCTACAACAACTTCTACGAGTTCGGCACCGGGAAGGACGATCCCCACAAGAACTCCGATGACTTCCGTCCGCGTCCGTGGACCGTGAAGATCGACGGACACGTCAACAAGCCGGGCGACTACCAGCTCGAGGACTTCCTGGCGCCGCACACCATGGAGGACCGCGTCTACCGGCTCCGCTGCGTGGAGGCCTGGTCCATGGTGATCCCGTGGTACGGCTTCCCTCTCGCCGAGCTGGTGAAGCGCGTCGAGCCGACGGGGAACGCGCGCTATCTCGAGTTCACGACGGTCGTGCGCCCTTCCGAGATGCCCGGTCAGCGGACCGGCGTGCTCGATTGGCCGTATGTCGAGGGGCTGCGCATCGACGAGGCCATGCATCCGCTGACGCTGCTCGCGACCGGGGTCTATGGCATGGACCTCCCGAATCAGAACGGCGCGCCGCTCCGGCTGATCGTCCCGTGGAAGTACGGTTTCAAGGGCATCAAGTCGATCGTGCGCATCCGGTTCGTCGAGGAGATGCCGCTCAACACGTGGCAGCAGCAGAACGCGAACGAGTACGGCTTCTACGCGAACGTGAACCCGAACGTCGATCATCCGCGCTGGAGCCAGGCGCGTGAGCGGCGGCTCCCGGGGCTGTTCAAGAACCACGAGACGCTGATGTTCAACGGATACACGGAAGAGGTGCAGCACCTCTACGCCGGCATGGATCTCAGTCGCTGGTACTGAGCCGGGCCTCGCGCCCCCTCTCCTGATGAGCCCCAAGTCGACGGTCCGGATCCTGAAGGTCGTCCTCTGGATCGCCGCTCTGGCCCCGGCGGCCTGGCTCGTGCGCGGCGTGCTGCAGGGCACGCTCGGGGCCAACCCCATCGAGACGCTGACGCATACCACGGGCATGACCGCCCTGGTGCTCCTGCTCGTCACGCTCGCCGTGTCGCCGGTCCGTAAGCTCTCCGGGTGGAACCCGGTCATCCGCCTGCGACGGCCCCTCGGGCTCTTCGCGTTTTTCTACGCGGTGGGCCACTTCTCCATCTGGTTCGCCTTCGACATGGTGTTCAACGTCGGGTGGATGCTCGAGGACATCGCCGAGCGTCGCTTCATTACGGTCGGCATGGCGGCGCTCCTGCTACTCACCCCGCTCGCCATCACGTCCACCAGGGGATGGATCCGGAGACTCGGGAAACGGTGGGCCAAGCTGCACCGGCTGGTGTACGTCGCGACCGGGCTGGGCATCCTCCACTACTTCTGGCTGGTCAAGTCCGACTACAGGCTCCCCTCGCTCCTGGCCGTCTGCCTTCTGATCCTGCTGATTGCCCGGCTGCCACTCAGCCGTCTCACGCCCCCGAGGGAGCCGGTGGAGCGCTCCACCGGCTGATCGAGCACCCCACCGGGCTGTCCCTCAGTCGTTGGCGAAGACCGTCTCCATCACTTCGTCCGGGAGCGTATCCGCCGTCTTGCGGCCGACGATCGCGAAGTATTTCAGCGGCGATCCATCGATCGAGAAGCGATGCTGGTACCGCTCCAGGTGGTGCAGATCCAGATATTCCGAGAAGATCAGTTGGCGCACCATCTTGCTGAAGCCGCTCTTGTCCTTCGCGTCGAGGAACGTCTCCTTGATGTTGAACGCGATCCACCCACCGACCTCCACGAGATTCATCGCCTCGGCCACCGCCCTGGGCGGAATGTCCCCGAAGCCGAGCGCGGCGACGGACACCATGCAGTTGAACGACCAGGACTGGAGCTCGGTACGCAGCTCGTCCCCCACGTTCGTGAAGTCCGCCACGTAGTAGTGGTCGTAGATGCCCGGTCGGTCGCGAATGGTCGCGTCCTTGGCCTCTTCGATAATGTCCACGCCCACGAGGCGGGACACGCCGCGGGCCGCGAGCTCCTCCCCGACCATGCCGTTTCCGGCGCCCAGATCGAGGACGCGCAACTCGGACGGGTGCTCGTGATCCTTCAGGACGGCCCTCTGGAGCACGTCCGCAACCTTCGTCGGGGACTTGCACTTGAGGCGGTCATAGAAGAGTTGTTCGTAGAGGCCGCGCCGTTCGTAGATCTCGGCATAATCGTGGAACCGGATCCGCGTACGGCCGTCCGCGTCGGCAAGAAAGAAGAAAGCCTCGTGCTGGTCGGGATCGTCCCCGGCGGGAGGAGGAAACTCGATCCGGTACCTGGGCATGTCGAGGGGCTTGATCCCCCCGCCGTTCAGCTCCGGGAGGCGTTCCTGATTCAGGGTATGTATCATGGTCGCAGGCTTCACGTTTAGGAGAATGGCGTTCGACTCCGCGCTAATCGCTAGTGGGTGGGTCCGGCCAAGTCGATGATTGATCTGTTAAAGATAAGTAAAACATACACCTCGGGCTCAGCCCCAGCCCTGGACGACGTCACCCTCACCGTCGAGGAAGGGGAAACGCTCGCCCTGCTCGGATCGTCGGGATCCGGGAAGACCACCGCGCTCAAGCTGGTGAACCGCCTGGAGGACCCCACATCCGGCACCGTTCGTGTCGCCGGGCGCGACGTGTCCGGTGTGGACGTGCACGAGCTCCGCCGCTCCATCGGATACGTCTTCCAGGGCGTCGGTCTCTTCCCCCACCTGACCGTCGGCGAGAACGTGGGCGTGGTGCCCAGGCTCCAGGGTTGGGACGCGACCCGCATCCGAACGCGGGCGACCGAGCTCCTCGAGCTCGTCGGGCTCCCGGCCGACCGATTCCGTGATCGATATCCAGACCAGCTCTCCGGCGGGCAGGCGCAACGCGTCGGCGTAGCGCGGGCACTCGCCGCCGATCCCCAGATCCTCCTTATGGACGAGCCCTTCGGTGCCCTCGATGCGGTCACCCGGGTCCGCCTCCAGGACGAGCTGGTCGACCTCAAGGCGCGCCTCGGCCGCACCATCGTCTTCGTCACGCACGACCTCATCGAAGCGCTGAAGCTCGGCGACCGGGTGGCCATCCTCCACCGCGGGCGGCTCCACCAGGTCGGCACCGGGCCGGAGCTGTACCGGAATCCCAAGACACCGTTCGTGCGCGACCTGCTCGGCCAGCTCGAGAACCAGATGCGCGAGGCGGAGCGGCTGCTGGGGGCGGACGCGTGAGCGCGCTCGTCGAAGCGCTCGCGACCCGCGCTCCGGAGGTGTGGCTGCGGACCCTCGAGCACCTCATGCTCACCGGCATCTCGACCGTCGCCGCGGTGCTCGTCGGGGTCCCGGTGGGCGTGCTCGCCTTCTTCCGGCCCCGCCTCCGCTCGGCGCTGCTCTCCATGGTGGGCATTCTACAGACCGTTCCGAGCCTGGCCATGCTCGCCCTCCTCCTCGTCGCATTCGGGCGGATCGGCGTCGCGCCGGCGCTCGCCGCGCTCACCTTGTACGCGCTCCTGCCGGTGGTCCGGAACACGCTGGTCGGACTCGAGGGGGTGGACGAGGACGTGGGGGCCGCCGCACGCGGGCTCGGCATGACCCCTTGGCAGGAGCTCGTCCGGGTCCGGCTTCCTCTCGCCCTGCCCGTACTGGCCGCCGGCGTGCGAACCGCCGCCGTGATCGGGGTGGGCATCGCCACGCTGTCGGCGTTCATCGGCGCCGGCGGGCTCGGCCAGTTCATCAACCGCGGCCTGGCACTCTCCGACACGGGCCTCATCCTGCTCGGCGCCGTCCCGGCGGGCATCCTTGCGCTCATCGTCGACGGATCGATCGCCGGCGTGGAGTGGGCCGCCGATGCCCGGCGCCATCGAGACGCCCGGACGCCGAGCCGCCGACTCCTCCGCATCGTAGTCGCCACGGCTCCCCTCGTTCTCCTCGTCGTCCCGTCTCTCCTGCTCGCCGTCGGCGCTCGTCCAGGGGCGGCGGGCGGTGGTGGGCAGGTGACGATCTGCACGAAGAACTTCACCGAGCAGCTCGTGTTGGGCGAGCTCATGGCCCAGGTCATCGAGGCCCGCACCGATCTGTCGGTCGACCGCCGGTTCAACATGGGCGGCACGGTCATCTGCCACCGCGCGCTCGTGGCGGGGGAGGTCGATGTGTATCCGGAGTACACGGGGACGGCGCTGACCGCCATCCTCGGAGCCGAGCCCGGCCCAGACGACGGCCCCGAGCAGGTCATGGACGAAGTGCGGAGCCGCTATGCACGTGACTTCGACGTCCGTTGGCTGGAGCCGTTCGGCTTCGACAACACCTACGTGCTGCTCGTCCACCCGGACGTCGCGGACTCGCTCGACTGGTCGGGCGCGTCGGACCTCGCGGGCGCAGCGTCCGGGCTGTCGGTCGGGTTCACCGCCGAGTTCGCCGAGCGCGCGGACGGCTATCCCGGCTTCGTCGAGCACTACGGCTTCTCCTTCGGCGCCGAGCGCGACCTGGACCCGGGCATCCTCTACCAGGCCGTCGCGACGGGGGAGGTCGACGTGGTGTTCGGCTTCGCCACGGACGGCCGGATCGACAGCTACGGGCTGGAGGTCCTCGAAGACGACCGGGAGTTCTTTCCTCCGTACGAAGCCGCACCGCTGGCGCGGATGGACGCCCTCGATGCGAACCCCGGGCTCGGGCCGGCGCTCTCCGCGCTGGCCGGCGCGCTCCCCGACTCCACCATGCGCCGGCTGAACCGGGAGGCCGACGAGGGAATGGGCAGCGTCGCAGAGATCGTGCGGCGCTTCGTCGAGGAGCGCGGGCTCGGGGGTCCCTGACGGGGTGGGCTCGTGGGCGGGCGGGTGAGGTCGCGGGCGGGCGAGGTCGTGGGTGGGCGGGTGGCGCAAACCCACCAGCGGGTCGGGCCACCCTGCGCGAGTGAAAGGTTGACCCCGCTCAGCGGGGTCAATCCGCCATATCCCCCCGCCGGGCCGCGGCGACCGTGAAGTTCGCCCCCGCCAACGACGACAAGTCGTCCACAGACGCGTGGCGCCCGCCGGATTGTCCGGTTTACGCCGCTTCAGCCCCGGGCAATCTCCTCGAGAAACGCGCCGCCGTAGCGCTCGAGCTTGACCTCGCCGACGCCCGGAACGTCGAGCAGCTCGGTGGCCGAGCCCGGGCGTCGCCGGGCCATCTCGCGCAGCGTCCGGTCGTTGAACACCACGTACGCCGGCACGCCCTGCCGATCGGCGACGTCCCGGCGCAGCTCGCGCAGCCGCTCGAAGAGCTGCGCGGAGCCTTCGGGCAGGGGCTCGTCGCCCACGGACGAGCTCGACGAGGACCGCCTCCGCGATCCGGTGGCCCGTCCCACGCCGTGCTCGACCATCGCCTCCGCCGCGGTGTCGGCGACCCGCTCCCCGGTGCAGACGTCGCAGGAGAAGTCGCAGTCGCTCATCTCCTCGTCGAAGTGCCGGAGGATGCTCCGGTGCCGGCACGCCCCGGACTCCACCATCCGGAAGAGGTCGACGGTGGCGCGGTGCCGCCGCTCCCGCACGCCCGGGTCCTCGATGTCGCGGAGGAACCGCTCATGCAGCTTCACGTCCGCCCAGGAATAGAAGAGCACGCAGTCGCTCTCCAGTCCGTCGCGGCCGGCGCGCCCCATCTCCTGGTACCAGGACTCCACGTCTTTTGGCATGTCCCGGTGGATCACGAAGCGCACGTCGGGCTTGTCGATGCCCATGCCGAACGCGACGGTGGCCACCACGACATCCACGTCGTCGTTGCGGAACGCGTCCTGATTGCGGATCCGCTCCTCGTCGGGGAGCCCCGCGTGGTACGGGAGCGCCCGCACGCCGTTGGCCTCGAGGAACTCGGTAGTCTGCTCGACGCCGCGCCGGCTCAAGCAGTACACGATCCCGCTCTCGCCCGCGCGGCGGCGGATGAGCGCGAGGATCTCGTTCTTCGTGTTTCCTTTTCCCTTCTTGCGGCATCCCACGAGCAGATTCGGACGGAAGAACGAGCCCTTGTACCCCGAGGGCTTCCGCATGCCGAGCTGCCTCAGGATGTCGCGCGCGACGGCCCGGGTCGCTGTCGCCGTGAGGGCGAGAACGGGGACGTCGAGCCCCTCCTTCAGACCCGCCAGACGGCGGTAGGACGGACGGAAGTCATGCCCCCACTGTGAGATGCAGTGCGCCTCGTCGACGACGACGAGCGAGATCGGGCAGGACGCCACGAAGTCGCCCAAAGGGCCGTCCAAGGCCTCGGGAGCCAGATAGACCATCTCGTAGTCGCCGCGCCGCAGCCCAGCCAGTCGCTCCCGCCGCTCTTCGTAGGACAGCGTCGAGTTGATCTCGACCGCGCGGAAGCCGAGCGCCTGGACGGCGTCGACCTGGTCCTTCATGAGGGAGATCAACGGCGAGACCACGAGCACGGTGCCCTGCAGCATGCGCGCGGGCAACTGGTAGGTGAGCGACTTGCCCGCGCCCGTCGGCATGACCGCGATGCAGTCCTCGCCGGCCAGAACCGCATCGATCACCTCGCGCTGTCCGGGTCGGAAGGTGTCGAATCCGAAGATCTGTCGGAGAACGGCGGTAGGGTCGGTGATTTGCTGCACGGCGCGGCGGGACTAGGGGGTTGAGGGCGGGCTCCCTACATGAACCAAAACCCCTCGCGAGGGACAGGCCCATGGTGCCGCGGGCGGTCCCCGGTCCATTGCGAAACCCGGCCAGCGTGGGCCATCGTAGGAGCGTTCGCGAGCCCACACTTTGTAGCGGGGAGGACCCCATCTCACGTCGCCGCACCTGTGCCATCCAAGCGCTCGCGCTCGTCGCCATCCTCACCGTGACGGGCTGCAACCGTTGGCAGCTCGCGTCCACCCCCACCCCGGCCGGCCTCACCGACGAAACATCGGAGCTCGTGCGGGTCACGCTCGGGAACGGCACCCGCCTCGAGATCACCGATCCGGTCGCCCGGAACGACTCCATCGTCGGCACGACGCTCCGGCCCGTGTGCACCCTCGCCCAGGCCATGGATCCGAACGAAGGCTGCCCGGAGCGCGCGGTCCCCATCGGCGTCGCGGGGTCGGACGTGGTCGAGCTCGAGCTGCGCCGGCCCAGCGTCATGCGATCGACCGTGCTCACCACCGGTCTTCTGCTCGGCGCGTACCAAGTGGTGCGCATGAGCATGCGGGCGTTCGGGGCCTGAGCATCGACGCACGAAGCCGTCCCGGCCCACGCACGGGCCCGTCCTCTCAGTAGGACACGCCCGGTCCGTGTCGCCCCCTTTTTCCTTTGATATCAGTGGATTTTGGGCTGGCATGCCCCATGCAAATCGGGATTGGCGAGGACACGACACCAACGGGTCCCGAGACGTGAGGAGCAGAGACGATGAATCGCTTTCTGGTAAGCACCCTGATCCTGGCTGGTGGCTTCGCGGCGAGCGACGCCCGCCCCGCGGCCGCCCAGCTCTCCGCGAACGTGCAGATCTCGTGGCATTGGAGTGACGACGGCTGGCGGTCCGGCCCGGTGGTGGACGGATACGTGCGGACCGTCTACCGCGACCCGGCTCCCGTCCGGGTCCGTCCGGCGCCCAGGGCGCGCGTCCGGATCCCGCCGGGACACATGCCACCTCCCGGGCTCTGCCGCGTCTGGCTCATGGGCGTTCCGCCTGGGCATCAGCCCCCGCCGAGACCCTGCTCCCGTGCCCTGCTGGGATATCGCGGGGGCGACGTGGTCATCCTCCACACTCCGGCCCGGAACGGCCGGTACTGGGCGCCCGATCGCTGGCGCGAGCACGGTGATCGAGACCGCTGGGATCGTGACTGGGACGATGACGACCGGTGGTACGATGATTGGGACGACGACGATTGGGACGACGATGACCGGTGGGACGACGACCGCCGTCGCCCGGGCCGCGGCGGCCCTCCCCACCGGGGCCGCGGGCGGGGTGGACGCGGCTAGCTGACATCCGGTCTTCAGCGCGCGAGGGGGCTGCTGCTTGCAGCCCCCTCATCCACTCCCTACCCTGGAGGCTTCGCCACCACCACCGGAGAGGATGTCAGATGCAGACCACGCGCGCGCTCTCGATGAGCACCCTGACCCTCTTCGCGCTGGGTATGGGCGGATGCTCGCCGGATTCGGACGACACCGACGCCACACCGTCGGCCATGGAGGCGGCCGTCAGCCAGGCCCCTCAGCTCGACACCGGCTCGGACGAGCCCATGACGTTCTTCGTCACGAGCGTCGGGGTCGGCGACGGCGGCGACCTCGGAGGACTCGAGGGCGCCGACAATCACTGTCAGACGCTCGCCGCGGCCGTCGGCGCCGGGGACCGGACCTGGCGAGCCTACCTCAGCACCCAGGCCATCGACGGTCAAACCGCGATGGACGCGCGCAACCGGATCGGCGAAGGCCCCTGGCACAACGCCAACGGCCTCATCATCGCCACGGATCTCGAGAGCCTCCACTACGACAACTCGAACATCCGTTACGAGTACGCGTTGAACGAGCGCGGTGAGACCGTCAACTCCGGAGGGATGGGCGATTCACCGAACATGCACGACATCCTCACGGGGACGCGCATCGACGGCACCGCCTACCCCGCGGGCGAGGACCGTACCTGCGGCAACTGGACGAGCAGCGACGAGGGATCGGCCTGGGTCGGACACCACGACCGCATCACCCGGACCACGCCGGGCGGATCGTGGAACTCCCAGCACTCCTCCGCGGGATGCAGCCAGGAGAGCCTGGTCCAGACGGGTGGCGCGGGCCTCTTCTACTGCTTCGCGGCCAACTGACCCGCGCCGGCGGCAAGGACCATCCCTTCCTGCCCTGCACCGCCTCCTACGATCAGCTTGGCCAATAGCACCAAGCCGAGAAACCCGAGCGGCACCGTCCAGCCGCCCGTGAGATCGTAGATGAGACCGAACACGGTGGGGCCCGTGGCCGCGACCAGGTAGCCCACGGACTGCGCCATGCCCGACAGGTCCCCCGCGGTCTCCGGATCCGGGGTCCGGAGGGCCAGTAGCAGCAGGGCCAGACCGAACGTCCCGCCCAGAACGAAGCCCAGCACCGCCACCCACACGACGACCCAGACGTTTCCCGCCACCAGTAGGCCGAGCAGGCTAGCCGCTTCCAGCGCCCCCAAGATCCAGATGATGCTCCGCTGCTCGGAGCGACGACCCGCCCAGAGCGGCACGACAGCCGTCCCCGCAACTCCCGCGGCCTGGGACAGCGCCAGCAGCCATCCCGCTTCGGCCGGCCCGAACCCTCGGCCGGCCAGCAGATCGGGCATCCAGGCCAGCATGACATAGAACGTGAGGGACTGAAAGCCCATGAAGAGGGCGATCTGCCAGGCCAGCAGGGAGCCGGTCAGCTCCCGGAGACGGGAGCTCGGCCTCTCCTTCCTCGGTGCCTGGCGGCTCCGGCGCGCGATGGGCACCCAGACCCCCAGCGCCACGAGGGCCGGCAGCACCCAGGCACCCAGCGCGAGCCGCCAGCCCATTGCGAGCGCGAGCGGCGCGGTAAGCCCCGCGGCCAGCGTCGCGCCCAGCCCCATCGTACTCGAGTACAGGCTCGTGACGGAGCCCATGCGGTGCGGGAAGTAGAGCTTGGCGAGAGCCGGGAGCAACACGTTGCCCATGGCGATCCCCACCCCGAGAACGATGGTCCCGCCGAACAGCAGAGCGGACCCCGGCACCGACCGGGTCAGGACTCCCACGCCGATGAGCGTCAGGGCGAGCACCACACCCCCCTCGACGCCCACCCGTCGTGTCACTCGCGGCATGAACGCGGACAAGAACCCGAAGGCCAAAAGCGGCAGCCCCGTCAGCAGTCCGAGGGCCACGTTGGCCAACCCCGTAGACGCCCGGATGTCCGCCACCACCGGCCCGACCCCCGCCAGTGCGGCGCGGAGGTTAAGCGCGAGGAGAACGATGGCGGTGAGGAGGAGGTAACGCCGAGTCTTTGCCATCAGATCCCGAAAAAGGCGCCGATTCCGGTCAGGATCATCTTCGTCGCGATGGCGATGAGGATCATCCCCATGAGCCGCTCGATGGCCACCAGGCCGCGCCGCTTCAGGATCCGCACGAGATCCGTGGAAGCCAGCAGCACGCCCCCGGTTACGCCCCAGGCGATGAGCACGGCGGCGAGCCACTCCGGCCAGCGCGACGGATCGCTGCTCATGATGAACAGGACCGCCGCGAGGGCCGAAGGGCCCGCGACGAAGGGGACGGCCAGAGGAACCAGCAGAGGCTCCTCTTCCGCCTCGGCAACGTCGGTGGCGAACGCGCCCCCCGGCGGTGGGAAGATCATGCGCAGGGCGATGAGGAAGAGGATGACGCCGCCCGCCACGGTGAGGGTGTCCTCGGTGATGTCGATGGCCGCGAGGAGGTAGCGGCCGGCGAACAGGAACACCAGGAGGAACCCGAGGGCGATGAGCAGCTCACGCGCGATGACCCGACGGCGGCGCTCCGGGGCGACGGGATTCAGCACGGACAGGAACATGGGGACGTTCCCGGCTGGATCCATGACGAGGATCAGCAGCAAGGTCGCGGAGAAGAGCGTCATGGCGCCGCTGCCGCGCCCCGCACCGTGCAGAAGCCGCCGCCCTCCGTGCATCCCGGCTCCCGCAGCGTACGCTCGAACAGCTCGAAGATCCGGCGATACTCGTCGGTCCACGACGACGGCTCCACGAAGCCGTGGTTCTCCACCGGATAGACCGCGAACTCCCAGTTCTCCTTCCCGAGCTCGATGAGCCGCTGAGCCAGGCGCACCACGTCGGAGAAGTGGACGTTGGTGTCCACCATGCCGTGCAGGATGAGCAGGTGCTGGTCCGGCCGGAAGTTCTCCGCGAAGTAGATGGGCGACGACCGCTCGTACGCCTCCTCGTCGTCCTGCGGGAGATTCAGGATGCGGCTCGTGTAGCCGTGGTTGTAATGCGCCCAGTCGGTGACCGATCGGAGGGCCGCGCCCGCCTTGAACGTGTCGTCGGCGGTGAAGAGCGTCATGAGCGTGATGAAGCCGCCGTACGAGCCGCCGTACAGCCCGATCCGCGCCGGGTCGATGCCTTCCTGCTCCACCAGGTACCGGGCGCCGTCGACCTGATCGGACAGATCCTTCCCGCCCATCCAGCGGTAGATCGCCGTGCGCCACTCCGCACCGTATCCCGCGGATCCCCGGTAGTCGATGTCGAGCACCGTGTATCCGGCGGCCGCCAGGAAGTGGTGGAACTGGTACTCACGGTAGTACGACGACCAGTAGTTGTGGACGTTGTGCAGGTAACCCGCGCCGTGTACGAAGATCACCGCGGCCCCGTTGGACTCGGCGCCCAGGTCTTCAGGCCGGTAGATACGCGCCGGCACCATGGTCCCGTCCTCCGCCTCGAAGCGGACGATCTCAGGGCGGATCCACGGGAACGCCAGCCAGTCTCCCGTCGGCGAGGTGGTGATCCGCGCCATGTCCGCCACCTCGTCGGCGTCGGCCACGAAAAGCTCGGGGGGCCGGTTGGCCACGTCGTGCAGCACGGCCATCCGCTCGCCGTCGGGCGACAGCGAGCCCACGTACCGCCCTTCACCCTCGGTGAGCGCCTCACGGCCCCGTCCGTCGAAGTCCATCCGGTAGAGATGCTCGTTGAAGGGCGACCCCTCGTTGGTGCGGAGCAGGAAGCGCGAGCGGTCCTCGGGGATCTCGACGTCGAGCACCTCCCACTCGCCACTGGTGAGCGCCCGCTTGTCGGACCCGTCGGCGTTCACGGCATAGAGGTGCGCGTATCCCGTCTCCTCGCTCACGAACCAGACGCGGTCGGAGTCGGGGACGAAGCCCACGCAGGAGGAGAAGCACGGGCCGGCCACCCAGGCGTCGTCATGCAGGTGATCGAGGAGCGTGGTCTCGCCGGTCTCGGCATCGTAGCCGAAGAGCCAGCGGTCCTTGTCGTCGAGCGAGACCATGAAGAGGAACGCCTTCGTACCGGCGTCGTTCCAACCCATGTGGCTGACCTCGGCGGGCTCGGGCGTGAGGTCGAACCAAGTCATCTCGCCGGTAGCCGTCTCGAGGACGCCGGCGCGGGACGCGTCCTGGGCGTCGCCGACCTTCGTGCGCACCTCGAGGGGCGTCGTGTAGCCGTCCTCGGTGACCCAGTCGGGGACCATCGTCTCGAGCTCGTCTTCAGGGGGCGTCTCGGTGCGCACCAGCACCCGGGCGCCGTCCCGGGAGGGCACGAGCTCGTCCACCTCCTCGTCGCTCTCGAGATGCACGGGCGCCGGCTCACCGGCCTCCACGAGCTCCTGGATGGAGTCGGCGCGCGCCTCGTCGCGCTCCCCCCGGCGGATATGCTCGAACAGTTCGAGCTGCTGGCGCTCAAGGAAGCCGCGCTGCCCCTCCGCCTCTTCGTCTTCGTCGGCGGGGCCGCTCTCGATGCGGGTCAGCTGGGTGAGTTCCCCGTTCTCGATCCCGAGACGGAAGAGCTCGCCGCCGCGCTGGAAGAGCACGGAGGCGCCGTCCTCCGAGAACAGCGGATCGCCCTCGGCGTCCTCGGTGTGCGTCAGCCGCCGGACGTCGAGCGTGGCCCGGTCGATCAGGTAGAGGTCCCCGTCCACCGAGGTTACCCGGCGCGTCCGGTCCAGCGAGAGGTCGCCGCCCGCCACGAGAGGAGCCAGACGGGCCGCCTCCACCTCGTCGATGCGCTCGGGCTCGCCTCCCTCGGCGGGCACGCGGTAGAGCGACCGGCCCGCGTTCCACTCCAGCCCGCCCGGCTGCCACTGGAAGTAGATCCAGCGGGAGTCGTCGGTCCAACGGACCTGGGTGGGCGCCTGCCCGACGTTCTCCTCGGCGCGCATGATGCTCGCGATGGAGAGATCGAAGTCGTGGGCGCGTACGGCGGGGGGAACGTAGTCGGCGACTTGCTGAGCGGAGGCCGGGAGTTGCCCGGCGGTGAGCGCAGCAAAGATACCTACGAGTGCGAAGGCGAGTCCCCTCATCAACCTGCTCCTGTCTCTCGGGTGTCCGTTCTGCGGACGAAGAACGCCACGACCGCCGAGGTCGCGACCCCCATGGCCAGAGTTCCCATCACGCCCACGCGAATGTAGTTGCCCAGGTTGAAGTAGGCTTCGGCCTCGGCGCGGGACGACATGCCGAGGCGGTCCGAAGCCTCGATGGCGTTGGCGAAGAAGTCCGGCGTGATGACCGTGTGGATCAGCCACTGGCTCACGGGGCTGAGGACCGTCACCACCACGGTCACGACGAAGCCGGAGACAAACCCCTGGCCGAAGGTCATGGTGCCGCCCAGGTCCCGGTCGCGCTTTTCCCGGAGGGCCAGGACGTACACCACGATGGCCGGGATGGCGAACAGGCTCGTCCAGGTGGCGTGCTGCTCGATGCGCGGGCCGTGGAGGCCAGCCAGCCGCTCCAGTGCCATCCAGAGCAGCAGCACCCCCACGAAGATCAACCCCCATTTCACCTCGGTCGCGCGCTTCATCGTCCTCCTCCCCCGCTCGGTTGGAACGCCCGGCCCCGTGCCGGTCACGATGGGCAGTTTGCGAAGGAAGGGAGGGAGACGCCAGGCTGCGCGTGGACGGGAAGTTGGCGTGGTAGGCGCTACCGACGCTCTGCCGCCCTCCGCAGCTCTTCCGCCAGCTTGATGAGGTCGCTCGCCCGCTTCTGGGCCAGCTTGGCCAGCGCCTTCTCCCACCCCTCGGGCGGCCCGCGGTAGCCGGAAGATTCCGGGTCCATGCGGGCACGCCGGAGGGTCTGGTGCTCGACGCCGACGGACTTGGCCATGTCGGCGAGCGTAATACGCGCTGCGGCCGCGCGGTCGCTGGCTCGCTTGAAATCAATCTTGGGGGGCACGGTCTGGGCTTCCTCGGTGGGTCTACATGGATTGCGGCACGTTCGGCAATCTCCAACCCTACAGCAAGGGACGCCGTTTCCCGCCGGTCCGGGCGGGTTGCGGCAGGGGCGGGCGGCCCGCGCGGTTCGCCCCCTCCGGCACTTTCCCGGCGACGGATGCCCGATGGCCGACCGGGGGTTAGCTTGCGGCATGCGTTCCGTATCCGCCGCCAAGCCCCACGGGCCACCCGTTGAGATCTACTGCGACGAGAGCCTCAGTCGCGGTGGATACGACCTCATCGGCGGGCTCTGGCTGACTCACGCCAACGCGCGACGTCTTCGGGGCATCATCCAGGGCGTACGCGAGCAGTATAATCACTGGTACGAACTCAAGTGGACGAAGGCGACGGGTCGGAAGCTCTCTCCGGCCTACAAGGAACTGGCAAGCAAGCTGACGGACCAGATCATGGCTCGTCGGGCGGCGTTTCACTGCATCGTGATCCAGCGCGACCTCGTGGACGCGCGCTTTCACGACGGAGACAAAGAACTCGGCTACTACAAGTTCGTCCACTGGCTCGCACGGAAGAGAATCGAGGCGGGCGAGACCTACGTCTTGACTCTCGACTGGCGCACGACGCGGAAAGACCACCGCCTCAGCGACCTCAGGGATGTCCTCAACGCATGCGGCCGGAAGGACCACAACCTGCGCCACGATTGCTTCAGGGAGGTCCGGGCGAGGCCGTCGAAGGAGGACGACCTCCTTCAGGCGGCGGACGTGCTCCTCGGTGCCGTCGGGTATCACTACGCGCGTCGGCATCGGGGCCGCGGCGGAAGTCCAGCGAAGAACGACCTCGCCGACCGCATCGCGCACGGAATCGAGCGACCAAGCCTGGACTTCGCGAGTCACCGGTCCGAGAAGCGCTTCAACGTTTGGCGCTGGAGCCCTACCCAGAAAAAGAGATAGGCCCCCCAGGTCCTAGCCACCGAGTTTGTGTGCTCGGCGCTCACCGTAACCATTGTTACGGGGTTCAGACGCTGGTGGGGCCATCTCTTCGCGTGCAGCTATTCGCTGGACGCCCTTGCAATACCGTACACCACAGGAGGGGTTCCGGCAAGCTCGCGGGTCGACTCACGACCCACACCGGAAGAGCCACGAGTGCCGGGGGCGGGACTCGAACCCGCATGGGATTGCTCCCGGGGGATTTTA
>JBBDSM010000101.1:0-5113 GCA_040904945.1 Gemmatimonadota bacterium
CCCCAGCCAAGGAAGGGGTGGGCATCTGAAGACATCTCCGAAGGTAAGGCTATTCGTTCCGCGCCCAGTGCCGCTCCTTCTCGGCGTCGCTCAGACGCAGGAAGCGAGCGGCGTTGTCCGAGGCCGGGTGAAGACCACCACGCCGACTTCGACGTAGACCTGCGGGTGCGCATAGAGTACCGCCAACATGTCGTCCAGCAGCGGATACCCCGCGTGCATGACGTACGGACGCAGCCCGGGATGTCGGACGAGGATATCCTCCAGCAGGAGGGCACTGCTCAAGCTGGCCCGATAGGCCGTCTGACCGATGTAGATCCCGCCCGGCGGCCCGGGTCCCATATGGATGCCCACCGGAAGATCCAACTCCTCGGCGGAAGGCGTCTATGTAAGCCTCTCGTTGATCCCAGTCGGGAAACCGCGGGAACGGTGCGCAGATCGCCACGGGGGCAGGCCCCTGATCGTTCGCGCCGAGTGCGTGCAGGTGCATGTCGATGATGGGCGCCTGTGTGGGGAGCGAAAGCTAGCTCCATAAGCCCTGGCCCGGGGATCAGGTCAAGGCCGGCTCACGCGCCTCTTTCGAGCGGAAGAAACCCCACACCGTGAAGGCCCCATCGACGTCCGTTCGGCCGATGAGCTCATAGCCGAAGTGGCGATACAGGCCGACGTTGGACTCACGCCCGGTCACCAGGCTGACGCCCGAAGATGCGGCGTCACGACGGGAGAGCTCGTGGACGTCGTCCAGGACGGCCCGGCCGAGCCCGCGCCCCCGCGATGCCGCTCGCACTCCGATCATGTTGAGGTGGATGTGCGGCTCGCTCACAGTGAGGGGATCGGCCGCACGTCCGAAGGTCTCGTAGCGGGCGAGGGAATCGGCTCCGAGCTCGGCCCAAAGCTCGGCCCGCAGCTCCGTCAGCTCCGGGGGGCTGGTTCTCATTCTGGGATACGACACAAGCGCGGCGGCGTCGAGGCCCCGGGAAGAGCGGACCCCAAGCAGCACCTCCTGCCGAAGCAGCCGAGCCATGACGAAGAAGGTGACGAGCTTCTCGAGGTCGGCGGCGTATCGCTCGGAGGGCCCTAGCACGAAGCGCATCACCGGAGCGTCGGAGAACGCCTCGCACAGGACCGAGACGACATCGCTGGTGTCGGCGGCGTCCAGAACCTCGACCGTCGATGCGTCTTCCGTGGCCACCTGACCCTCCCTCGCCCAAGATCGTGCTTCGTCCGGTGCTCGCCCGTCCAAGCTACGACCCACCGAAGTAGATGGAAACGCTCGAGGCCGGGCCTCGGGCAGGGCGGACGCTCACGGCTCCGCGGCCGAATCTTCCACGCCGTGGATCCCGTAGGGAATCGGACGCGAGGGGTTGAGGCAGCACGACGGGGGGAGACGACCGATGCACGACGAGTTCGAGAGCGCGATCACTGGATCGACGACCAGACGGGGCCTTTCGCCGGTGGCCTGGGTCCTGGTGGCGCTGGGCTTCTTCGCCCTCGTGGGGACGCTGGGCGCGGGGTTCGTCGCGTACAAGGTGGCGAACGAGGTGCGCCACGAGATCCGGAACGTGGTGGCGCGCGAGCTGGGCGCGGCGCCGAACGTGGCCGTCGCCAGGATGGCGGCGCGACTGGCCTCGGCCGAGGATCTCGTGTCCATGCCCCCGGAGCGGGGCCTGGCCCTGCTTTCCGGCGTAGAAGGTGGCGACGGACCGGGCGAGATCCTGAAGGCGATGTCGGCTCCCCGGGAGACGTCCGACGGCGCGGCAGTTCCCGATCCGTCGGCTACGGGGGCCCAGGAAGTCGCCTCGCTCAGCATCCGCTCGGACGAAGGACGCATCGCGTTCGACCTGGCGAGCACGGATGAAGGCGGGCTGCTCACCATCGACTCCGATGAAGGTCGGGTGCGCGTCGAGCTCATCGACGGCGAGGATGGCGGGCGCATTCGCATCGACACCGACGAGGGCCGGGTCGTGGCGGCGTTCGGCGGAGACGCGGAGAGCACGCCTGCCTGGGTCGAGAGCTTCGGCGACGTGCCCAGCCGAGCGAAGCCGGTCGTCTCACTGGACTCGGACCAGGGGCGGCTGGGCGCCGTCGCATGGGAGTCCGAAGACGGCGCATCGGAGCTTCTCGGCGCCTACCTCGAGGCGCTGGAGGCGGAGGGGTACGACGTGAAGGTCGAGCACCGGGTTCGCAACGGCGCGGAGGAGCACGGATCGCTGTGGGCCCGACACGAGGTGGACGAACGGATGGTCTTCGTAGTCGCGCATCGCGGAGATCGGGGGCGGACCGGCGTGTTGGTGGGGTACGGAGAGAAGCGGTAGCGCGCGCTTAACGGGCCGACGACGGCCCGCGTGACCGGCGTGCGCGGGCCCCTCAGAACCCCCGTCGCATATACTGTCCGATGGCCGCCACCCCCCGCTCGACGTCCTCGAACGAGTTGTAGTAATGCGGTGAGAAGCGGATGCCCCCCCGGTCGCTACCGCCCCGGGACGCCGCGACGATACCGTCCGCCTCGAGGGCGTCGATGACCCGCGACGGCTCGAGCTCACCCGGCTGGAAAGTGACCACGGCCGCCCGCAGGGGTGCCTCCGTGGATGTCCACATGCGCACGCCGTCGAGCCGGCCGAGCTCCTCGACGAGCGCGGTCGCCAGCGCTCGGCTCCGCGCCTCGATCTCGTGCTGACCGATGGCGCTGAGAAAGTCGATCTGCCGCCCGAACGCCCGCAGTGCCGGCTCGTCGCGCTGACCGAGCCCCTCGTGCGTCCGCGCCAAACCGCGGGAGCCCGTGTACGCGCTGACCACGGACGGGTGGAACCGGTCGTGGACGTCGGCCGACACGTAGAGCAGCCCGGTCTCCTTCGGGCCGCACGGCCACTTGTGCGCGCTCCCGCTGAAGAAATCGGGGCGCATGTCGGACAGATCGATGTCGAACAGGCCGAATGACTGAGCGCCGTCGACCAGGGAGAGGACCCCGCGCTCGCGTGCCAGCGCGCACAGCTCACGCGCCGGGAGCAGGTCGCCCGCGGTGTTCGTGAGGTGCGTGAACGCGAGCACGCGGGTCCGTGGCGTGATCGCCCGCGCGAAGGCGTCCAGGTAGTAGTCGAAGCCCGGATGCGGGGTGACGGGATCGACTTCACGCACGGTGTAGCCGAAGCGCTCGGCCCGCGTCTTCCACGCCTGGTTGTTGCTCGGATGGTTGTCCGAGAAGATGAGCACCTCGTCGCCGGGGCCGAGATCGAGCCCGGCAGAGACCCAATTGTTGGCCTCGCTCGTGTTGCGCGTGAGCAGGATCTCCTCGGGCGTGACGCGCAGGAAAGCCGCCAACTTGTCGCGCGTCACCTCCTTGGCGCCCAGCATGTCCGAGCGGACGCTCGGCACGGGCTCGCGGTCCAGGCTGCGATTGGCGGCGTCGAGGACCTCGAGCACGGGCATGGACGACGGGCAGAGGTTCGCGGCGTTCATCACCGAGAGGTCGGGCGGCATGAGGAACTGGGCGCGGACGGCCGTCCAGTCCACGTCCCCATTGAAACGTCGGAGCGGCGACGGACCCCGGAGCGGGTCGGACGCCGCCCACGTCGACCCATCGCCCACCCCGGGGAAGCCCGGCTGCCCGAGGAGCGCCGCCGACCCTCCGGCGGCGAAGAGGCGGACGAAGTTGCGGCGATCGAGCGGCGAACGGCTCATGGGATCCTCCAGGTCGGCGCGCGACGCCCCGGCGGCCCCGCGTCATCGGACATCTTATCGCCAGATGCTCGCTCCAGCACCTGCACGCCCCCTTCCTCCCTCGGCCGCACATCCGTGATGGCGGCTGAGACCGTGGGCGCGACGTTCATGTTCAAGCGGAAGCGGTTCTTGGGGTCCCAGGCGTTCTTGCCTCGGCGAGGCGTTCATCGTTTTTGCGGTACCGGGGCCACGCCATGTCCTGCTCGTCGTCCGCTGAGTCGATCCACCCGGCGGTGATCGCGCTCGCCGTGTCGCAGGTCGCCTTCCCCGCGAAGCTGTGCCCCCCACCCTCCACACCGCGCCAGCAACCGGTCACGCTTCCGTGCATGGTCACCGTCCGGATCACGTCGGCCGTCCCGGTGGCCGGAAACCCAGCACGAACCGCATGGTGTTCCCGTTCGTGCTGGATTCACCGCGTATGGCGCGGTCAACTCAGCACCGGCCCGGGTCACCGGCACCACAGTGCTGGATTCACCGCGCCATATGCGGTCAACACCGCATGGAGCGTCCCGGCCCGGGGTTCGTGCTGGGTTGACGGTGCCGGCAGCGACGACCGGCTCCGCCCTACTCCAGCATCTGAACGCCCGCTTCCTCCTCGCGGGGCTTCACCTCGGGGTTCGTGTTCAAGACGCGCGCACACGTGTTCCACCGAAGGATGGCGTCGTCGTTCTCCGAGGGACGGAGCGGCTCGGCCTCCGCGTAGTGGTGCATGGCCCGCTCGAACCACTCGAACGCGATGGCCCCGCACGCGGGCCCACCCCTGGCCAGCGCCGCCTCGGCCCGACGCTCACACACGAGCCCCGAGTAGTAGGCGCGCTCGTACGGTGTATCGAGGCGGCCCGCCATCCCCAGGATCTCCTGCATGTGCATACCCTCGGCGGTGGCGAGCTGGTCGCACTGGCTCATGATGAGCGTGACGCGCGCGTCTCCGTGATCGGGCTGGAGCGCCAACACGTCCCGGCAGATGCTCTCGGCGAGGTGCGGCTGGTTCAGGTACCGGTAGTGGAGGGCGCGCTTGAGGGCCGCGTCGATGGCGTCCCCGGACAGCGGCTTGAGGTCGAATCTCGGTGTGGTCATGCCTTCTCCTCCTTCTTCTTGCCGCGCACGAGCTGCACGAGCTTGGTGAGCGGATCGTACGCGCGCCCGACCACGCGCTCCTTGAGCGGGATGATGGCGTTGTCGGTGATGGTGATGTGCTCCGGGCACACCTTGGTGCAGCACTTCGTGATGTTGCAGTAGCCGATTCCCTGGGACTCCCGGAGCTCGTCGAGGCGGTCCTCGGTATCCAGCGGATGCATTTCCAGCCCCGCGGCGTGCACGAAGAAGCGCGGCCCGATGAAGTCGTCGTGCTTGTGGTGGTCGCGAAGCACGTGGCAGACGTCCTGACACAGGAAGCACT
>JBBDSM010000102.1:0-5078 GCA_040904945.1 Gemmatimonadota bacterium
GAGCACCTGAGCAATCTGGAACGCAAGGGCTACATAAGGAAGTCCTACAACGAGAGCCGTTCCGTGGAACTCGTGTCCCAGGAGTCGACGGCTCCGGCGATCGAGTTGCCGCTCCTGGGGGCGGTCGCCGCCGGTCTCCCCATCGAGGTCATGGAAAACCGCGAGACGCTGGCCGTTCCGCCGGACATGATCAGGCGCCGGAAGGACAACTACGTACTCCGCGTCGAGGGGAACTCCATGATCGAGGAGCAGATCCGTGACGGAGACTACATCGTCGTGCAGGCGCAAGAGAACGCCGAAGACGGGCAGATGGTGGTCGCCCTCGTGGGCGGCGACTCGGCCACGGTGAAGAAGCTCTACCGGGAAGGGAACCGTATCCGGCTCCAGCCCGCGAACCCCACCATGGTGCCGATCGTGGTCGACGCGAGCGAAGTGCGCATCCAGGGCGTCGTGGTCGGCGTCATCCGTAAGTACTGACGAAACGCTCCGGACGATACCCGTCTAGTGTAGTGTGGCCGAAGTCTCTTGAGTAGCGAGAGTGCCGAAGCGCTCCGCCGGCAAGGCGCGACGACGAGGCATAGCACCGCTATGTCGAGGAGAAGCAACGCAGCCGGAGGAGATGCAGCGGCGCTCGAGCCGAGCGGCCCTCCAGCCGACGAGGACCTGCCAGCGCTTCCGCGAGACGACCGACCGCAGGGAGGTCCATGCCAAGAGACTTCGGCCACACTACACTAGCGCGACGTCGCGTCCCTGAGGCGACTCAGGGCGTCCGCGGCCCGGCCGTCATCGATGGCCGACTCGGCGGCCTTCACCGCATCGCTCCAATCCTCCGCGAGCCCCGCGACCAGGAGTGCCGCCGCTGCGTTCAGCACGACGGCGATGCGCGCAGATCCCTCCACGCCGGACAACACCGACTCGATGGCGCGGGCGTTGTCCTCGGGCTCTCCGCCCTCCAGCCCCTCGGGCCCCGCCCTCTCGAGCCCCACCGACTCGGGGTCGAGATCGTACTCCCTCACGGACCCGTCACGAAGCTCCGCGACGCGCGTCGTCCCCATGGGGCTGACTTCATCGACACCCGGCTCCCCGTGCACCACCATCGCTGAGCGGTGTCCGAGTTCCAACAGCGCGCCGGCGACGAGCGGAAGCAGCCGCGGGTCGGAGACGCCGATCACCTGGCGTGCCGCGCCCGCGGGATTCGTGAGCGGGCCGAGCAGGTTCATGGCCGTGGTGATACCGAGCGTTCGCCGCACCGGCCCGACGTGCTTCATCGCCGGATGTAGGAGCGGAGCGAACATGAAGACGATCCCGACCTCCTCCAGCACCTCTCCCATTCGCTCGGGCGTCAGATCGATTCGGACGCCCAGCGCCTCGAGGACGTCGGCGCTACCGCTGCGCGACGTGAACGAACGGTTCCCGTGCTTGGCCACGCGGGCGCCCGCTCCGGCGGCCACGAGCGCGGCGGCGGTGGAGATGTTGAACGTCGTGAGCGCGCCGCCGCCGGTGCCCGCGGTGTCGATCAGTGTCGACGGGTCGCTCGACGCGACGGGCACCATCGCCTTGCGAAGCGCGCGGACGCCGCCCGCCACCTCTGCTGCCGACACGCCCTTCGTCCGCAGTCCCATGAGGAAGGCGGCCATCTCGGTCTCGGTGGCCTCCCCCAACATGATCTGGTCGAAGGCGGCCTCGGCCTGGGATGCGGTCAGGTCTCCTCCCTCGGCGACATGCTCGAGGAGGGTCGGGAAGTGGACGGGTGCGGTGGCGTCGGGCACGCGGGGCGCTCCTCGAATGTCGCGAACGGGCGGGAGCCCGGAAGGCTAATATCGACGCGGCTTTGCGGTCAATCTCGCGGCACTCCGGTCGCTTGACACGCTCCGCCTCCCGCCTACCTTTCCGCAGTGGATCCCTCCGACACGACGCGGCTCAAGCTCACCGTGCATTACGACGGTTCGGCCTTTCACGGCTGGCAGTTCCAACCCGATCATCGCACGGTCCAGGGTGAGCTCGAGGCAACCCTCACCCGGCTGGCGAACAGCCCGCGCACCGTGGTCGGCTCCGGGCGCACCGACACCGGCGTGCACGCGACCGGCCAGGTGGTCTCGGTGGACATGCCCGCCAGTTGGAACGCGCCGGCGCTTCGCAAGTCGTTGAACGCGACCCTACCCCGCGACATCTGGATCGAGGCCGCGGACGAGGCGCCGCCGGGCTTCCATCCCCGATTCGATGCCATCGCGCGCACGTACCGCTACGACGTCGGTACGGAGGCGCTCGCGGGATCCCCGTTCCACAGGCGGTGGTGCTGGGCGCTCGACGAGCCCCTCGACCCCGGCGTGCTGCCGCGGCTCGCGGAGGCGCTCCCGGGAACCCATTCGTTTCGTGGGTTCTCGAAGAGCGGACAACCGCAGCGAGGTTACGACTGCACGGTCGGACGAGCGTCGTGGTCTCGATGGGAGCTCGGCTTCCGCTTCGAGATCACCGCGAACCGCTACCTCCACCACATGGTGCGATACCTCGTGGGCACCATGATCGAGATCGGCCGCGGCAAGCGGCCCGAGCAGGACCTTCAAGCCCTCCTCGAGGGCGACCCAGACCTCGTCACCTCCCCTCCCGCACCACCCGAGGGGCTCTTCCTGGCGCTAGTGGAGTATCCATCCGGCTCCCCCACCGCGGCCGAGCCGACAAACCGGAGCAACAACCAAGCATGAAGATCTTCCTCGACACAGCAGACCTGAACGAGATTCGCCGCGCCGCCGACGCCAACCTGATCGACGGCGTGACGACCAACCCCTCCCTCGTGTCGAAGATCGCGGGCGACCGCGACCCCAAGGAGATCTACCTCGAGATCTGCGAGGCCGTCTCCGGACCGGTCAGCCTCGAGGTCGTCGCGGTGGACCGCGAGACGATGGTCGCCGAGGGGAAGAAGTTGGCGGCCATCCACGAGAACGCGGTGGTGAAGGTGCCGCTCACGGAGGACGGGCTCAAAGCGTGCCGTGACCTCGTCAACGCGGGGCACCGGGTCAACGTCACCCTCTGTTTCTCCGTCTCGCAGGCGCTGCTCGCCGCCAAGGCTGGGGCGACGTACATCTCGCCGTTCGTCGGGCGCATCGACGACATCTCGGGAGAGGGGATGGACCTGATCCACCAGATCCGTCAGGTGTACGACAACTACGGGTTCGAGACCGAGATCCTGGCGGCTTCGCTCCGGCATCCCACGCACGTCGTGGAATGCATGCTCATTGGCGCCGACTGCTGCACGCTTCCGCCGAAGGTGCTCTGGCAGCTCGGCAAGCATCCTCTGACCGACAAGGGGCTCGAGGGCTTCCTGGCGGACTGGGACAAGCTGGACACGAAGCTCTGAGACGCGGGACGGCGGGTGTGAAGCGACGTGGAGGAGGACGCGACATGAACGGCTGGAGCCTGAGGGCCTTGGTGGCCCTGACGGTCTGGGTGGCGGCCGCGTGCGGTTCTGCGGACGCTTTGGACGCGGCCCAGTCGCCACAGAAGGCCGCGCAGTCCCCGGAGCGCGTGGACGCGCTCGACGAGAGCCGGACCACCGCCATCGTGCGGGCGGCCGACCGCGTCGCACCCTCCGTCGTGAGCATCAGCGTCATTCGCACCCAGCGCGTGCAAGCCCGGAGCGCGTGGGAGAGCTTCTTCCTCCCGCCGAACGCGCAGCGTCGGAGCGCCGGCTTCGGGTCCGGCGTCATCGTGCGCCCCGAAGGAATCGTGCTCACGAACGACCACGTCATCCGGGACGCCTCCAGGATCCAGGTTTCGCTCGCTGACGGGCGCGACTTCGAGGCAGAGCTGGTGGGCACCGACCCGGTGTCCGACATCGCGGTGCTTCGCATCGAGGGGCGGGATCTCCCGGTCGCGCCCATCGGCACGGTAGCGGGGCTGATGATCGGAGAATGGGCGATCGCCATCGGCAATCCCCTGGGGAACTACGCCGCCGACGTCGAGCCGACCGTGACCGCCGGAGTCGTGTCGGCCGTGAACCGGAACATCACGCCTTCATCCGAGGGCCAGGGCTTCTACTTCGGGATGATCCAGACCGACGCGTCGATCAACCCCGGCAACTCCGGCGGGCCGCTCGTGAACGCGCTGGGCGAGATCATCGGCATCAACGCGTCGATCATCTCGCGGAGTGGCGGGAGCGAGGGGCTGGGTTTCGCGATCCCCATCGACCGGGCGATGCGCATCGCCGACGACCTGGTCCGCTTCGGCGAGATCCGGCGAGCGTGGGTGGGGCTCGACGTGGAGCCGGTCGAGGCCGACGCCTGGGGCCGGACGCGCGGCGTACGGATCAGCCGGGTCGCACCCGGGTCGCCGGCCGACCGGGCGGCCCTCGAAGTCGGCGATCGCCTGCTCCTCGCCAACCACCGCGTGCTCGCCGGACCGCTCGATTTCGAGGGGATGATCATGGACCTCCGCGCAGGAGACCGGCTGGAGCTCTCCGTGGAGGGTCAGCCCCGGGCCATCGTCCTGGAGGCGGTCGCGTTCCCGTCCGTCACCGCGGAGCGGGTACGGGTCCTGAGCGACATCGAGCTGATCACGGTCACCCCGCAGATCCAGGTCGAGCGTAACCTCACCAGCGCGGACGGCGCGCTCATCGCCGACATCTCGAGCGAGCTCCAGGGCCAGCTCGGGCTCGGGCCCGGCGACGTGATCGTGCAGATCAACCGTGCGCGGATCCGGAGCGCCGAGGACGCGGCGAGCGCCTTCCAGTCCCTGCGCGGGACGGGACGGATCGTCATGTATTTCGAGCGGAACGGTGACTACAACATGCGCAACTTCTACTGGAGTCGATGAGTGACCCCTGGGACCCCTGACAGCTACGTCCACCCACTCGCCGACCGGTACGCGTCGCGTGAGATGCAGGAAATCTTCTCGCCCGCCAAGCGCTTCGGAACCTGGCGGCGGCTCTGGCTCGCCCTCGCCGAGTCCGAGGCCGAGCTCGGGCTCGACATCTCGCCGGAGGCCCTCGAGCAGATGCGCGCCCATCTGGACGACATCGACCTCGACGCGGCGGCCGAGTACGAGCGGCGCTTCCGACACGACGTCATGGCGCACGTCCACCT